>NZ_JBXANI010000003.1:0-385749 GCF_058801495.1 Cupriavidus sp. GW822-FHT03E04
GATACTCAGACATGGGTCCCTCTTTTCCGCTCTTTTCGCCGAATCCCGAGGCGCCCCATACGGCCTTGGCACACCTTCACGGCTCGCTTCGCATCGCGCGTGGGTTTTTCCCGCCCTCCGGGCGGGAAAAACACGGCTGCAATGAATCGTTGCTTACGGCTCTTTGGTTCTCAGTCACCGTCGGGCTGTGCAGAGTCGATTCCTGCCTTCTCCTTCACTACTGAATACCGCGCCAGCGTCTCCTTGCGGGCCACGTCGTGTTGCACGATCGGCCGCGGGTAGTTTTCGCCTAGCTTGACCCCGGCTGCTAGCAACACGTCCTCGGAGGCTGTCCAGGGAGCATGTATGTACTTGTCCGGCAGGCGCGCGAGTTGCGGCAAGTACTTCCTGATAAATCGTCCCTGCGGGTCGAATTTCTCGGACTGCGTGGTCGGGTTGAAGATGCGGAAGTAGGGCTGGGCATCGCAGCCGGTGGAGGCGGCCCACTGCCAGCCGCCGTTGTTGGCGGAGAAGTCGAAGTCGTTGAGCTGGTCGGCGAAGTACTGTTCGCCGCGCCGCCAGTCCACGCCGAGGTCCTTCACCAGGAAGCTCGCTACCACCATGCGCAGCCGGTTGTGCATGTAGCCGCTTTGCCGGATCTGCAGCATGGCGGCGTCCACCAGCGGGTAGCCGGTCCTGGCGTCGCACCAGGCCTGGAAGTAGCGCTCGCCGGTGTCGCCATTGAGCCAGCGGATGGCATCGTAGGCGGGGTGGAAGGCATGCCCCGCGGCGACCCGGGGGTGGTGGTGCAGGATCATGAAGTAGAAATCGCGCCAGATCAGCTCCGACAGCCAGGTGGCGGCGCCGGCGCTTTCGGCGCCGCCGCGCAGCGTGGCGGCGTGGGCAGTGCGGGCGAGCGTGCGGATCGACAGGGTGCCAAAGCGCAGGTGCACCGACAGGTAGCTCGGGCCGCGCAGGGCGGGGAAGTCGCGCCGGCGCGCATAGTCGCCCATGCGCTCGCAAAACTCGTCGAACAGCGCGTGGGCGCCGGCGCTGGCGGTGGGCATGGCGATCTCGGCCAGGTTGGAGGGGGCGAAGCCCAGTGCATCCAGCGTGGGCAGCGGCCGCACGTAAGCCTTCGGCGGAGCGGCCAGTGACTTCAGATAAGGCTCGACCGGGTAGGGCTTGAGGTCGAACGGCAGCAAGGCCTTGAGCCAGGCGTTCTTGTAGGGCGTGAAGACCGAGAAGGGCTTGCCCTGGCCGGTCAGGATCTCATCCCGCTCAAAGATCACCTGGTCCTTGAAGCTGAAGCAGGCGCAGGACTGGCCCGCCAGCGCCTGCCTGACTTCGGCATCGCGGGCCAGCGAGGCGGGCTCATAGTCGTGGTTGGCGAACACGGCGGTGACGCCGAGCTCGGCGGCCAGCTCGGGAATGGCTGCGCGCGCGTGGCGGTGCAGCACGATCAGGCCGCCGCCGGCCGCGCGCAGTGCTTCGTCCAGCGGGGCCAGCGAGGCCAGGATGAATGCCACCCGGCGGTCGGCCGCCAGGCCGCGCGCCAGCAGCGGATCCAGGATCTCGCGGTCGAAGACGAAGACGCACCATACCTGGCGGCAGTGCTTGAGGGCATAATGCAGCGCCGCGTGATCGTCGGCGCGCAGGTCGCGCCGGAACCAGACCAGGCCGCGCTCGAACAGCCGGTCGATCCGATAGGGTTGGCGGGCGTCGGCGGGGGATGGGGGCAAGATCGGGCGCTCCGGAAGTTGGGCTGGCGAAGCCTGTTACCCTACCATAGCGTCAGGCATGCGCCGCGCGCTTGGGCTGGCCCGGCATGCCGGCCAGCGTTGTCCGCAGCGCCGAACAGCCGGCCCGTATTTCAGTAATCCAGTAATCCAGTAATCCAGATATCAAGAAGCAAGCCATGGCCATGACACTCGACCGCATCCTCCAATCCCAAGGCTTCGGCACTCGCCGCTATTGTGGCGACCTGATCGGGGCCGGCCTGGTGGAGGTCGACGGTACCCTGTGCGAGGATCCGGGCGCCAAGTTCGAGGTCGATGGCCTGCGCCTGACCGTGGACGGCGAGGAATGGATTGGCCACACCAAGGCCTACATCCTGCTGAACAAGCCGGTGGGCTACGAATGCTCGCAGCGCCCGCGCCACCATCCCAGCGTGTACAACCTGCTGCCGGTGCCGCTGCGCCAGCGCGAGGTACAGGCGGTCGGGCGGCTGGACCAGGACACCACCGGCCTGCTGCTGCTCTCGGACGATGGCCAGTTCATCCACGCCCAGACCTCGCCCAAGAAGAAGGTGCCCAAGGTCTATGAAGTGACGACCGCCGAGCCGGTCACCCAAGAGCAGGTCGATGCGCTGGTGGCGGGAGTGCAGCTGGAGGACGAGCCGGCCCCGATCGCGGCGGCCGCCTGCGAAGCTACCGGCGAGCGCAGCCTGCGCCTTAGCCTGACCGAGGGCAAGTACCACCAGGTCAAGCGCATGGTGGCCGCGGCTGGCAACCATGTGGAAGCCCTGCACCGCAGCGCCATCGGGGGGCTGGTGCTGGAGCCGACCCTGGCACTGGGAGACTGGCGCTGGCTGACGCCGGAAGATCTGGCCGCCCTGACGCGCAAGGAATAAGCAGGCGGCGGCAAGCGAGCATCGACGCTGGCATAGAGGCCAGCAAGCAAGCGCACCGGGCAAGCGTCGGAATGTTGCGTTGCGGCATTCCGCGAATCTTTTCCGGACGGATGGCAACGATTTGATAAAATGCAGGAATGGCGACGCTGGAAGCCCCAATCAATCTCACCAATCAGTTCCTGATTGCCATGCCCGGCATGGCAGACCCGACTTTTTCGGGTTCCGTCGTCTACTTGTGCGAGCACAACGACCGCGGCGCGCTGGGCCTGGTGATCAATCGGCCTATCGATATCGATATGGCCACCCTGTTCGACAAGATCGACCTCAAGCTGGAGATCCAGCCGGTGGCGCAGCAACCGGTCTATTTCGGTGGGCCGGTGCAGACCGAGCGCGGCTTCGTGCTGCATGATCCGGTTGGCATCTATGTCTCGTCGCTGGCCGTACCCGGCGGACTTGAGATGACCACCTCCAAGGACGTGCTGGAGGCCGTGGCCAACGGCAGCGGCCCGCAACGCTTCCTGCTCACGCTGGGCTATGCCGGTTGGGGCGCGGGGCAGCTGGAGGAAGAACTCAGCCGCAATGGCTGGCTGACTGTCCAGGCCGATCCCGAAATCATCTTCAGCGTGCCCCCCGAGGAACGCTTCGCCGCCGCCATACGCCTGTTGGGCATCGATTTCACCATGCTCTCGGGCGAGGCTGGGCATGCCTGAGGACGGAGCGACGCCAGCGCCGCGCCAGTTGCCCTCCGACGGCACCGTCCTGGCCTTCGATTATGGCGAAAAGAAGATCGGCGTTGCGCTTGGCAACTTTGTCACGCGCGAGGCCCGTGCGCTCGTCATCATCCCCAATATCACAGTGGAAGGCCGCTTCGAGGCGGTAACCGCGCTGATCGACGAGTGGGCGCCGGTGCAACTGGTGGTGGGCATGCCCACCAATCCGGATGGCAGCCAGCAGCCTTCGATGCGGCTCGCACGCCGCTTCGGCAACCAGTTGAACGGCCGCTTCGGCTTGCCGGTGGCCTGGGTGGACGAAAGCTACACGTCGATTGCCGCCGAGATGGCCGGCGCCCGCAAGGGCGCGCTCGATGCCGAGGCCGCCAGCATCATCCTGCAACAGTACTTCGACCAGCATCCGCTATGACCCAGACTTCCTCTCTCGACGCCGAGGCGCTCTACCGTAAGCTGCGTGACCAGGTGCAGGCCGCGCTGCCCGAGGCCGAACGCGCGCAATGGTCGGTCGCCGGCATCTATTCCGGCGGTGCCTGGATTGCCGAGCGGCTCGCCGCCGACCTGCAGCTGGCGGCCCACGGGGTCATCAACGTTGCCTTCCACCGCGACGACTATGCCAAGAAGGGCCTGCATAGCCAGGCCCAGCCGACCACGCTGCCCTTTGACGTGCAAGACCGCAAGATCCTGCTGATCGACGACGTGCTGGCTACCGGGCGCACCATCCGCGCCGCCGTCAACGAGCTGTTCGACTATGGCCGCCCGGCCCGCGTGGCGCTGGCCGTGCTGGTCGATCGCGGCGGCCGCGAACTGCCGGCGGCTGCCGACTTTGCCGCCACGCACGTGGCGTTGCCGCCCGGGACCACGCTGGTGCTGTCGCATGAGGGCACCGGCTCCGACATGCGCTTTGCCTTCGCCAACGAGGCCACCGGCAACTAAGCCTGCCCAGCCCACCGGCCGGCGCGCCCGCAACGGCACGCCGGCAAGCCAGACCCAGACCTGCCCAGACCAGTCAACGCCACCGCCCGGCCCTTTCTACCTGCCATGATCAAGACGTTCCGCAACCCGCAACTGACCAAGAACGGCGAGCTCAAGCACCTGCTTTCGATCGAGGGCTTGTCGCGCGAGATGGTCGCGCACATCCTCGACACCGCCAGCCAGTTCGTCTCGCTGTCCGACTCGGACCGCGAAGTGAAGAAGGTGCCGCTGCTGCGCGGCAAAAGCGTGTTCAACCTGTTCTTCGAGAACTCCACGCGCACCCGCACCACCTTCGAGATTGCCGCCAAGCGGCTCTCCGCGGACGTGCTCAACCTGAACATCAACGCCTCGTCCACCAGCAAGGGCGAGTCGCTGCTCGACACCATCAACAACCTGTCGGCGATGTCGGCCGACATGTTCGTGGTGCGCCACGCCAGTTCCGGCGCGCCCTACCTGATCGCCGAGCATGTTGCGCCCCATGTGCATGTCATCAACGCCGGTGACGGCCGCCATGCGCACCCCACGCAGGGGCTGCTCGACATGTACACGATCCGCCACTACAAGAAGGATTTCACCAATCTCACGGTCGCCATCGTGGGTGACATCCTGCACTCCCGCGTGGCGCGCTCCGACATCCACGCGCTGACCACACTGGGCGTGCCCGAAGTGCGCGCCATCGGCCCGCGCACGTTGCTGCCTTCGGGGCTGGAGCAGATGGGCGTGCGTGTCTTCCACAATATGGAAGAGGGGATGAAGGGCGTGGACGTGGTGATCATGCTGCGCCTGCAGAACGAACGCATGAGCGGCGCGCTGCTGCCCTCGGCGCAGGAGTACTTCAAGGCCTATGGCCTCACGCCCGATCGCCTGGCGCTGGCCAAGCCCGATGCCATCGTGATGCACCCGGGCCCCATGAACCGTGGCGTGGAGATCGATTCCGCCGTGGCCGACGGGCCGCAGTCCGTGATCCTCAACCAGGTGACTTTCGGCATTGCGGTACGCATGGCCGTGATGGGCATCGTGGCCGGAAACCACGACTGATCTCATGATGGATAGCGCCCGACCGACAAGGTCCAGGCAAGCCAGAACAACCGAATACAAGCCAAGCGACACGATATGAAGATCCACATCAAGGGCGGCCGCCTGATCGACCCGGCCGCGAACGTCGATGCGCAGCAAGACCTCTACATTGCCGCCGGCAAGATCGTCGGCGTGGGCAGCGCGCCGGCGGACTTCCACGCCAACAAGACGATCGACGCCAGCGGGCTGATCGTCTGCCCCGGCCTGGTCGACCTGTCCGCGCGGCTGCGCGAGCCGGGCTATGAATACAAGGCCACGCTCGAATCCGAAGTGGCGGCAGCCACCGCCGGCGGCGTGACCAGCCTGGTTTGCCCGCCCGACACCGACCCCGTGCTAGACGAGCCCGGCCTGGTCGAGATGCTCAAGTACCGCGCCCGCACGCTCAACCAGACCCATGTGTATCCGCTAGGTGCGCTCACGCTGGGCCTCAAGGGCGAGACGCTGACCGAGATGTCGCAGCTCACCGAGGCCGGCTGCATCGGCTTCTCGCAGGCCGAAGCGCCGATCCGCAACACCCAGGTGCTGCTGCGCGCCCTGCAGTACGCGCAGACCTTTGGCTTCACGGTCTGGCTGCGCCCGGAAGACCCGTACCTCGGTGGCGGCGTGGCCGCCAGCGGCGCCGTGGCGTCGCGCCTGGGCCTGTCCGGTATGTCGGTGATTGCCGAGACCGTGCGCCTGCACACTATCTTCGAGCTGATGCGCGCCAGCGGCGCACGCGTGCACCTGTGCCGTCTTTCGTCTGCCGCGGGCATCGAGCTGGTGCGCCAGGCCAAGCGCGAAGGCCTCAAGGTGACCTGCGACGTCAATATCCACCACGTGTCGCTGACCGACATGGACATCGGCTACTTCAACTCGCAGATGCGCTTCTCGCCGCCGCTGCGCAGCGCGCGCGACCGCGACGCCATCGTGGCCGGGCTGGCCGACGGCACCATCGACGCACTGTGCTCGGACCACACCCCCGTGGACGACGACGAAAAGCTGCTGCCCTTCGCCGAGGCCTCGCCCGGCGCCACCGGGCTGGAGTTGCTGCTGCCGCTGACGCTGCGCTGGGCCGAGGAGCACAAGGTGCCGCTGGGCAAGGCGCTAGCCCGCATCACGGCCGAGCCGGCCCGCGTGCTCGGTCTGGCTGCCGGCACGCTGAGCACGGGCAGCGCCGCCGATATCTGCATCTTCCATCCCGAGCAGGAATGGAAGGTCGAGCGGCGCGCGCTCAAGAGCCAGGGCAAGAATTCGCCGTGGCTCGGCTACGAGATGCGTGGGCGCGTGCGCACCACGCTGGTCGGCGGCCACGTCGTCTACGAACTGCACTGAGCACCATGCCGGCCCGAGGGAAATCGGACAAGATGGTACAAGCGAGTTCGCCAGTGGGGCCAGCATGATCTGGCTGCGCAAGTTCGCCCTGATCCTTCACCTGCTGCGCGGCCTCCTGACCTGCGCGGTGCTGTTCCCCTGGCTCGGCGTAGAGTCGCGGCAGTCGCATATCCGGCGTTGGTCGCGCCGGCTGCTGCGGATCTGTGGGGTGACGCTCGAGGTCCAGGGACTGCAGCCGGGGCAGGCCATGCCGCATGGCGCGATGGTGGTGTCCAACCATATTTCATGGCTGGATATTTACGTCATCAATAGCTGGCAGCCCGTGCGCTTCGTCGCCAAATCCGAAATCCGCGACTGGCCGGTAATCGGCTGGCTGTGCGGGCAGACCGGCACCATCTTCATCGAACGCGCGCGCAAGCGCGACGCGCATCGCGTGCTGCATGCCATTACCGACGTGATGCTGCAGGGCGATCTGGTCTGCGTGTTCCCGGAAGGCACAACCACGGATGGCAGCAGCGTGCTGCCGTTCCACGCCAACCTGATGCAAGCGCCGATATCGGGCGGGCTGCCGGTGCAGCCGGTCGGGCTGGCTTACCTGGATGCCGCGACGGGCCAGCCGACGCTGGCGCCAGCCTATATTGGCGACCTGAGCCTGCTGGAAACGCTCGATGCGATCCTGCGGGCGCCGCCGATCACCGCCAGGCTATGCTTTGCGCCAGCCCTCACCGCCACCAGCGCCAGCCGGCGCGACCTGGCCGAGGCGGCTCGCGCGGTAGTGAGCCATCTGAGCCAGGGCGCGCAACAGCACGCAGTGGAACTCGCGGTGCGCGTGAACGAAGGGCGCGAGAGCGAGCAATCCTTCAACGAAGGCGATGTGAGCGCGGATTCTCCCGCGCCGGCTGCCTGATCGGCTCAGGCCAGCGGATCGCAGTACTGCGGGCACTCCACCTGAATCAGTGTGCGATCAGCCAGATCCGCCGCCAAGCGCGCGGCGGTGAGCTTGCCACCCCAGACACATCCAGTATCCAGCGCCATCAGGTTGGGGCGCATCACCAATCCGAGCGTGGACCAATGCCCGCACACCACCGTGGTGTCTTCGGTGCGCCGTCCGGGAACATCGAACCAGGGCATGAAGCCGGCCGGCGTGCTGCCGGGGCCTTCCTTGCTCTTGAGGTCCATCACGCCGTCGGCGTTGCAAAAGCGCAGGCGGGTCAGGGCGTTGATCACGACACGGTGACGCTCGATGCCCCGCAAGGCCGGGTCCCACCGGTCCGCCGCATTGCCGAAGATGTCGGCCAGGAACGCCTTCCAGCCCGGGCCGCGCAGTTCGCGCTCGACTTCTGCTGCCAGCGCCATTGTCTGCTCTGTGGTCCATTGCGGAAGCACGCCCGCGTGCACGAGCAGGAAGCCGTTTTCGTGGATGGCCAGGGGGCGATGCCTTAGCCAAGTGAGTAATTCATCGCAATCTGGCGCTTCGAGGATATCAGCCAAAGTGTCGCTACGGCCGCTTTTACGCACGCCGGCGGCCACAGCCAGCAGGTGGATGTCGTGGTTGCCGAGCACGGCTTCGGCGCGTTCGCCGAGCTGGCGGACGGTTCGCAGCGTGCGTGCGGAGGCAGGGCCGCGGTTTACCAGGTCGCCTACGAAGCGCAATTGGCTGTCAGCGGGTAAACGCTGGAAAATGAGTTCGTCAAGCGAACAGGCGCAACCCTGAAGGTCGCCAACAGCAAAATAGTGCGTATTAGTCACAAAAATAAATTGCCTGATTGATCACACACGTAAAACGGTTTGAATTGGCAACATTGTGCTGAAATTTCCGATGGGACGTTACAACAGGCTACAAAAAGATGTCTATTCCGGGTAAGCCCCCGCCCCCGGTCGGATAGAATACCGCCACTTCTGCAGGTACTTAAGATCCCGCCGTCCCCACAATGGACCAAGGCGGGCGTTCGGCATTGGTCGGGTCCTCGAAATATATCGATAGGCAGGGAGCACAACTTTTGTCTCACATTCTCGTTACGGGCGGTGCGGGGTTCATCGGCGCGAACTTCGTTCTGAACTGGTTCCGCACCGGGGCTACCGACGGCATTGTCAATGTCGACAAGCTCACCTACGCAGGCAACCGCAAGACGCTTGCTTCGCTGGATGGCGACGCTCGCCATGTCTTCTCGCAAACGGATATCTGCGACCGCGCCGCGCTCGACCAATTGCTGACGACATACAAGCCCCGTGCCGTGGTCCATTTCGCCGCGGAGAGCCATGTCGACCGCTCCATCCATGGTCCTGGCGAGTTCATCCAGACCAATATTGTCGGCACCTTCACCCTGCTCGAAGCCGTGCGCGCTTACTGGAGCGCGCTCAATGACGAATGCAGGGCAGCCTTCCGCTTTCTGCACGTTTCCACCGACGAGGTCTTCGGTTCCCTCGAAGCCAGCGATCCGCAATTCTCCGAGACCACGGCCTACGCGCCTAACAGCCCCTATTCGGCATCGAAGGCAGCGTCCGACCATCTGGTACGGGCCTACCACCACACCTACGGCTTGCCGGTTCTCACCACGAACTGCTCCAACAACTACGGGCCCTATCATTTCCCCGAGAAGCTGATTCCGTTGATCATCGCCAACGCGCTTGGCGGCAAGTCCTTGCCGGTCTATGGCGATGGCCTGAACGTGCGCGACTGGCTGTATGTAGGTGACCACTGCGCCGCCATCCGCGAAGTGCTGGCGCGCGGCCGCCTGGGCGAGACGTACAACGTGGGCGGCTGGAACGAGAAGACCAATCTGGACGTGGTCCACACCCTTTGCGACCTGCTCGACGAACTGCGTCCGAAGGCGGCCGGTTCCTACCGGGATCAGATCACCTTCGTCAAGGACCGTCCGGGCCACGATCGGCGCTATGCCATCGATGCGCGCAAACTGGAACGCGAACTCGGCTGGAAGCCGGCCGAGACGTTCGAGACCGGCATGCGCAAGACCGTCCAGTGGTATCTGGAGAACCAGGGCTGGGTGCAAGATGTGATGTCCGGTGAGTATCGGAACTGGGTGGCAAAACAATATGCCGCATAAGGTGCGCAGCATTCCTACCCTTCTTGTAACAGGAAGCAACGGCCAGGTCGGATTCGAACTTCGCCGGAGCTTGGCGCCGCTTGGCAATGTGATTGCAGTTGACCGTGCCACTTGCGACCTCTCGCGTCCGGATGCGCTGCGCCAGTTGATTCGGCAGTACCGGCCCGACGTGATCATCAATCCTGCCGCCTATACCGCGGTGGACAGGGCCGAGATGGACGTCAACACCGCGTATGCTGTCAATGGCGCCGCGGCCGGAGTGCTGGCCGAGGAGGCGAAGGCGCTCGGCAGTTTGCTGGTGCACTATTCGACCGACTATGTTTTCGATGGCACCAAGGCTGGCGCGTACGTCGAAACCGACACGACGAATCCCCAGTCGGTTTATGGCAAGAGCAAGCTGGCAGGAGAAGAGGCCATTGCCGAAACAGGTGCCAAGGCGTTGGTACTGCGAACTTGCTGGGTGGCCGGGGCGCACGGTGGCAATTTCGCCAAGACCATGCTGGGGCTCGCAAGAGAGCGAGAGAACCTGCGGGTGATTGCCGACCAGTTCGGCGCCCCTACCACGGCATCGCTGATTGCCGATGTCACGGCGCAGATCGTGGCGCGCCATTGGTTGGCAGGTGCGCGCGAAGCCTTTCCTTCAGGTGTCTATCACCTTGCCGCGGGCGGAGAGACGAGTTGGCATGGATATGCGACGGAAGTGCTTCGGTACGCCAAGTTACACGGCGTCCAATTGAGAGCGGCCCCTGAGAGGGTAGAGGCTATCCCAGCGACGGCGTATCCATTGCCTGCCCCGCGGCCCGCAAATTCGCGGCTCGATACGACGCGGCTTCGGGAACGCTTTGGCATTCACCTCCCATGCTGGGAGCAGGGCGTTCATTTCCTGCTGGACCAGATCCTGCGATAACAGGCATCAATATGCGCAAAGGCATTATCCTGGCCGGAGGCTCCGGTACACGGCTATACCCGATTACCCGGTCAGTTTCCAAGCAGTTGCTGCCGGTGTACGACAAGCCGATGATCTACTATCCGCTGTCCACGCTGATGCTGGCAGGGATTCGTGACATCCTGATTATCTCCACGCCGGAAGACACCCCTCGCTTTGCCGATATGCTTGGCGATGGCAGCAACTGGGGTATTAACCTTCAGTACGCAGTGCAGCCGTCCCCCGATGGCCTGGCACAAGCCTTCATCATCGGCCGTGACTTCATCGGCAACGATCCGTCGACCCTGATTCTCGGCGACAATATTTTCCACGGACACGACCTCGTGCGTCAGCTCCACAGCGCGGCAAAACAGCATGATGGCGCCACTGTTTTTGCCTATCACGTGCACGACCCGGAGCGATATGGCGTGATCGAGTTTGACGAAAACTTCCGCGCCCTTTCGCTGGAAGAAAAGCCGACGAAACCGCGTTCGAACTACGCGGTGACCGGCCTCTACTTCTACGACAATCAGGTTTGCGATATCGCTGCCGATATCAAGCCGTCGGAGCGTGGCGAGTTGGAAATCACCGATGTGAACAAGCACTATCTGGCCAACGGTGAGTTGGACGTCGAGATCATGGGGCGGGGGTATGCGTGGTTGGATACCGGCACCCATGACTCGCTGCTCGAAGCGGCCAGTTTCATCGCCACGCTTCAGAATCGGCAAGGCTTGATGGTGGCGTGTCCCGAAGAGATTGCATATCGAAGCAAGTGGATCAATGCCGAACAGGTGGAGGTATTGGCCAAGCCGTTGTCCAAGAACGGCTACGGAAAGTATTTGCGGCAGATTGTCTCGGAGGCCATTAAGTGATGCTGAACGTCATTCCTACGAGCTTGCCAGAGGTGCTCATTCTTGAGCCCAAAGTATTTGGAGACAGCCGTGGCTTCTTCTTCGAGTCCTTCAACCAGAAGGAATTCGAGCAGGCGACCGGGCGGAAGTGCACTTTCGTTCAGGATAATCATTCGCGCTCCGCGCGTAATGTGCTGCGCGGCCTGCATTACCAGCTTCAGCATCCCCAAGGAAAACTGGTTCGCGTTGTGGCCGGCGAAGTATTCGATGTCGCCGTAGACATGCGCAGAAGCTCGCCAAATTTCGGAAAATGGATTGGCGTTACGCTTTCGTCAGAAAATAAACGGCAGCTTTGGGTTCCGGAGGGATTTGCGCACGGCTTTATCGTGACTTCGGATGAAGCTGAGTTCCTGTATAAGGTAACGGAATATTGGCTCCCACAGCATGAACGAAGCCTGATCTGGAACGATCCGGATGTTGGTATTGAATGGCCGATCGAAGGAGACCCAATACTTGCCGCAAAGGATGCTGTAGGCAAAAAGCTAGCTGAGGCCGATCTGTTCGAGTAACCGCTACGCCGTGATTGTTGTCCAAGGCAAGCGCAATTCCGTGAGTTGCGTCAGGAAAAGGCGATCATCAGCCGACTGCAAACAATCGCAACTCGGCTCCTAGTAGCGGTATAACGCTTTCCCATATGCTGACATTTTCGATTGCTTTTGTACTCTCGTTTCTCTTTACGCTGATGGTGATACGCTATTCAAGCGTACACGCGCACATTACTGCGGACTGGGACCTGAACGGGGTTCAGAAATTCCACGCCCGCCCGGTTCCTCGCGTGGGTGGACTCGGTATTGCGCTCGCTCTGATGGGTGTGAGTGTCGCAGCATTCTTTGTTCGAGATTTCAAAGCAATAGGCATCCCCTATTTTTTACTCCTGTGCAGCGCAGCGCCTGCATTTGTCGCCGGCTTTATCGAGGACCTGACAAAGCGGGTGAGTCCGAGAGAGCGATTGATCGCGACGATGATTTCTGCAGCCCTTGCGGCATATCTGCTCGATGCACGCATCGTTCGTATCGATGTCCATTTTCTCGATATGGCGCTCGCAATGCCGTTGGTTTCTGGTCTTATCACGGTATTGGCGGTTGCCGGTGTTGCCAATGCAATCAATATTGTCGATGGCTTTAATGGGCTAGCATCGATGGTGGCGATGATGATGTTTGTTTCGCTGGCATATGTGTCTTTCCAGGTGGCCGATCCCTTGATTATCACCGTGGCCTTTGCCATGGTCGGTGCAATTTTGGGGTTCTTTATCTGGAATTTCCCGGCGGGGCACATTTTCCTTGGTGATGGCGGAGCTTATCTGATTGGGTTTGTGCTTGCAGAGTGCGGGATACTGCTGGTTCTGCGTAATCCGCAAGTGTCTGCCTGGTATCCCGTCTTGATGTTGATTTATCCGATCTTTGAGACTCTGTTTTCAATTTATCGTCGGCGCGTCTTGAAGGGAGTGCCGGCCGGCTATCCGGACGGCGTCCATCTACACACATTGATTTATCAGCGCCTTATGCGATGGGCTGTTGGCAGTAAAGATGAGCGACATATGCTGCGAAGAAATTCGATGACGTCTCCCTATCTCTGGCTCCTGAGCCTTATGGCGGTCCTGCCGGCGACGTTGTTCTGGAGTAACCGGATGATTCTGCTGATTTTTATCGGCCTGTTCATTGTTTTGTATGTGTGGTTGTACTGGCGGATCGTTCGGTTTCAGTCGCCACGATGGATGATTATAAAGAGATAGGTTATGGAAATGAATTCGGTCGCTACCCTCGCCACTGAGGAGGAGGGTATAGTCATAAGGTTTGACGACGTCGTTCGCTTTCTCAGGCGACATGCCTGGAAGATACTGATCCTGAGCCTGGCGGGGCTGACCGTCGGTATTTGTGTGACGTTTGTGATTCCCAAGCAATGGGAGGCAACCGGGGTATTGCAGATTGGTCAAGTAGCGAACGAGGTGACGACCGGGCCAGCACCGCCTACCCCGATTGAACCGATCGCACGCACTCTTGAGCGGGTGAGAATGCCTCAATTCACGGATAGCGTCCTGAAGGCTCTTGGGGATACAGTGGGGCCTGACGACGACGCCACCGCGGCTTTGATCCGACGCTCGCTAAAGTCGACGGTTCTGAATGGGACGGATCTCATACAGTTCACTGTGCGGGGTTATTCACCCGATGAAGCGAAACGCGCCGCACAGGCAATTGGTGACGAGTTGGCTCGCATTCACGGCGGCTTGATGCGCCCGTCCCTCGAGAGGCTCAATGCCGACTTGGCAGAGGTAGGAGCGAGCGTAGTTACCGAAGAGAAGCGGCGCGACATGCTGAGCGAGATTGTAAAGAATCGTGGTCAGGCAAGCGTCACCGGGAAATTCTCCGAAAACGTACTACTCAGTGAAATGGTCACTGAAAACGATAAAGCTCTTCGATTTTTGCGGTTTCGCAAGAACATCCTTCAGGAACTTTTGAGCAAGGAGCGTACATATAATACGCACCTGCTCGGGCCGGTTGAAACCAGTCGGCACTATGTGTATCCACGCAAGGCTCTGTTTGGTGCCGGTGGCCTGGCGATCGGCCTACTGCTGAGTGTGCTGTTTGGTGCAACGATTGAAGCCAGACGTCGTGTGAAGCAGGAATAACGACTAAGGCCCCGAGTTCAACGTGCGACGGCATGTCTTGTTAACGTTGAACTCGAAGCAGGCGGTTGACACCTTGCAAAAAACGAGCGAAGACCAGTATCTCAGGAACGAGAAGCCACTGGCATCTGGTCCAATGATCTGCTGCCACGCAAGCCAGCAGCCAGAAAAACAATCACTGACAGATTGGTTGCAATAATGCACCAGTAGGCGTACCGGAAATCAACGGAAGGAACAGCTGCCAACAAACTGACATAGCAGCCCAGCGCTGAAAGATTCAAAGCAAATACTTGCATTCTTTCCGCAGACGGTCGCATCTTGGTCCCCAATGCCAGCATGATGATTGAAAGAATCAGCCACGTGTAGGGTTTGAACAATTCGCTCAGGATTCCGTTCTGGCTCGTTGTGACATAGTTTTCCAGCAGTTGCGCTTTGTCCGGGCGTGACAACGCAATATTCATGTCGTTCTGCATGATTCCCGGTTGCCATACGTATGCGGGCGGGAGATGCGGTGAGCGAAGAAAATAGAGAAAAGCATCCCAACGCATCTTCGCGGAGAGTAGGGGATTTGCCAGTACCGTATCCTTCCAGAGCTTGTGAGTCGCTTCATAGGACCGCCCAGTCATAAGGCTGCCGCTCGGATCGTAGCCGCGACTAATAAAGCACAATGCGCGTTCGTACAGGATAGGGTGCTTGGTACAAGCATTCATATCATCCTGCTTTACCCAAGGCAGCAAATTCTCCCCCGTCTGCGCCGAAATCTTTGCAATCTCATCGCCCATGAGAAGCGTTTCGTAGTGTTTTCTTTCCGCTTTCAGGAAGTCATAACTGATCATGGAAACTGCGAACCAGAACGCAGCAGAGATCACCACAGTAAGTAGCACACCATAGAATATTTTTCTCGCACGGAGATGATGTTGCGACGCGAGAAAAACGAGGGGGGCTGTAGCAAGAATCGCGTTATGCCGCACGGCGAACGCGTAGAACAGGAAAGGCAAGCTTAATAAGGCAATCTTTGCGCTTTTCCTACTGTTGAACAGCAGACCAGCAGCCACCAGCAGCGAGAAAGCCATGCCAACATCTTTCCAGAGGACGCCAGCGAAGTTCAGAATCCAGGGTAAAAAGAAGATCGCGGGAATGAGTGCTTTCCAGCGGTAATTGACAATATTCATCTGCCAGATGAATATGCCGAGGGCAAGTAGCGTCAGGTGCAGTACGAGCAGGCTTTGAGGGCCAGGAACCAGTGCCAGGCACAGATGCCACACATACGACATTATTGCGGGGTGGCTGTCCGAATAGTTCTGCTCTAGAGCACTTCTGTACTGGGTAACAGAGTCGTAGGACATGAAGCCAGGGGCGAAACACGTCCAGATTGCCAGAATCAACAGAGCGGTTATTCCACCTGTAAGAAACCTGTACTTATCATTATTCATGTGAATGCAGTCAATGCTAGTCGATCTTTGGCAAGATTCGAAAGATCATGCGTTGGATGCCAAAATGACACCGATCATGATAAATATGACGCCAAATATATATTGCGGGTGAAAGCGTTCGCCAAAAATCAGGTGGCTGCCAATGGGCACGAGCAGGAAAGCAAGAGCCATCAGGGGATAAACTTTTCCCAGTTGAGTGCGTTGAAGCACCCAGACCCAGGCTAGCGAGGTCAGCCCATAAAGACACATTGCCGCACAAAGTGTGGCAAGAGGCTTGAACGAAAGGAAGGTCCCGGCAACCTGGGAAGCGTTCGCGCTAAACTTGAATAGTACCTGGCCCAGGGCCAGCCCAACTACACACAAGATGGCCACTGCATAGGTAATCATCGTTCGCCACCTCTTTTCTTGATTTTTGCGTGGAACGCGAAAAAAAGATTCGCATCGACGGAAGGCACGGCAAGTGGCCACCATGACCCCTTTCCTTCCGGAAAATAATGGCGAAGAATCGCAAGGAGATTCGTGCAGGAATTAACATGCTCGCGTGCCATGATATAGTCATAGGCCAGTCCTCGCGCAAGCGCATTTCGCCGTGGTCCGAGTGTTCTGCCCAGTCGCCATGCCATCCCGGGGTCCGTGGGAATCAAGATGGAGAGAGTTCCGCCATCCTTGATGACCCTGACCCATTCCTTGATAGCCAAGTGCGGCGGATAAATATGCTCCAGCACATGCGCTGCGATCACTCTGTCAAATGAGTTGTCGGGGTGGGCGATATCCTCCCCCATTTGCACTTCGAACACTACCTTGCCGTTATGCAAGGCCGCTAATTTATCCCTCGCAACACCCAGAGTCTTTGCGTTCTGATCCGTAAGCACATATTTGTCGAATTTGTGGCGGACGAATTTGAGGTGTTCTCCCGTCCCGGCGCCAATCTCGAGAACATGCTTAAAAACAGCATCGGTACCGAAAGGACGCTCCAGCAGCTTGTGGCTGGCGCCCATCATCCATGATTGAAGCGCGCTCGAATAATTCGAGCTGTCATACAGGCTGTGAAAGTTATCGACCCAATCAGTCCAGGCCTTATCTTCGTCCTTCATCTGCTTCCCCACTTAGATTTCGAAATGCCTTCTGTCTGACCTTGCTTCGATGGAGTGGCCGCCTGGGAACTGATCCAATATCGTAGGCCAGGAATGCCAATATGAACTGCAGGCCGATGAAAACCGGTAGGCCGGCAAGCATTACTGTACCGGCCGATGCCGGCGTGTGATCATTAAGCGATTGTACCCATTCGATCGCACCGAAGATGAAGCCGAATATCAGCATGGCCAAGCCGATGGGAAGCTCGATTGACGCAATTGACAGATCCCGGAGGTAATAATTGTAGAACACTCGCTTCACGAAGTTGCGGATATGCTTTACAAAAAATTCGCCGACCACCTTGCCAATTTTTAGGTTGCTGACTTCATCACCATATTTCGATTCCATCGGGATATCAATGACAACGGCGCGAAGCGTATTCAGCCTGAACAGCATGTCCGACTCAAAAAAATACCGGCGACTGATCTTCTGCATCGGCAGATGACGTGCCACCTCGCAGTGGATTGCCGTATATCCGTTTGTCGGATCGAACAAATCCCAGTAACCCGATGACAGCTTGCTCATGAATGAGAGTGCGGCATTGCCAAGCAACCGAATCCTGGGCATCTGCTCCAGGCTGTCCAAGTTGAAGAAGCGGTTACCCTTCGTGTAGTCGGCTTCCCCGGCCAGAATCGGTTCAATAAAGTCGGCGATATATCGCGGGTCCATCTGGCCGTCGCCATCGATTTTGACAACGACGTCCATCTCATCCGCGATGGCAGCATGATAGCCGGCCATTACGGCACCGCCGACCCCGAGGTTTTCTGGCAGCCTGATCACCTTCACCCTGTTATCCAGGCATTCGCGTTCTACAAATGCTCCGGACCCCTCCGGACAGCAGTCGTCAACGACATAAATTCTGCTTACCAGATCGCCGATTTCCGCTATGACGCGCATGACCTGGCTGCGTACTTTATATGCCGGTATTACAACTGCGATCCTCGGAGGATGGCTCTTTGTCATGTTAAATTTCGCATGAGAGTCAGCAAACTCAGCGTATCGCTTGCTGCAGGCGAGCTACGACGCCATCGTACTCATCCAGAATCCTGCGCCAAAGGAATTGGTCGACACAGCGCTGTCGTGCTGCGCTGATCATCGCTGTACGCTCTGCCGGAGCAGGTGGATTGTCCAGATGGGCAACCAGATCCGTCGCGCCCTTGAAGAATAGTCCGGACGTGTCGCCCCCGAGCACCCATCGGTTGAAAGGGTTGTCGTGTGCCACAAGCAATGCGCCGGCAGCCATGGCCTCGATCAAGGAGGGATTAGTTCCGCCGACCGAATGGCCATGAATATAAAGCTTGCTACGGCGCCTCAGTTCGTTAAGGACCTGCGTGTCATAAACGCCGCCGGCGAAATGCACATCCGGGTGCCTGGCGTGAAGCTGACGACCATATTCATTCACTTCAAAGTTACCCAGAACGACCATCGGGCTATCCTTCCTGCTTCTCTCGAATGCTTCGAGTGTCACATGGATCTGGTTTTCCGGTTCCGGGCGGGCGACGACCAGCGAGAAGCTCTGATCCGGATATTGAGTGAGCAGGGGATGGGAAAGACTGCTAGTGTCGCCCGGCTGCAGAGCGTCGTCGTCCACGCCATAAGCAATCATGGTCGAGTCTTTGCCGAGCTCGTCTTGCAGATAGCGTTGTATTTCGGGATGATCGGCAATCAGAATATCCGCCTGACGGGCCGCAGACCGTTCATTCATCCGCAGCCAGATACGCGCGATCCGGCCCCATTTCTCCCGACGCCATTCGATACCATCCATGTTGACAGCATGAGGGATACCGCGTTGCTTCAGATAGCGCTGGAATATGCCGGTTCCATAGCCAAAGATCAGTGCAATGGCGCCTGCTGGCACAGCCTTGAACGAGCGCCAGTCGTACTCAATGGTTCCGGCCGGGCCGCTGCTGAGCACTGGAATGAATCGACGTCTGACACCCATCCAGAGATCTTCTTCAACGTTATCCTTGTTAACGGTCGGGTCCTGGTTGCAGAATACGGTCACATCGTGGCCCTGGGCCACCAGATGAGGTGCGAGGACCTCAACCAGTCTTTCAAAACCCCCATAGCGGTTCGGAATACCGCGCACACCAATCAGATAAATAGTCACCTAAGTTCTCTTAGATACCGTCCCCTCAGGACGTCATTCATTATTCGAAGAAGACCCGCCAAGCCGCCAAGGCAAAAACGCGGAATGCCGGAAGGCCATGGAGATTTCAGAAGCACCCGGCGTGCTGCGAACTCCCCTTTGCGCATCTTCCATATTGCCCCCGATAATCCGCCACTGGTGCCCACGGCGCGGTAGACAATAGATAATTCCTGCTGAAGGAAGCAAATTCGTGTGTCGGGTTGGACGTAGCGCAGAAGGAAGCACCAGTCTTCGCAATGCCGGAGTCGTGCCAATCCGAGGCGCCGCTCCCGCCTGACAACCAGCGCTGGCGTCACCACAGGATTAAGGAGCGCTATCCACCAGCTAAATGGCATCCAGCTGCTTAGCGAGCCGACCCAAAAACGGGCCAGCTTACCATATTTAGGCATGCCCTGGACACCATGGAACAGCAGGTCGATGGGGGCGTTATCCAGCTGACCAAGCACCAGGTCGATCTTGTCCGGTGTGAAAGAGTCATCGGAATCCAGGAAAGCGATGTGGCTGAATCTGGCTCTTCTGATGCCCAGATTCCGGGCTGCCTGTGGTCCTCGATTACGTTCAAATCGATAGCAACGGATTGGAATGTTGTTGTCGTTGCTCGCAGGGATGAGCGTACGTAGATCCTCGGTGGAACCGTCATCGATCACGATGATCTCGACCCGGTCGGTCTGGCTCGAAATAACCGACTGACACGCCCGCAGCACCATCTCCAGGCGATTAAGTGTGGGAATTACCACAGACAATCCGATCGGTCGTGCAGAAGAATTGAATTGCATATTCAGCCGAAAAAAGGAAGCTCACGCATGTAATTCGAGCCGGCCGCCCAGGTAAGCAGAATGGCAATATTCATGGCACAGAGTGCAAGAAATTGCTTGCCGGGCTCGGCATAGGAGTCGAGCGATGGGCTGAGGCTGAGGAACAGGATTACCGGATACATGCCATAAATAAAGCGATACCCAAAATAGGGCAGGGCGAGGAACGGCATGCAAACGATTGCCAGCTTCAGCGCAATGACATAATGTCGGTACGACAAAATGCCGGAGATTGTCGTTTCATGTCGGCGGCACACCAATGGCGCCAGCAGCGCCGCGATGACGCACGCAAAGGAAAGAATGCGGATCCACAGTTCGCTGTTTTCGTGCGCGGCATACTTGTTGATTTCATACAGAAATCGCGAGACAAAAGGCAGGTCAACTGAGCTGTGCAGGGAGTAGATGGTGAGCAGGATCAGGCTCCCGATGAGAGTCAGGAATACTCTCCAGCTCTGTCGTGCCAGAATATATCCCAGCAACACCAAACCGACGCTTGTATGGAATGCCATGGCAAGCGCAGCGAATAATACGGTAAGCAGCAGGCTGACAGGCGCCAATGAAACGCCTATGACCATCAAGCCAACGGATAACCCCTGCCTCAGCGCATTTGTAGAAAGCTCAATGCCAATGAGGGACAGCAGGAAAGCCGAGATGTAGCACAACCGGACGCGCCATGGGGCGCGAAAAAGGAGGGCAGGTAAAACAATTAGGAAAATCCAGACCGCGGGCAACATGCTCGTATCGCATCTGCCGAACATGGTCAAATTCAGAAGTTCGGTTGCGATTTGGAAACTGGATTCGCGGTCAGCGATCAGCCCGCCTTTGCAGAAATCGGTGAAAATTTCGGCATATGCTACCGTGTCGACACCGAAATTAAGGCTACGAAAGCACATCATAAGAATAATGAACGCAGCCGCCGTGACGCCGCCTACCAGATGCGGAGAGGGCTGGCGGACGTTCAGCATCCGCAGGCCGAAGCCCGAAGACAGCCCTAGAACAGTCGCCACCAGCACGATGTCGGTCAGGAACATGCGATGGTGCGTCCAGGTTGCAGCTTGCTCACGACAAGCGAGATTTGTGGCAGCAGGCAACGACTCATATGCGTGCCTTCGTCAATTCCAGCTTCTTGCCCATTTTTTCGATGTGCTGGGAAGCTACCTGCAAGGCGTGTTCCGTGTCCACCACGTCGTGCAGGACAATCGTATTGTCAGGTTTCCATCGCTTCAACTGACGGCGGAAAATCGAACTGCCGATACGCGTCGCCTCGCGCGCTGTTGCGCCAGCGAATTCAACTGCCGTCGACAGAAAGCCGCTCCTGCGGGCATGCCGCAACAGGCATTTCATTACCATTTCCTTGTATTGCGGATCGCTTATCAGGCACCGCAGATACAGCATTGAAAAATCTGCTTTCCGGAGCCATTGGGGGTTGTCCTCGATGCCTTTTAGCAGTGAATATCCCCATACCGTGGGAACGCTATAGTATTCCGGGACACGTTCGTCCCAGATGAGATTCTTGAACGCACCAATATGCGCGTTGTCGCGCAGTCCGCCTACGTGGCGGCCTCGAGCGCTTTTTCCGGACGTGCTGCCGGCACATGCGCCAGGTACGACGATCGGAAAATCAACGCGATAGCTCTTCCGGCTCTCGATGGATATCAATGCGGCGCTGTAAATATCTGGACTGACTCCGCCAAATAGCGCGCCGTGCGTTTCGCCTATTCGCTCAACCAGCTGACGGGAGATCATCCCTGCATAAGCCCGGGGCATGCCTAGAACGCCTGACCCCAGGTTGCGCAGCGCGGCCGACAGTTCTGCCTTGGCGTCAAATGGCGTGATTTGCCCATCAAAGCTGCTAATTACTAGTGTGCTTCCCTCAGCCTTCCATCTTGTCGTGCTGGAAAAAGTTGGCCAGTAATACAGCATTGGGAAGGTGAAGCTGAAAGCGTCAACGTCGTTCGCGGCACCCCAGCGGGCGACCTCCGCGATCTGCGGAGAGACCAGATCATCATCCCCGATAAACGCTAGATACTCCCCGCTTGCGTGGCGCAGCGCGAAATTGAAGTTGTCAACCACGCTGAGCGGCTCGCCGGGCCGAAGGAGTTTCAGCCGCGGGATGTCCTGGCCGGCGAATTCAGGCGTGATTTTGTCTTCGCCACTGGTATCGCTGACGATAACCTCCAGCTCCTCCGATGCCGCCAGCACAGCGCGGATCGTCGAAACCGCGCACTCAGGGCGACCGTGAGTGGGAATAATGACTGATACCAGGGGCCGCATTACTTCTTCACCTCTTCGCGGACATATGGGAGCGTAAGCAGCAACTGCTTGATGCGCTCCACGTTCAATCGCTCAGTGTTGTGGGAGGTGTAGTCGTCAATGTCGTTGGCGTCGGGTTGCCCTTCCAGAATGAACTTGTCGTAGTTCAGGTCGCGGTTATCCGCAAGGATTCGGTAGTAGCGCCCCATATCTTCCGCCTTGGCCATTTCCTCGCGAGAGACCAGCGTTTCGTACAGCTTCTCGCCGTGCCGGGTGCCGATAATCTCAACGGCAGCATCACTATTGAGCATCTCCTTCAGTGCCTGTGCCAGATCTTCAATTGTGGAGGCGGGGGCCTTCTGCACGAAGATGTCGCCCTGCGTACCGTGCTGAAAGGCGTGCAGCACGAGGTCGACGGAGTCTTCCAGCGACATCAGGAACCGGGTCATCTTGGGATCGGTGACAGTCAGGGACTTACCGGCCTTTATCTTGTCGATAAAAAGCGGAATGACCGACCCGCGCGATGCCATCACGTTGCCATAGCGCGTGGCGCAAAGCACCGTGCCGCCTTCGCGGACAGTGCGCGACTTTGCCACCATGATCTTTTCAGCCATGGCCTTGGAGATACCCATTGCATTGATCGGGTACACCGCCTTGTCGGTGCTCAACACGACGACCCGCTTAACCTTGTTGGCAATGGCTGCATTCAGGACGTTCTCCGTCCCAAGGACGTTGGTAAGCGTAGCCTCCATCGGGTAAAACTCGCAGGAGGGTACCTGTTTCAGGGCCGCCGCATGAAACACGTAGTCGACGCCATCCATGGCGCGGGCAACACTCTCATAGTTGCGGACATCGCCAATGTGAAACTTGACCTTGCGGTTGTTGATGGCAATCCGCATGTCTTCCTGCTTCTTTTCGTCGCGGCTGAAGACAATGATCTCTTTCACCGAGGAATGCAGGAAACGATTCAGGACCGTATTGCCGAAGGAGCCGGTGCCGCCGGTGATCATCAAGACCTTGTTATCAAACATGATAAAACTCTCTTAAAAATGTTGAATCAAAAATTGGGCCAGGATCGCAATGACTGTGAGCGGCACCATAAGTTGCAATGTTAATACTGCCGAGTATTTTGCAATGGCACCGACTTTCTCCAGGTTGAGCGCCCTTATCCAGACAATAATAGTCGATGACGTGTGGTAGGCTGCATACACATAACATACGCTTTCAACACTCTGCTCATAGGCGGCCATCGCGGCCAGCGCCAATGTCACGGCACTCAGAGCCATCGAAGCGATTGCCTGGAACCGGAAGTCCTTTGCGTAGAGCAGCAATGTGTACGGGATATAGCCAAATGCGCCGACGACAAAGCCCGGTAAGAGTATCTTTACATAGTGGGATATTATCTCGCTGTCATGACTATGGCCAACCCACAGGCCGATCAGTGGGCCTCGCGCCAGCCAGAAGACAAGGCAAGGCAACGTTGTGATCAAGATTGTGCAGAGTACGAATCTCTGCATCGTGGCCCTGGGGAAATCCTTGCCTGAGATATTCTGACTCAGAACTCGAGGCTGAAAGTATTGGCTGATGGGACCGGCCAGCAGCGAGAGTGGAACCATGCATACGGTCGTCGCCAGGAAGTAGGGCGACACACTGTTGGCGGAGATCAGGCCGGAAACCAGGGGCTTGTCCAACTGGGTAACGGCAGCGCCAGCCGCGGAGAAGAGCGCCAGTGAGCGCCCCTTCTTGATCAGATCCCAGGCGTCACGGATTTTGGGGTGCTGCAGGATCGATTGTCCTGAAGAGCCGTTGATCCAGTATGCAAAACAGTGATATCGGGTAACCAGTGCCTGGCCAACTGCAAACACAAGCTGCGTGGCGATGAACGCCGTCATCGTGTTGGAAATGGCTGCCAGCACATAGGCGGTGGCGCATGCACGAGCCGCAACGCCCAGCACCTGTATTGTGCTCGCCGCCGAATACGCCCGGCGAGCTAGCATGGCCCCGTAATACATGTTCTGAAGTACCAGCACCCAGAACAGGGCAATAGTACCTAAGATCGTGCTCCACTCCACACTGCTGAAAGCACCCGCAGCCTTCAGGCATAGGGCAACCGGTAACAACAGAAGATAGAAGCCTGTCAGGCTCAACTCAGCGGTACGCACGAGCGAAAGCATGTCGGCTGCGGTCGCACGGGCAATCGCTACATCACGGCTGATCAAAGTCGACATCCCCAGATCTAGCATGATCAGGAGACCCTGGAGCGACAGGATTACGGCAACAATGCCAAATTGTTCCGGACCGAGTTGGTGTCGATAGAACGGAAGGAAAATGAACCCTACAAGTACTGCCGACACCTTGCCGGCATACAGCATCACCATGTCGAGTGCAGCGGCACGGAGTAATTTCATCAGTACCTTTTAGCTCCGGGCAGGATTCTGCAAATCACCTGCCACGCGCGCGCATACGTCGCCGATGGCATCAACGTCGGTCTGGCTCAGCCACCATCCGCAAGGAATACCGATGATATGGCTCTGCAAATATGCAGTATGCGTGAGCGGGCCCAGACGTTCCGCGTGGAAGCCGCTGTAGCTGTCATTTCGATGATGCAGGACGGAGGCGGAAATGCCTTGATTCTTCAACTGCTGAAGCAATGCGTCCCTGTTTTCGGCAAGCAACAGCATTACCCAGTAGGCCGGACGCGCGCCGCTCGCGGCTTTCGCCACGGTGATTCCCGTGGTATCCGCGAGTCGTGCCGTTAGTTTGTCCACATTGGCGCGAGCCTGATCGACCTTTTCCCCGGCGTTCTCGAGTTGAGCGTAACCGAGCGCGGCGTGGAGGTTACTCATTGAATAGGCCCAGCCGATTTCCGGGATATCCGCATCCGGGTTGATTTCACTCTGTGCGGTACGGAAGGTTGAGGCCTCGATGCCGAAACGCCGCAGCTGACGCGCCTTCGTAGCCATTTCCGCCGATTTACATACCAGGGCGCCGCCGTCGGCGCAGTTGATCTGGCGATTGGGGTAGAAGGAGTAGATCGAGAAATCAGCGTATCCGCCGACGTGCGCCCCGTCTTGCATGGCAAACATGGCGTTGTCGCAGTCTTCAATGAATGCAATGCCTCGTGCCTTGCACAACGCTGCCATTTCTCTGGCCGGACCAGGGTAGCCGGCGACGTGATACATGATCGCGGCCTTTGTTTTGGCGGTGATCTTTCGTGCAGCGTCCGCGACGTCCATCTCGACCGATTGAGGGCGTACGTCGACCCATACCGGTGTGGCCCCGCAATGCGCAATAGCGGAGTTGGTGGCCATGCAGGAAAACGCCGTGGTCAGGACTTCGTCCCCCGGGCGGACACCGGCGAGGTGCAAAGCAAGAAACATCGCACTTGTCATGTCATGCGTGGAAACCACATGAGACTGGCCGACAAGCTCGCCAATACCTTTTTCGAACTTCGCCACGTACTCGCCGCTGGCGATGCGACCAGAGCGGAGAATTTCCAGGGCTGCAGCCTCCATTTCGGGGGTGTGTACCACGCCGAACAATGGTATTTGCCTCATTTAATGTCTCCTCAGCCTTTCCGGATCACATCAAGAATTCGCTCGCGATCTTCATCGCTGACCCACCAGCCGCATGGGATATGCAGCAGCTTCTTGTAAAACGTGTCCAAGCCAGGCAATTCACGCCTGGACGTGGCGAAAATGCTATGCAGGCTGTTGGGGCGATGAAGTTTCGATGCAGCAATACCCGCCGCATTGAGCGCCTTTTCCAGGTTCGCGCTGTCGTCGCACAGAAGGGTGTATATCCAGTAGCTTGGCTCGGCATGCGCGTCGCATCGTGCAAAGTCCACGCCGCCGACCGATTCCAGTTGGGTGTCGTAAAACTTGCCGTTTTCGATATGCCGGTCCAGGATGCCAGAAATATTCCGGAGCTGAATCAGGCCGATCGTTGCGTTGACGTTATTCATGTTGTACTTGTAGCCAACGCTGGTGATATCGATCTCGGTACGCGGAACGCCCTTGAGCATGCCGAACCAGCGGAATTTCTTCGCCGCTTCCAGCTGCGATTGGTCAGCAACGGTCAGCAGACCGCCATCGACAGTCGTCATGTGCTTGATAGCCTGGAAGGAAAAGATCCCGTAGTGGCCGATCGTGCCAATAGGCTGGTTCTGGTAGCGTGCCCCCAAAGCATGGGCACAATCCTCGATAAGAGCGATTCCGTGCTCGTCGGCCAGACTTTTCAGTTCGGCAAGGCGAACAGGATACCCCGCGTAGTGCACGCAAAGGATTGCCTTGGTTCTGCTTGTGATGCTATTGCGTACAGATTCGGGGCACATATTGCCCGATGCCGGATCGACATCTGCCCAGACTACCTTTGCGCCGGTGTAGAGAATCGACGTATTGGTCGGCTCGGCGGTCATTGGCGTGGAAATCACCTCATCGCCGGGGCCAACGCCGGCCAGAGTCAGCGCCGCGTGAAGCGCGCCGGTTCCACTGCTCATTGCGAGTGAATCCCTCAATTGGAATTTCTCGTTGAACGCGGATTCAAATCTGTAAACGGATTCCCCCTCAGCAATCATGCCGCTGTATAAAACTTCCTCCAGCGCGGGCATGAGGGCCGATTTGGCGGGCATTGCTACTTTGACGATCGGGATCATATTGAATATTTCACTCAAATGCGATTAAGCAATGGTATATACGGCAGATCTGGAAGATCCTTGTCAGACATATTGCTGATCATTCGTTGGGAACTCGTCTGCAGTTCAGACGTGTAACCTCTGTTGATCAACTCTGCGTAGATCTCCGAGTTATCCGGAGCATTCAGATTCCACCGGGCAGGAAGAACTTTGTCGATGATCTGGAAAATGGCATCCCAATCGCCGGCCCACTCCGCCAGAGTGTGCCCCTGCGCTGTCGGGAGTACCGTGATGGAAGCAGCATCGCTGCTGAAAGCCATCACCCTGCTGGCGAACGCAGGAATGCCGCGAGCGGATCGGTCTTCCACCGTTATGCCAGTCAGGTCGTGGCAAAAAGCGCGGTCCTCTTCAGTCGCCACGTATTTCCAGACAGGCCCATACCTGTCATGGCTGTCCACGACGAAGCCGTGCCTGGCATACACGTTGGGTTTGTTCGTCCAGAGAATCAGCGAACGGTGGGACTTTTCTCTACCGACGTCTGCCGCAACGCGGAGGAGCTGGTGACTGAGTCCATTTCCCCGGAATGCTTCGTTGACGCAGACCAATCCGACAAGGCCGACTTTCACCGAATCGAGGAGCGTGACGTCTTTGATGATCAGTGCAGCGGCTGTTGCCTCCCCGTCGTGCCTGTCGTCCGGCCCGATCAGTATAGACGTCACCCCAGTCCGGTCGCCGATCCAGGGGTAATACGTTGGCAGGTCGACTCCGCGTCCTCTGGAACTGAAGAAGACTTCCCAAATCAGAGCCTGAGCGGCTGGTGGCACACCTTGATGTACCGAGTGCTGCAATGACGGTTTGCTCAATTTGCACCTCGCCCATCCAGTCTCGGCTGGGTAATATCCTGATCGACGGGCCGACAAAGCATCCCGGTGCCCGTGGACGAAATCTCTCCCTTCCTTACCCCATTGGAGTCGCCGTCTCCGATTTCGGCCCGCAAGGCCTCAATTTCCGACTTCAAAAGTTCGTATTCTTCCATCTTGCGTTTCAGGAACTGGCTGGTAAGGCCCGCCTTTTCCGCAATGCCGCGCGGCGTGAGAATGTATACATAGCCGAACTTGTTCTTGGATTGGCTGAAATTCTGCACCTTGATCCAGCCTTTTCCCACCAGGGCCTTCAGGCAGTAGTTCAGTCCCCCTACGCTTACGCCCAATTTTTCTGCAAGCTCGCGCTGGGTGAGGTCCGGATTTTCCTGCAAGATGCGCATGATCCGAAAATACGTGTCTTCTTGTATCTTGGCTTGGCGACTCGTCATGGAATGGACATAATGTTGGGTTGCGTGTGGGGCCAGTCGAAGGCAGGAAACCTGGCAGCACCCATGCAACCACGCTCTGAGGCAACTGACGATACGATCAAAAGTGCCTCAAAGTGTATGTTTGTTTGAAGTTGAACAATTTTACTTGGTGCCGGTTTCCCCGTCTATAGCTGCGCTGTTGCCGTGGTGTTTGCCGCACGTTTCGCGGGCTGCAGCGATCTACCTGTTAGTTTCTGAGCAGTTTCCAGGGGGCTCGGTACCCAGAATGGCAACCCATTGGTCGGTGATGTGTTCGATGGCAAATTGCCTTGCCTTCGTTCTTCCCTGACTGCCAAGCCGGGCGGCTACAGCCGGCTCATGAATCAGCTTCAAGAGTGCAGTTGAAAGTGCGGTATCGTCCTCAGGCGGCACCAGCAACGCATCCTCGCGGTGTTCCAACAATTCCCGCGGACCCTGTTCGCAGTCCGAGGAAACGATAGGCAACCCGAATGCCATGGCCTCGATCAACACCAGTCCGAAGCCCTCGTAGCGTGAGCTGAGACAGAAAATCGCGCCTTGCGCATACGCAACGGTCACGTCTGCGCACACGCCGGGTAGCGAAACACACTGTTCGAGACCAAGCTGCCGACGTAACGCTTCCAGCGGGCCGCGTTCCTCGCCTTCGCCGACGATCATCAGTTTCCAGTCCGGGGCCTGTCTTGCCACCTGGCCCCAGGCCTTCAGCAACACATCCAGGCCCTTGGCCCTGGTCAGGCGTCCCACCGCCAAGACGGTCCTGGTGTCCCGAGGCGCCGGGGATTCCGGGATCGGAAACGGCAAAGGGTTGGGAATGCTCACGACGTCGCCGCGAGGCCGCACGGCCTCTATCCACCGGCTGCGGTCACGCTTGGTTAGCACAACTATCTGCGTGCAGGTGCGTGCAGCCAGCAAGCGCGCGATTTTGCGGACGCGTCTCCCCAAATCCTCATCAAAATGGCAATGCTCCCACGCAATCCGCCTGACCTTCACGCCCAGCGTGGCCGGCAGCGTGAACAGCGTCAGCATCGTGTCGACCTCTACCAGCACGTTGATCCCATGCTCGCGCACAAATCGACGGATACCGAGGGCGGTAGAAAAGTACTCCCGCTTGAACGATGGCCGCTGCTCAAACAGGGCGTGGTGCTTCACACCCGCATGCAGCGGAAACACGGTTGCCCGATCCCACAGGCTCAGCACGAACACCCGATATCCGCGCTCGGCCAACGCATTGGCGACGACAGCAGTCATGCGTTCAGCGCCGGCGAATGCGTTCAGCGTGCCGGTCAGGAAACAGACAGTTGGATGCGCGTTCATGCGGTGACCACCTCCGGCACCGGACGGTGGCGCCACCAGAGCGCCATGCCGACGATGACCGCTACGCCGTTGCCCAGCGCATAGCCCGCGATGGCGCCCCAGACGCCAAAGCGCGGAATGGCAGCCAGGTCGAATGCCAGCGTGGCGGCGAACACGAGCGCCCATTTCATGGCCACCCAGCGAGGGCGGCGCAGGTAGACCGCCAGCAGCGTGAGAGCCACGTCGGCGAACACCAGGGTGGAGGCTACGGCTACCGCGCGCAGCAACGTCACGGTGGCGTCGAACGCGCTGCCATAGAGCAGGCGCACGATCCACGGTGCGCACGCGGCTATTGCCAGTCCGCCAACCAGTCCGAGCATGCCAATGCCAAGCGCGACGCGAGCGATGTTTGCGTGGGCATCGGCATAGGCTGTGCGTGCGTAGACGTAACTTGGTGCGATGCCAGCCACAAGGATGGTGGCCACCATCGTGAAGTTATCGAGGATCTGCATGCAGGCGGCGTAGGCGCCAAAGTCCGCCGCTGCCACCGAAGGCTGGAGCACGAGTTGGTCCACGCGGCGCGCGCCCATCATAAAAATGTGGCTTATCCAGAACAGCGAGGCCGCCGAGATCAGCTCAAGCGCCTGGGGTGCCTGCCAGCTGGCGCCGCGTTCGGCGGTGCGCCGGAAATACAGGCTTGCCAGCAGCACGGCCAGCACAATCGATTCCACCGCGAAAGCGGCGGCGTAGCCACTGACTTGGGTGATGCCCGTGGCAAACATCGCGCCGACCAGCGCTGCCTTGACGGCGAGTGCCGCAAGGCTGATCAGCGTGCCGGGACGGTTATTAGTGTGAGCCTGCATCCACGCCGTGACTACGCCGAACGGTTCACGTAGCAGAATCGCCACGCCAAGCCATAGCGCGGCGTGCCACACATCGCCGATTGGCGAAGTCACGCCCAGGTAGGCACACATCAGCAGATAGCCGATGACGCCGCCGGCCAGACGCAGCACGAAGGCATGGGCCAGGATCTGATGCTGGGCCTTCGCCGCTGGCGATGCCACAAGGCGCGGCACTACCACCTCGGCTCCGCAAAGCAGCGCAAACGACGCGGCGATCAGCACAATCGACTGCGCATACTGGAAATGAGCAAAGCCCTCCGGCCCCAACGCACGCGCGAGCATGGCCACCACGCCAATGCCGGTGCCGATCTGGAGGCCGCGCTCAGCCAGCATCCACAGCAGGTTCCCCGCCACGCGCCGGCGCATCAGGCGGCCCCAGGCTGCACTATGGCCGACGTGCCGGACAGGCTGGCATAGGTCCACAACCAGCGCTGTGCCACTGCGTCGATCGAGAATGTGGACAGCACCCGTTCACGGCGTCTAGCCTGTTGCGTTGGCGAGCAGCGTCCTTCCTCCAGGACGGCAACAATGGCGCGGCCGAGGGCATCGGCATCGCCGCGCGTGACGACGACGCCCTGATCGCGTAATACTTCCACCACGCCCGGTGCGTCGGTGGAGACGACGGGGCAGCCGCAGGCCAGGGCTTCCACCAGCACCATCGGCAGGCCCTCGATGTTCGACGACAACACGAATGCGTCGGCCGCGTTGAGCAGGGCAGGGACGTCGTCGCGCGGGCCCAGCAGCGTGATTCGCGATGCCAGGCCGAGCGATGTCACCTGATCCGCCAGCGGTTGCCTGAGCGCACCGCCGCCTGCGATCAGCAGGCGCGCCGGCACGCTGGCATCGATCCGGGCGAACGCGCGGATCAGCAAATCCTGCGCTTTTTCGGGCACCAGGCGCCCCACGTTGAGCACGAGTCGAGTATCGGCTTCGATACCCAGGCGCTCGCGCGTAGCCACGCGCAATGCCATGTCGGGCCGAAAACGGTCTACATCGATCCCGTTGGGCATCACAACGATTCGCTGCGCCGGCACTGCGCCTGCCGCGATCATGCGCGTGCGGCCATCGTTGCTGACGTGGGTGGTCAGGCTGGACCAGCCATCGGTCGCCCGGTATGCAAGCATGCGCAGCCGGCCGCCTTCGCGGAAGCTGTGCGCGGTACACACCAGCGGCGGACATCGGACAACACGGGTCAGCGCTCGTGCAAACAGATTGGCATGAACCATGTGGGCGTGGATCACGTCCGGTTGCCAGGACCGCACCAGCGCGCGTGCCTGGCAGAGTGAGCGCGCCATGCCCGCCGGGGTCTTGCGCATGTTGAGTTCAACCACGTGGGCGCCCGCCGGCAGGTCGATTTCTCGCCCGGGCGACAGGCTCAGGATGGCCACGTCATGTCCCATCCCCAGGAAGGCGCGTGCCAGCGCCACGACTTGGTGCTCGGCGCCGCCCATTTTCAACCCGGTGGTGACCAGCAGGATTCGCATCGGCGCGCTTTGCGCAACGGTGAGCAGCGGCATCAGCGTGCTCCGTCGCCGGTCAGCAGCGTGCGGATGGTCTTCACCCCGATCAGCAGGTCCAGCGCAAACGAACAATGCTTGACGTAGTACAGGTCATAGCTGAGCTTGGTCACGGTTTCTTCATGCGTGCCCACGTAGCCCTGCTGGACCTGGGCCCATCCGGACAGGCCGGGCCGCACCAGGTGCCGGTACGGGTAGTACGGAATCGTATGGGCGAATTCGTCGACCATCGGCACCTGCTCGGGACGCGGGCCGATCAGGCTCATGTCGCCTACCAGCACGTTCCACAACTGGGGGATTTCATCGAGCCGGTATTTGCGGATGACGCGGCCCACGCGGGTGACGCGTGGATCGCGGCGGGCGGCGAATTGCGCCGGTGCGCCGGCGTCGAACGCCATGCTGCGGAACTTGAACATGGTGAAGGGTTTGCCGAACAGTCCTACCCGCCCCTGGCGGAACAAAGCGGGGCCGGTGGATTCGAGGCGGATTGCGACTGCTACAACGACGCCCAGCGGCAGCGCGAGCGGCGCCATGCAGAGTACGGCGGCGAGGTCTATCAGGCGTTTGGCGAAGCTGTAGAAGTAGTGCGCGGCGTAGTCGTCGAGGAAGTTTTCGTCGATGTGCGCCAGCCCCACGCGCCCGGTCAGCATCTCGCCGATCCGCTCGACAGAATACATGCGTACGTGGCTGAGCTTGAACTGGGCGAGCACCCGGGTGCGCTCGGGGTCGGCGGTGGCATTGCGGTCCAGCATCAGGCCGTCGCAATGCACGGCTTCGTCGAGCGAGCTGATGGCCTGGAAGCGGGTGGGGCTGGCCGGCGCCGCGCCGGGCATGGCGAGGATCTGTTCCAGTTGCGCCAGCGTGGCGGCGTCGGTATAGCCGAACACGGGCACGTAGTTGCGCACGAAGCGCCGGTAGCCGAACCAGATCCAGCCTAGCGTGGTGACGTAACTGAGCAGCAGCGCGCCGCGCGAATACTCAAGGTGGAAGGCGGCAAAGACGAAGAGCAGCGCGGCAAAGGGCAAGGTGGTGGCCAACCCGACCAGGCTGTTGCCTTCCATGGCGGGCAGGTGCAGGGAGCGGTGCAGTAGCACGAAGGCGAACAGGTAGGGCAGCACCGACCACAGCAGGGTGCGGGTGAAAACGTAAGTCACCAGGGCGGCGTGATGGGCGAACTCGGCGAGCGCGATATTGAGGCCGAACAGCAGCAGGCCGAGCAGCGCCCAGGCCAGCATGCGGCTGGCGCGGCGGACGGTTTCCGAGCCCTGCGGGCGGGTCAGCTGGGCAGGGCGGCCGACACTGTGGGTCTTGTTCATTGTCCGCCTGCTCCGGTGCTGGCCGCCGCGCGGGCGGCGCTTGGCTTGCCCGCCAGCGCTTGCTGGTAGATTGTCCAGGTGGCGTCGGCCATCGGTGCCAGGCCAAATTCCCTTGCCCAGCGCGTCCGGGCATTGCGTCCCAGTGTCTCACGCAGCGTGGGGTCGTCGGCCAGCCGTGCCAGCGCGGCCGCCCAGGCGTGTTCGTCATCGCCGGCGACCAGCAGGCCGCTGGTGCCGCTGTCCAGTTGCTCGCGGATGCCCGGGAGGTCGCTGGCGACGACGGGCAGGCCGGCGCGCATGGCCTCCAGTACCGAAAGCGGGAAGCCTTCATGGTCGGATGCCAGCGCGAAGGCCTGGGCCGAAGCCAGCAAGGCGGGGACGTCGGTGACCGGGCCAGCAAACCTTACCCGGCCCGGTGCCACGCTATCGGCCAAGGACTGCAGGGTGGCCATCTGGGGGCCAACGCCTGCCAGTACCAGCTCGCAATCGGGCAGTGCGGCGCGGGCGAAGGCGCGAATCAGCAGGTCGGCGCGCTTCGGCGCGGCCAGGCGCGCCACCATGACAATGCGCCGCAGCGGCGCGCCGGGCGTCGCCCGCGCGCTGCTGTCGGCGATGCCGTTGCGGATCACGCTGACCCGCGCGGCGGGGATCGGCAGCGATGCGGCCAGCGCGCGTTCGCCCTGCGCCACGCAGATCAGGCGGGCAGCCAGCGGTGCCAGCAGCCATTCCATGCAGCGCGAGATGAGGCGCTGGCGAGCCGGGGCGGCGGCCTTGAAGGCAAAGCCATGCACCGTATAGACCACAGGGATGCCGAGCAGCCAGCCGGCCACCCGCCCTAGCGCGCCGGCCTTTGCGCTATGCGCATGGATCAGGTCAGGCGCGGTCTCCCGGAGGGCCTTGAGCAGCTCCCTGAGCGCGGCCAGCGCGCGCAGCGGCGAGAGGGCATTGTCGAGCAGGGCCAGGCGTATGGTGCGGGCGCCGGCGGCCCGGGCGGCGTCCAGCAGGGGCCCGTCGCCCCCGGCCAGCAGTACGGGCTCGATCCTGTCGCGCAGGGCGTGCAGCAGATCGGCGACGTGCGTCTGCGCCCCGCCGATCTCGGAGTTCGTGATCAGGAAGGCGATACGCGGGCGGTGGGAGGGCAGGGGCGAAGGCACTGGGCAAAAAGCGCGACGGCGGGGCAACAGGAACAGGCTACCAGGGCATTTCAGTATGGCCGATGAGCCAGGGGCCCGGACGGCGGCAAGGCTGTCCGGCAGGCCTGTCCCCCGATACTGGGCGGGCAGCTGTAGCACCCCGCTCAGGTGGGGATCGATCCACTTCCAGGCTGGCTTGCGGCGCCATTTTCCAGCAAAGCCGCTCGATTATAACTGGCGCGCCACTCGCAATCCGGCAAAATACGGTCTTTGACGCATTTGCCCGCCGACACGGCCCTGGCCGGAATACGTGGCTGGCAACGTCGACTGGTTCTACCGCCTACACACAGGATGACCCATGCAAGCAGATCCTTCCATTTTCAAGGCCTACGATATCCGTGGCATCGTCGACAAGACCCTGACGCGTGACGTGGCGCGTGCGATTGGCCTGTCCTTCGGTACGGCCGCCGCAGAGCAAGGCGAGCGCGCCGTGGTGGTCGGGCGCGACGGGCGCCTGTCGGGCCCGGACCTGCTGGGCGGACTGGTCGAGGGCCTGCGCGCCGCGGGCATGGACGTGATCGACCTCGGCATGGTGGCCACGCCCATGGTGTACTTCGGCACCAATGTCGAGCTGGCGGGGCGCCGCGCCACTTCCGGCATCATGGTGACCGGCAGCCACAATCCGCCCGACTACAACGGCTTCAAGATGGTGCTGGCCGGCAAGGCGATCTACGGCGAGCAGATCCAGTCGCTGCGCCAGCGCATCGACGCCGGCAAGTTCGCCAGCGGCGCGGGTGGCTACCAGCAGGTCGACATCCGCCAGCAGTACCTGGACCGCATCGTTGGCGACATCAAGCTGGCGCGCCCGATGAAGATCGCGCTGGATGCTGGCAATGGCGTGGCGGGTGCCTTCGTGGGCGACCTGTTCCGCGCGCTGGGCTGCGAGGTGACGGAGCTGTTTTGCGAGGTGGATGGCAATTTCCCCAACCACCATCCCGATCCGGCTCATGTGGAGAACCTGCAGGACCTGATGCAGTGCCTGCGCGACACGGATTGCGAGCTCGGCCTGGCTTTTGACGGCGACGGCGATCGTCTGGGCGTGGTGACCAAGGACGGCCAGGTGATCTTCCCCGATCGCCAGCTGATGCTGTTCGCCGAGGAGATCCTGTCGCGCAATCCCGGCCAGCAGATCATCTATGACGTGAAGTGCACCGGCAAGCTGGCCCCCTGGATCCGCGAGCACGGCGGCGAGCCGCTGATGTGGAAGACGGGCCATTCGCTGGTCAAGGCCAAGCTCAAGGAGACTGGCGCGCCCCTGGCCGGCGAGATGAGCGGCCACGTGTTCTTCAAGGATCGCTGGTACGGCTTCGACGACGGCCTGTACACCGGCGCGCGCCTGCTGGAGATCCTGTCCAAGCATGCCGACCCGAGCGCGGTGCTCAATGCCTTGCCTAACTCCAACTGCACGCCCGAACTGCAGCTCAAATGCGCGGAAGGCGAAGCCTTCACGCTGCTCGACAAGATCCGCGCCAATGCGAAGTTCGACGGCGCGCGTGAAGTCATCACCATCGATGGCGTGCGCGTGGAGTACCCCGACGGCTTTGGCCTGGCGCGTCCGTCCAACACCACGCCCGTGGTGGTGATGCGTTTCGAGGCCGACAACGATGCCGCGCTGGCGCGTATCCAGGCCGAATTCAAACGTGTGATCCTGGCGGAAAAGCCGGACGCGCAACTCCCGTTCTGAGCGGATGCCGTTGACTGAGCCCCTGACGGGAACAACGGGCAAATCCTTGACCCCGCATGCGCTGCCCGCGCGGCCGCGCATCCTGGTGGTCAAGGTCTCGTCGCTAGGCGACGTGGTGCATAACATGCCGCTGGTGCACGACCTGCGCGCGCGCTGGCCGGATTGCGAGATCGACTGGGTGGTCGAGGAGGGCTACGTCGATCTCGTGCGCTTGCTGCCCGAAGTGCGGCGGGTGATTCCGTTCGCGCTGCGGCGCTGGCGCAAGCGTTTCTACCAGGCTGCAACCTGGCAGGAGATCGGTGCGTTCAAGCGCGCCTTGCGAGAGGACGCCTACGACGCCGTGATCGAGACGCAGGGCCTGCTCAAGACTGCCGTCGTGGCACGCGTGGCCAACAGGCGCGAGGGCGCGCCCGTGATAGGGCTGGCCAATGCCACGCAAGGCTCCGGTTACGAGCCGGCCGCACGGCTGTTCTATACCGAACCAGTGACCGTACCCCGCCAGACGCATTCGGTGCGGCGTTCGCGCCTGCTGGGCGCGGCGCTGACTGGTGGCACACCGCCGGAACCGCCTCAATTCTTCGGCCCCGCCGCGCGCACGCTGCATGTCGACGATGCGCTATGGGCCGGCCTGCCAACGCGCTACGCAGTGTGCTTTCACGCTACTGCGGGCGCGAAGAAGAAATGGCCACTGGCGAGCTGGCACGACCTCGGCCGCCGGCTGGTGGACGAGGGCCTGGCCATGTTGCTGCCCTGGGGCAACGACGCGGAACGGCGCGCGGCGCAAGAGATCGCTGCCGGCGTGCCGCAGGCGCAGGTGCTGCCGCGCTTTACGGTCATGCAGGGGTTTGGCCTGATCAATCGCGCCGAGGTGGTGATTGGCGTCGATACGGGGTTGGTCCATATCGCCGCGGCGCTGTGCCGGCCCACGGTCGAGATCTACAGCGCGACGTGGCGCTGGAAGACGGAAGGCTACTGGTCGGACCGCATCGCCAATGTGGGCGACGATGGCATCGTGCCGTCCGTCGATGAAGTCTACGCAGCCGCCCGGCGCGTGCGTGGGCAGGGGAACTGATGCTGCGCGTTCTGTATAACCTGCTATGGCTGCTGGCGCTGCCGGTCGCGCTGCTGCGCCTGGTGTGGCGTGCCCGTAAGGAACCCGGCTACGTGCAGCACGTGGGTGAGCGCCTTGGCGCTTATGGCGGCCTGCCGTCGGCGGGCCCCTGGTTGTGGGTCCATGCGGTGTCGGTGGGCGAAACCCGGGCCGCCCAGCCGCTGATCGACGCGCTGCTGGCGCAATATCCGACCCATCGCCTCCTGCTCACACATATGACGCCCACCGGGCGGCAAACCGGCGCCCAGCTGTACGGCGCCGAGCCGCGCGTGCTGCAGTGCTATCTGCCGTACGACCTGTCGTGGCTGGTGCGACGCTTCCTGCGCCACTTCCGTCCGGATGCCGGCATGCTGATGGAAACCGAGGTATGGCCCAGCCTTGTGCGCGGTGCCCGCGTGGCCGGCGTGCCGTTGCTGCTGGTCAATGCCCGGCTGTCGCCACGCAGCTTCCGCCGCACCGCGCGCTTTGGCAGCGCCGCCACCGCGATGTATCGCGACTTCACCGCGGTGCTGGCGCAGACCCAGGGCGACGCTGAGCGCTTCCGCGCGCTCGGGCTGCCGTCGGTGCAGGTGACCGGCAACCTCAAATTCGATATGCAACTGCCTGAGGCAGGCCTGCGGCGCGGCCGCGTGCTGCGTCAGGGGTTTGGCTCGCGCGCCGTGTTCGCCGCCACCAGCACGCGTGACGGCGAGGAAGCGTTGCTGCTGGAAGCGTTCGCGCGTTGGCAGGCGCTTGGCGCCGATGTGCCGCGCCCGGCTTTGCTGCTGGTGCCGCGCCATCCGCAGCGCTTCGATGAAGTCGCGGCGCTGGTCACGCGTGCCGGCTTCACGCTGCAGCGCCGCGGCACGCTTGGCGACTCCGCTGCGTGGGAGCAGGCGGGGCTGCCAGAGCCGGTCACCGCGGACGTGCTGCTGGGGGACTCCATGGGCGAGATGGCGATGTACTTCGCTGCCTCGGATATCGCCTTTATCGGCGGCAGCCTGCTGCCGCTGGGCGGGCAGAACCTGATCGAGTCCTGCGCCGCTGGCACGCCCGTCCTGATCGGGCCGCATACCTTCAACTTCGCGCAGGCCACGGAAGATGCCATCGCTGCCGGCGCCTGCCAGCGCGTGGCGGATGCCGATGCGCTGATGCGCGCGGCGGCAACGATATTGGGCGATGCGCCGGGGCTCGAAGCCATGCGCGGTAATGCGCGCGAGTTCGCGGTGCTTCACCGGGGTGCCACGGCGCGCACGATGGCTGCGTTGGGGCAGGTGCTCGGCCACGCGAACTAGGCGGTTCTGTATGGCAGTGCCGCCACTTTCCGCATGCCGCATGCGGAAATTGTAGGCCGCCGCCCGATGTCCCTCGTCTCCTGACGGTTGTTAAACTATTCCGCACGAGGGCCAGACTCGCGGCCCCACCCGGGCCTGCGAGCTGCCGCCGAGCGGTGCGGGCCGATCAAGCCGCGCGCCCCCACCAGGAGCTTCCAGATGCAGAGAATATTCCGTCTTTCACCCGCCGCGTTCACCGCGCGTGCCGCCGCTGTTGTGCTGCTGGCTGCTGCCCTGGGTGCCTGTGCCACGTCGCCCGCACCGGATTCGCCGGGTGCCGGCACCAGCCTGAACCAGGCGCAGACCGGCGGCCCTAGCCGCTGGGAGCTGGTACGCTGGCAGCTGGCCGATGGCACGCTGAAGTCCATTCCGCATGGCGACAACGGCGAGCCGATCATCTTTGAATTCAATGGCGGAATCGATTCCGCGCAGGGCACGGTGAGCGGGTATAGCGGCTGCAATCGCTTCACCGGGGGCTATGGCAAGACGGCAACGGGCATGCGCTTCGATCGGCTGGCGGGAACCCGCATGGCTTGCGTGCCGCCGCGCGGCGAGCTGGAGGGCGCGCTGCTCAAGGCAATGCAGTCACCGTTCACCACCGTGGGCACGCAGCCGTCGGCCGGGTCAACGGGGCGCCAGATCATCTGGAAGACCGTTGACGGGGACCTGCTGCAGTTCGTCGAGCGCGAGGGCGTGGGCCGGCGCGGCGCAAAGATGGATGCACAGGCGGCCGCCGGCGGCGTGGAGAAGACGGTGTACGTGGATTCGCAGCGGGTGGAGTGCTCAGGCGTGGGCCGGCAGACCTGCTACCGCGTGCGTGAGAACCCGGGCGCGCCCTGGACGCTTTGGTATGGGCCGATCGAGGGGCTGGATTTCGAGCCGGGCGTGGCGTACACCTTGCGGGTGCGCGAGACGCGGGTTGAGAACCCGCCGATGGATGCGTCCGCGATTCGCTGGCAGTTGTTGAACGTGGAGTCTCGCACCCGGGCGAACTGAGCAACGCTGCGCCAGCAAGCAAAACGCCGCGGTTCACAGCCGCGGCGTTTTTGTTTTGAGCGGATGCCGATTGCTGCCAGGCTTGCGGCATTCACACTCAGCTGCGTGGCGCGGGCGCTCCGGCAATCGCCTCCTTGCGCGTGGCAGGGCGCTTTGCCGGTGGCGTGCCTGCCGGCAATGCCGTGCCAAGCTTGACCTTCTCCGGCAGCTTGTACATCGAGCCCGGGGTTGAGGTCAGCAGGGTGTTGATCTGCACCACGTCGTCCTCGGTCAGCGCTCCGGTGGCGGCCTTCAGGCGCAGCCCGTTCATGATGGTGTCGTAGCGCGCCTTGGCCAGGTCGCGGCGGGTGGAGAACAACTGCGCTTCGGCGTTCAGCACGTCGATGTTGATGCGCACGCCGACTTCGTAGCCGAGCTGGTTGGATTCCACGGCGCTCTGCGCGGAATGCTCGGCGGCTTCCAGGGCCTTGACCTGGGCGAGTCCGTTGGACACGCCCGAGTAGGTTTGGCGCGCGCTCTGGGCGGCGGTGCGGCGGGCAAACTCGAGGTCACTGGCGGCCTTGTCGGCCAGCGCGGCGGTTTCACGCACGCGCGACTGGATCTGGCCACCGGTGTAGATCGGCACACTCAGCTGCACGCCGATCTGGGCGCTGTTGTAGCGGCTGGAGATATTGACCTGTTGCGCGGCGTTGCCGGTGGAGTTGACAAAGCCGTACGACGCGACCAGGTCGACCGAGGGCAAGTGGCCGGAACGTGCCTTGTTGTACTCGCGCTGGGCTGAGTCGAGGTTGTAGCGTGCCAGGCCCACCTGGGGGTTGGTGTTCTCGGCCTGGCTGGCCCAGGTGTTTACATCGGGCGGCTGCGGACCGGGCAGCGTCGCGGCGGTGCGCAATCCGAGCAGTTCGTCGACCGGCTTGCTGGTGATCTGCTGCAGGTTGGCGCGTCGGATTTCGAGGTCGCTCTGCGCTGCGATCTCGGTCGAGGTGGCGAGGTCGTAGCGGGCCTGCGCGTCATTGGCGTCGGTGATGGTGGCGGTGCCGACCTCGAAGTTGCGCTTGGCCTGCGCCAGTTGCTCGCCGATGGCTTTCTTCTGCGCGCCGGCCAGGTAGAGGTTGTCCTGCGCGGCCAGCACGTCGAAGTAGGCCTGCGAGGTGCGGGTGATCAGGTCGAGCTGCGCCTGGCTGAAGGTCACCTCGCCAGCCAGCGCGGCCAGTTCGCCCTGCTTGTAGGTTTCCCAGCGATCCCAGCGAAACAGCGGCTGGATCAGTTGCAGCGACCAGTTATTGTTGTTGATAAAGCGGTCCGACACCAAGGGCACGGTCTGATCCACATTGGTGCGCGTGGCGTTTAGCGTGCCGCTGACCTGCGGCAGCAAGCCGGAGCGTCCCTGGGGCAGCTTTTCCTGGCTGGCCATCAGCTGCGCGCGCGCGCTGGCGAACTGCGCGTCGTTGGCCTGTGCGTCGCGGTAGACCTGGAGCAAGTCGGCGCCATGCGCGGCCGGCAGATGCAGCAGCGCAAGCAGGGAACCCGTCAGTGCCAGGCGCGTCTTGGGCACGCCCCGCGCAGGGAAAAGCGCAAACCTCATGACATCTCCAGTCTGCCGGGCATCGGGCGCGCGGCTAACGTTTCTAACGATCAGCGTTCAAGGGAGTTGGCGCCGCAGGAGGCCGGCGCCCTGGGGGTGATGCTTGCCGTGCTCTTGCTGTGCTCAGTACTTCGGCATGGCCGGGTCGACCTGCTCGGCCCAGGCGTGCACGCCGCCGGTCAGGTTGTAGACCTTGGCAAAGCCTTGCCGCTCGAGGAAGCTTGCCACCTGCATGCTGCGCGCGCCGTGATGGCAGATGCAGACGATATCTGCGTCTTCGTCAAGCTCGCCGGCACGTGCCGGGATCTGGCCCATCGGGATATGCGTGATGCCGGGCATGGCGCAGGTCTGCACCTCCCAGCCTTCGCGTACGTCGAGCAGCACCGGCTGCGGCCGGCTGGCATCCGCCAGCCATTGCACCAGTTCGGGCGCGTTGATTACCTGCATGTCTTGTTTCCCGCTCAGAAATGGAAGCGCGACGGCTGCTCTGCGCCCAACAGCGGCGTGATGGCGGTCTCGAACAGGTTGACAGTCTTGTACTCGTTCTCGCTGACGCGCGTAATGATCTGCGCTTCCATGGCCGGCAGCGCGCCGACGAAGGCGGCAATGCGCCCGCCGACCTTGACTTGCGACAGGATGGACGCGGGCACCGAGGGCAACGCGCCGGAAATGCAGATCACGTCGTAGGGGGCGCTCGCGGCCCAGCCGGTGGCGGCATTGCCTTGGGCCACGTCGACATTGGTCACGCCGGCATCGGCCAGGTTCTTGCGGGCCAGCTCGGCCAGTTCCGGCAAGATGTCCACGGTCAGCACGTGGCGCGCACGGTGGGCGAGCAGGGCAGCCATGTAGCCAGAGCCGGCGCCGATTTCCAGCACTTGTTCATGCTTGCGCACGGCCAGGTCCTGCAGGATGCGGGCTTCCACGCGCGGGGCCAGCATGTTCTGGCCGCCCGGCAGCGGGATTTCCATGTCGACGAAGGCCAGCGCGGCATAAGCCTGCGGCACGAACTGTTCCCGCTTGACTACCGCCAGCAGGTCCAGGATTTCCTGATCCAGCACATCCCAGGGGCGGATTTGCTGTTCGATCATATTGAATCGGGCTTTCTCGAGGTCCATCTTGCCATTCCTTCCAATGCCAACCGCTAATCAGTTCAGAGTTCCGGCCGCGCGGTGCGAGGGGCCGGGGAAATCCGTCAAACCTGACATTTTAACCCCGCGCCAAGACACTTGCCCAAGCGCGTCGCCCAAGTTGTGGCCTCCATGCCGCAGTCCGGCCTTGGCTGAGGCATTCCGGGCTGGCTTGCCTCATTCCGCGCTTGCTGGCTTGTGCGCCGCCGTGTCGTCGGCTGCCGGCGCGGTGGCGGAAGCCGCCTGAGCTTGCTTGCCGCGCCACTTGCGGCCCAGCCACGCGCTGAAGTCGTCGAGGTACGTATAGATCACCGGGACCACCACCAGGGTCAGGATCGACGAGGTGATGATGCCGCCGATCACCGTCTGGCCCATTGGTGCGCGTTGCTCGGCGCCTTCACCCAGGCTGAAGGCCAGCGGCACCATGCCGAAGATCATGGCCAGCGTGGTCATCAGGATTGGCCGTAGCCGCACCCGGGCAGCGGCAACCAGCGCGGCCTCGCGCGACATCGGTGGCTGGCCGTCGGCGCCGCGCCGGGCCTGGTTGGCAAAATCCACCAGCAGGATGGCGTTCTTGGTCACCAGCCCCATCAGCATGATGAAGCCGATGATGGAGAACATGTTGAGCGTGGAGCGGAACAGCAGCAGTGCCGCGAACACGCCCACCAGCGTGAGCGGCAGCGAAGTCATGATGGCGATCGGCTGGAAGAAGCTGGCGAACTGCGAGGCCAGGATCATGTAGATGAAGATCACCGCCAGCGCCAGCGCCGACACCGCGAAGCCGAACGACTCGTTCATCGACTTGGTGGAGCCGCCGAAGCGGTACTTGTAGCCCGCCGGCCAGTTCATGCCATCCAGCGCCGCCTTGACCTCGCGTGCCACCTCGCCTTGCGAGCGCCCGGCGGTATTCGCGGTCAGCTCCACTTCGCGTGAGAGGTCGCGCCGGCTGATCTGGTTGGCGCCGGTGGTCGGCACCAGTTCGGCGATCTGGCGCAGGGGCACCATGCGCGGCGAGCCGTCGGTGTTGGTCTGGTTGCCGGCGATCATCAGCGCGCTGAGATCCGCCATGCCGGTGCGGGCGTCCTTGGGCAGGCGCACGCGCACGTCGTAGTTCTGGTCGTCGGGGGCGCGCCATGAGCTGATGGCGTCGCCGGCCAGCAGCGGGCGCAGCGCGTTGCCGATCTGCACGATGCCCACGCCCAGGTCGGACGCAAGCTCGCGGCGGATGCGCACTTCCACGGTGGGGCGGTCGTCCTTCATGCTGGAGTCGAGGTCGGTCAGGCCGCGCACGGCGGCCATGCGCCGGCTGGCTTCCAGCGACAGGCGCCGCAGCGTTTCCAGGTCATCGCCCTGGATCGACACCTGCAGCGCCTTTTGCCCGCCGGCGCCATCCGGCATGCCGACCATGGTCAGCGTGATGCCGGCGATGCTGGCCATGCGCTCGCGGATCATCGGGTTAAGCTCTTTGGTGGTGAGTTTGCGCGCGCGGCGCTCGGTCAGGCGCACCGACACCAGCGCGTTGTTGCGCCCGGAGGTATTGCCCGAGTTGATGGTGGCGTAGGTGTAGGCCACCTCGGGGAAGGCCTTAAGCGCGGCTTCCACCTGCCTGACCTTGGCTTCGGTAACGGCCAGGGAGGTGCCCACTGGCGTGGTGAAGCCGACCTGGGTTTCGCCCAGGTCGGCGGCCGGTACGAATTCCGTGCCGATCAGCGGCACCAGCGCGAAGCTGCCCAAGAATGTCACCGCCGCGATGATGGCGGTGGCCAGCCGGTGCTTGAGCGCCCAGCCCAGCATCGAGCCATAGCCGTGGCCGAGCGCATCCATGCGCGCCGAGAACCAGTCCAGCATGCGGCCCACGGTGCGGCCGTACAGGCTCTTCTTGTTGCCGGTGCCGTGCAGGTCGGGGTCGTGCCAGACCGAGGAAAGCATCGGGTCCAGCGTGAACGAGACGAACATGGAGATCAGCACCGCCGCCACGACAGTCACGCCGAACTGGTGGAAGAAGCGGCCGATGATGCCGCCCATGAAGCCCACCGGCAGGAACACCGCCACGATGGAGAAGGTGGTGGCCAGCACCGCCAGCCCGATCTCGTTGGTGCCGTCGAGCGCTGCTGTGCGATGGTTCTTGCCCATCAGGTTGTGCCGCACGATGTTCTCGCGCACCACGATGGCATCGTCGATCAACAGGCCCACGCACAGCGACAGCGCCATCAGCGTGATCACGTTGAGCGTGAAGCCAAACATGTACATCACGCCGAACGTGCCGATCAGCGCGATCGGCAGGGTCAGCCCGGTGATGACCGTGCTGCGCCACGAGCCGAGGAAGAGGAAGACGATGGCCACGGTCAGGAAGGCGCCTTCGAGCAGCGTGGAGCGGACTTCCTTGACGCTGCTGCGGATGCCGCGTGCGGCGTCGTTGACCACGGTGAGCTGCACGCCCGCGGGCAGCAGCTTGCGCACTTCATCGGTCATCTTGATCAGGCCATCGACGGTGTCGACCGTGTTCTGGCCCTGTGCCTTCACCACCGCCAGGAACAGTGCGCGCTTGCCGTCCAGCATGGCCAGGCTCTCCTGCTCCTCCTCGCCGTCGCGCACGTCGGCCACCTGCTCCAGCGTGACCGGCTGGCCGGCCCGGCGCGCCACGATGATGTGGCGGAAGGCATCCGGCGTGATGACGCGGCCCTTGATCTGCACCACCGTCTCGGTGGAGGTGGAGCGCAGCTCGCCCGCGGGGAGTTCCTGGTTCTCGTTGCGGATGGCGTCCATCACCTGGTTCACGCCGATGCCGAGCGCCTCCAGCTGGGCGGGGCGGATACGGATCTCCACTTCGCGCTTGGTGCCGCCAACGAGGCTGATGGCGCCCACGCCGCGCACGGTCTCCAGCCGCTTGCGCACGATCTGGTCGGCGATGGTGGTCAGCTCGCGCTGCGTGCGCTCGGCCCCAGGCGCGTTCGACACGGACAGGTAGAACACCGGTGCGTCCGACGGGTCGTAGCGCAGCACGCGCGGGTCTTTCACCTCGTCGCGGAACTGCGGGCGGATCAGCGCGATCTTGTCGCGCACGTCCTGCGCGGCCTGGCCGACATCGACGGACAGGTCGAACTTGATCACCACCACCGAGGTGCCTTGGTAGGAGTGCGAGAAAATCTCGTCGATACCCGAGATGGTGTTGACGATTTCCTCGATCTTGCGGGTGACGTCGGATTCCACCGATTCCGGCGCGGCGCCTGGGTACTCGGTCTGCACCACGACGATGGGGAAGGTGATGTCCGGGAACTGGTCAACCGGCAGGCGCTGGTACGAGAACAGGCCGATCACGATGAAGGCCATCATCATCATGGTGGCCAGCACCGGGTTGTGGATGGACAGGCGGGTGAACCACATGGGCGGGGGCTCCTACGCCTTGACCAGCTTGACGCGGCTGCCCGCGCGCAGGGTGCCGAGGTTGTTGCGCACCACCTTGGCGCCGGTGGCCAGGCCGCCGGTGATTTCCACCAGCCCGCTGGCATCGTCGCGGATGCCAAGCTTGACCTGTCGCTCAGCCAGCACGTCATTCTCCACGCTGTAGACGAACGCGCGCTCGCCATCGTTGCGCACCGCTGTGGCTGGCACCGCCACTACGCCGGCGTGGTGGCCAAGCACCAGCGAGCCCTGGGCGAACATGCCCGCGCGCAGGCGCGCCTCGGGGTTGTCCACTCGCACATAGACCATGATGCTGCGTGTGCCCTGGCTTACCGCTGGGTTAATGCGCACCAGCTTGCCCTCGAAGCGGCCACTGCCTTCCACGTCGAGCTGCACGGCCTGGCCGACGGCAACGCGAGCCACATCCGCCATGGGGATCGGCGCCTCGAGTTCCAGCGCGCGCAGGTCGACCACGTCGATCAGGCGCGTGTCGGGCGAGACCTTCTCGCCCGGCTGCACCGCGCGCGCGGCCACCAGGCCATCCAGCGGCGATTTGACGATGGTGTCGGCGAGCGCTTTCTGCGCGACTTCAAGGCCGCCCTGGGCGGCGTCGAGATTGGCGTGCGCCACGTCCAGGTTGCTCTGGAAGCTGTCGAAGGCAGTCTTTGAGATAAAGCCCTTGGCCACCAGCTCGCGGTTGCGCTCGAAGGTCTGCTTCGAATTCTCATACTGGCCGCGCGCCGCCAGCATCTGCCCGCGCGCCTGCGCCACCTTGGCCTGGTATTCGGTCGCATCGATGCGCACGATGACCTGGCCGGCGCGCACGGCTTCGCCCTCGCGCACCAGCACTTGCTGTACCTCGCCCGCGACCTTGGCCTTGACCGAGGCCTGATTGAGCGCCCGCAGCCCGCCCGACAGCGGCAGCGACACGCGCAAGTCTTGCGTGGTGGCCTCGACCAGGTCGGATGGCAGGAACTCCACCAGGTCTTGCACCGCGGCAGCTGCGGCAGCCGGGGCCGCGCCAGGCTTGCCATTGCTTGCCTTGCGCACGGCGGCGGCGGCGCTGAGCACGGCAACCACCGCGATGGTGGCGATCGCAGCGATCAGGATCTTCTTGCGTCGGGTCATGCGGTCTCCGGCGGCGGCGCAGGGATCTCCCGCGCGGCCTGCTGCCCCTGCGCTTGTGCCAGGGCTTCTTGTTGTATCTGTTCCCAGACGTAGGGGCCGACCTTGGGCGGCAGCGGCGTATCGCGCGCCGCGCCGGTGGTCAGGCCGAACAGCAACATCTGGAGCAGGTTGTCGAGGAACGCCTCGGGGTCGATCTCGATGCGCGACGACGCGCTGAACGCACGCTGCCACAGCATCAGGAACATCAGCGGCGCGCAGATCAGCGTTGTGGTCGGGTTGGCCGGCATGTCGCGCAACTCGCCACGCGCCACGCCGCGCTTGAGCACGCGCGCGAACAACTCATCGCCCGGCAGCACCACTTCCTCGTGGTAGAACTGGGCAATGTCAGGAAAATGGCTGGATTCGGCCATGATCAGCTTGGTCAGGCCGGCCACCGGCGTCGCCCCGACCAGGCCCCACCAGCCGCGCAGCAATTCCCTGAGCAACTCCGGCGTCGAGCCCTGGTAGCTCTCCACCAGGTCGATGCCCCTGGTCAGGGTCGGCACCAGGTTTTCGCGCACCACTGTCTTGAACAGCTCTTCCTTATTAGCAAAGTACAGATAGACGGTGCCCTTGGACACGCCCGCCGCGGCGGCGACATCTTCCAGCCGGGTGGCCGCATAGCCGCGTTCGACGAAGAGATCGAGCGCGGCGGCCACCAGTTCCTGTGGGCGCGCGGCCTTGCGGCGAGCCCAGCGTTTGGTGTTGGCGGATTCCTGATTCTGGCTCTGGCCTGGCGGGTTTTTCACTGGGGCGCTGTGCACCTCTGCGGGCGGGCGCTCCGCGAGATTTGCTAATAAATAACTCTTGGGTCAGTAATGTAGTGGAGCGCAATCCAGTGGTCAAGCGCGGGAAGGGCCGCACCGCATGGGGCACAATACGGGCTGCCGGGCGTCGTCCGCGCCTGAACCTTTGCCATGTCCCACCAGTCTGAACTCTCCTGTCGGCCCGATTGTGGCGCTTGTTGCACCGCGCCCTCCATTACCTCGCCGATTCCCGGCATGCCCGGCGGCAAGCCGGCCGGCATACCCTGCGTGCAGTTGCTGCCCGATCGGCGCTGCGCGATTTTTGGCGAGCCCACGCGGCCGGCATTTTGCGCCGGGCTCAAGCCCTCTGCCGACATGTGCGGCGAAACCCGCGGGCATGCGCTGGCCTGGCTGACGCAGCTCGAGGTTGCCACCGCGCCTGGCCGCACAGCCTGAACCCGCAAGGAACAAACAGATGGTCATGATCAATCGCCGGCGCTGGCTGGCAGCAAGCGCCGGCGCCGCGCTGGCCGCGGCACTCGTCGGCTGCGGCATGATGGGCAACGACTACACCTTCTCGCAGAGCCAGCTGCAATCGGCCCTGGAGCGCAAGTTTCCGTTCAACAAGCGCTATATGGAGCTGTTCGACATCCAGCTCGCCAACCCGCAGCTCACGCTCGACCCCAGCCGCAACCGGGTGAACGTGCAGTTCGACGCGACAGTGAACAACCGCCTGTTCTCCGGCGAGCCGATGACCGGCCGCTTCGCGCTGGACAGCGGGTTGCGCTACGACCCGGCCAGCCGCGCGGTGGTGCTGCAGGACCCGCAGGTCCAGCAGTTCGACGTCAAAGGCCTGCCGCCTCAACTCACGCGCCAGTTCAACGCGCTCGGCGGCATCCTTGCGGAGCAGTTGCTGCAAGGCTATCCGCTCTATACCTTCCGTCCCGACGAGCTGCGCCTCGCCGGCACCAGTGTCGAACCCGGTACAATCACCGTTTTGCCCAACGGGATCAACGTCAAGATCAATCGGCCTTGATGACGCGCCGCGCCCAGGCATGCACGTTGCGCAGCCACTGCGGTGTCATGGTCGTGGCGGATAGTTGTGATTCCTGGCGCCTGGCGCGTGGCTGATGACATAGGGCTGACGGTTGCCCGTTTCCCTTTTGCTCGCCTGTCCTTGGCTTTTCCTTCGCTCTTCCATTCAGCATTCCACACATTCCAATCAGCATGGATATTGCCCTCGCCCTGAAAGCTGTGATCCTCGGCATCGTCGAAGGACTGACCGAGTTTCTGCCCATCTCCAGCACAGGTCACCTGATCCTCGCCGGCCAGCTGCTCGACTTCAATGATGAAAAGGGCAAGATCTTCGAGATCGTGATCCAGTTCGGTGCCATCCTGGCGGTTTGCTGGGAGTTCCGCCACCGCATCGTCACCGTGGTGGGCGGACTGGCCACCGATGAAAAGGCCCGGCGTTTTGCCATCAACGTGATCGTGGCCACCGTGCCGGCGATCGTGCTGGCGCTGGTATTCGGCAAGTGGATCAAGGCTCACCTGTTTAACCCGATCACCGTGGCCACCGCATTCATCATCGGCGGTGTGGTGATCCTGTGGGCCGAATGGCGGGAAAGCCATCGCGGCCAGGTATCGCACCCGCAGGGCAATGCGCTGCTGGAGGCCGCCAAGGCCGGCGCGCCGCGGATCGAGTCGGTAGACGACCTGAACTGGCGCGATGCGGTCAAGGTCGGGCTGGCGCAGTGTTTCGCGCTGATCCCGGGCACCTCGCGCTCAGGTGCCACCATCATCGGCGGCATGCTGTTCGGGCTGTCGCGCCAGGTAGCCACCGAGTTCTCCTTCTTCCTGGCGATCCCGGTGATCTTCGGCGCCACCGTCTACGAGTTGTATAAGTCGCGCGCACTGCTGTCCGCCGACGACCTGGGCATCTTCGGCATCGGCTTCGTCTTCGCCTTCCTGTCCGCCTTCTTGTGCGTGCGCTGGCTGCTGCGCTTTGTCGCCACCCATGACTTCAAGCCGTTTGCCTGGTACCGGATCATCTTCGGCATCGTTGTGCTGGCGACGGCATACTCTGGGCTGATCGCCTGGCACGCCTGAAGGCGGTAGCGGTAGATAGTACCGGCGACAACTGTCGCACCATGAAAAAAGCGTGGCTCAAGGCCACGCTTTTTTCATGGTGCGCCGGCGTGCGGCGCGGCCTTCGCCTTCAGGCCCGCTTGCGGAACACCACGTCCCACACGCCATGGCCCAGCCGCACGCCGCGGCGCTCGAACTTGGTCACCGGGCGGTAGTCCGGCCGCGGCGCAAAGCCGCCGGCGGCGTCCGAGGTGTTGGTCAGGGTGGGTTCGCCCGACAGCACTTCCACCATCTGATGGGCATACTCTTCCCAGTCGGTCGCGCAGTGCAGGTAGCCGCCCGGCTTCAGGCGGTTGGCCAGCAGCTTGACCAGCGGCGGCTGCACCAGGCGCCGCTTGTTGTGGCGCTTCTTGTGCCACGGGTCGGGGAAGAAGATATGCACGCCGTCCAGGCAGGATGCCGTCAGCATGTGCGCGATGACCTCCACAGCGTCATGCGGCATGATCCGCACATTGCCAATCTCACGCTCGCCCAGCAGCTTGAGCAGGGCGCCCACGCCGGGTTCATGCACTTCACAGCCCAGGAAGTTGTCCTGAGGGCGCAGTTGCGCGATATGCGCGGTGGTCTCGCCCATGCCGAACCCGATCTCGAGGATCGCTGGCGCGGCGCGGCCGAACGTGGCCTCCCAGTCGAGCGGTTGCGGTGCGTAGGGCAGGATGAAGCGCGGCCCCAGGTCATCGATGGCACGCTGCTGGCCGGTGGAGGTTCGCCCCGCGCGGCGCACGAAGGAACGGATGCGGCGCGGGTGTGCCACGTCGCTGCCGTCGGCAGCCTTGGCGGGCGCGTTGTCAGCGTCGTCGGCTGGCGTCGGGTCGGAACTGGGGTCTTGGGGGAGCATGGCAACAAAAAAGCCGCCGGGCGATCCTGATCGGGCATGCGACCAGTGGCGAAGGCGGCTCGTCTCAATCTGATGTGGAGCGGGCGATGGGAATCGAACCCACGTCTTTAGCTTGGGAAGCTAAGGTAATGGCCATTATACGACGCCCGCGAAACCGCGATTCTACGCGGAATTCTGGGGGGAGCGCAAGCAATGGTGCTGGCCGCTGACGTGAAAAGTGCATACAAGGCTACACCGAGCGCTGGATACGCTGGCGGCACTTCAACGAGCCGGTGTATGGCCGGATTGCTTCGTTTGCGGGCATCGTCTCAGTGTGCCCAATCGTTCAAGCTTCGGTGGGGAGTGCCGATATTCGATCGAGTATCGGCACTCATGGTAAAAATGGCGCAAGAGCAAGAACCGGAAATTGTTGGGCATTCCGAATCGCATATCGAAGTCGATGGGAAGAAGGCGCTCCTTAAATTCAAGTCAGGAAGCCAACTGGTTGCGATCGTGATGATCGCGGCGCTGCTGATCGGTGCGATCGCGTTCATGTATAAGCCGGCATCCCGGCCCGCGCCCCTGTGCACGACGACGAGAGTCGCCTAGCTCAGCCTTCGGCTGCTATGGCGGCCTCACCACCAGTGCAGGAGACTGAAATCATCACGCAGACCACCGATGGGAAGAGCAGCGACAATTACGCGGAGATGCCCGCTGCTTCCGGCGTCTCGTCCTATCGGAAGCTCGACCAGCGTTCGAGGCGGGGCAGCAGCACGAACAGGATCGTGCGGAAATGAGGGTCTCGACCATGATGGCGAGAAGCGTAGGTGTCGCGTTCACGTCGCTGTTCCTTTCGGGAGCCGCGGCCGTCGGGGCAGAGCTTGGTCAAGCAACGCATGGCCCATGTGGCCGCAATACTATATCGATGCTAGGGAGACGACGGCTGCCGACAAGGACGTCCTCCAGGACATTCGACAGTTTCAGACCGACAGTGCGCCCTGCATTGTCATTCAGCACAGCTTGAAACTGAACGCATGGGAAACCTCGCAGCGCCAGCTGCTGATGGCGAGCATCCTACTCGGCTGTCGGCTGTGAGCATTGTGCTCCGACCAAGGCTCGGGGAAGCCAAGTCTTCATTGTGGATCGAGGTTCGTAATGACTCGCCGTTCGACATTCGCGATGTTCGTGTCAAGTTATCGCAGCAGACCGGTAATCAGATCAAGACAGATCTAACGCAGACCTTTGTTCGGCCCAGTATTCCCGATGCGGTGATTCACGAAGGAGTATTCCACTGGACAGTCATGACAGCGTTTCTGTGTTGGCGGCAAGTCCTGAGGTAATTGTCAGGACGCTGGGTTCCTTCGATCGGAGCTGGTGCCTGTACGACGTTGGGAGTCGCGCGGCCGACATCGACAGTATCGGATATAGCGAGGCGCGTGCCGCTGCGCTTCGCAATCCCGAAATCAATGCTAGCTTTGCTGAGACGAGGAGCGCACCGATTGCCTTTGCCGTGGAATATACGGACCTGTCCGACATTTCGCACAGTATCGATATCATCGCCTTTCTGCGGCTGACTACGATCCGGTCGAGCATCGTCTTCTATCCTTCGCAGAGGGTGTTCGCTCCGTTGTGCTGTCAACCACTGTGAATCCCGATACCGCGGGGTTTGGCGAATCGACGATGTTTTTGGCAGGTAGCGACGTTATCGTCATCCATTGTGGAGGTGGCTGTGTCAGGCACTCCAGCATGTTCTTCGCAAGTTGCCGGTCGAGTCCAATGAGGACGCCGCGCGAGCCGGCGCCGACAACGCAAAGGTGAGGCGAGATGAAGACTCTGCTGTTGCTGCTCAGCCTGACGCTAACCGCGTGCTGCACGACGAATGGAGTAATTAAGGCGGGCCGACCTGCAGATCGTTGTGCAGCACGCGTATCGTTGACACGGCGTGCAATTAGATGCAGCCGATCTATGTGGACAATGCTGATTTGCTGGCGGATGACACGGCGAGGGCAATCCTTGCCCACAACCGTGCCGGCGCCAAGGTATGCCGACGGAAACCGAGAGGGAAGTGAGTTATCAAACGTAGAAGCGCGCCTTATTGCCAGCCAGGTGTTTCAGCACGCTGCGCTCGGCGCGTGTCAGCGCCTTGATGTAGCGCTTGTTCTCTACGCAGCAGAGCGTCGTTTTCCGCGTCGAGTTGGCCGCAGCCTTCTCGAACGCCTCGGCGTTCTTGTAGAATACCACCTTCTCCACGTCATCCCAGTGCACGGTGATCACGTCATCGTCGCGCGTCATGGACGGCGCCTCAATCAGCGGGGAGTGCGCAATCTCGTGCAGCCACTTATCTAGCATGTCGAATTTCTCGTCCAGGCTGACGTCCCTGTAGAAGGACAGCCCCTCTTTCACCTTGGCGGGTGCGCCGGCCAGCACCACATTCGCTCCGCAGTTCTTCGTGACATTGGATCCAGCGAGTGCGATGGTGCGGTGACCCATCCTCACGCCGGACGCCACCATGCACGAGCCCACCAGCCAGACATCCGGCTCGATGTGGATGGGCGCCTCTCCAAACAGCGTGCAGCCCTCGATCTGCTCGCCGGCCGCGACGTGTGACCAGAGCTGCGAGTACATTCCGACGCGCACGCCGTTCTCGATTGTCAGGCCGCCGGTGCCGTCGAGCACAGTGTTCTGCCCGAACCAGCAGTGCTGCCCGATCTCGACGCCGGTCTTCGATAGAACAAGGGTATCCGCGTGCAGGGTGGTCCAGTCGCTGATGCGTACGTCACCGCCATCAATGATCATCTTCACGCCATCCCCCAGGGACACGTAATCCCCGATCTCCACGGTGGCCGGTCGGGAGAAGATGATCTGCACGTTCTCGCCGATCGATCCGCTATTACCTACGCGAACTGTGCCTTCTCCTGTTTGCTTGATCTTTCCTGCGGACACGCGATTCTCCTGTGTTGACGACATTTTTGTGCGGCAGGGAGTGTACTACGCCGGCTCAGATGGCTGCGCCGCGCGGCATAGAAACGGGGGCGAAGTAGGCTGCGGAACAGTTCCGCAAAACGAAAGCACATCAACGCACTATGCGGCTTTACAGATAGGTGGTGCCGAGGAATCGCGGAACGGAAACGCGCCGGAAACCCGCGCCAGTACTGAAATTCTTGCGAGCTTGGGAAGCTAATAAGGTAATGGCCATCATACGACGCCCACTAAGGCTTACTGGGAGTGGATTTTAGCATGGTTTTTGATGCTTTCTGCGTTCGAGAGCTATTTGGCAATTCATTCGTAGGGCTTCCTTAGGCATTCGCCTTGTCTGCGCGAGGGGAGCTTTGCTTGTACCCCAGCTAGCCCGAGCAACAGCCCGATAATGCCGGCGTAAAAAACGATGTTCGCCTGGTGCGCCATCGTCACTTGCGTAAAGCCACTGATCAGGCTTGCCATCACGACGCCAAGGCCAGCCCCACTGAGGCTGACGCCGAGCGCGTTGTCATTGCTGCAGCATTCGCGCAACGTTCGCAGAAACAGGACTGCAGGAATAAGGAATATACCCAGCAGCGCCAGCATGCCGGGTAGGCCGGTGGTTGCGGCAGCCTCCACGACGTCGTTATGTGCATGCTCCAGATCGCAGACGGGGGACTTGGTGCTCTCACAGAAGTCAGATGCATGCAGAATGCGGGCAAACTGCCCCACGCCCACGCCCATCCAAGGGTGCGTGGTGATCGACTTTGTCGCAATTTCCCACACCTTCAGGCGCGCGCCGACGGATGTTTCCGCATCCCCTTTCTCGAACCGATCGATCTCACTGCGCACCTGATTAATTTTCTGCGCCACGGGACCGCTAGGGATCAGATAAAGGCCAACACCCAATGCCGCGAAAAGAGCTATTGAAGCAAAGAATCTTGCTGCGCTCAGTCCGCGGTACCGGACAAAGAGCAGCGGAAGCGCGGTAAGAAGCATGGCGAGCGTCGCCCCTCGTGTCCCGTTCAAGAACAGGATCATCGCTGCAAGCACAAGGTTCCCCCAGGCCAACGCGTGCGCGCAACGACTGGTGCCCGGTCGAGCAAAGCCGATCAGACCAAGAGCGGCAACCATGTTGGCAAATGCAATGGCCTGTGTCCATGCGGACGGTCGTTCCTCGCCCAGCGTGTAGTGCTGAATGGCGACGATTGCGAGACTAGCTGCCAGTGCGATAGTGATCCCGCGCCAGATTGCCGTGGGATCCGGGGTGGTGCGCATGACTACAAGGCAGGCCAGTAGGGCAAGCAGAATTCTTGACGGGTTGTCAATCACGTTCCACGGCACGCCGAAGTACACCTTTGATCCGAGATAAACGACCATCAGGGCTAGAATGGCCAGACCCAAGGGATTTAGCAGATCACGGTATGTTCCCCAAGTCCTGGTCATTCGGTGGCTAGTGCATAACATTAGCACCACCACGGCGGCCAGAAAGATCCCTGAACCACGCGGCACACAGAGAAGAAGAATTGGAAATGCCAGGACCAGGGCACTGGCAAAGGTAGCCAGCTTTGTTGCTCGAAACGTCATAAACTCCGCTTGACTCTAAACAGCGGCGGAATGCCCGTCGCGACCGCGCGATTATAGTTGATGGGGTGGTAGCTCCTGGCGGAAGGGGAGAAATGGGGCCCCGGGGCGAGTTGCCGCAGCAAGCTTCGGGATGCAGGCCGCCAAGTGTCGGCAGACAAAGTACCTACCACCTGAAAACTATCTGCCGCGAAAAAGAGACCGGCGTAGAGGGATTCCGTCAGGAAAGTGCTTGTCCACTATTAGGCGGCGTCGCCACGTGGCCGAGGCGAGCTGCGCCGAAGCGCCTCTGAGTGACCTGGACGCTATTTCGATCAACGGCCGATCGGGGGGAAACTTGAAGGCACAATGACGCCTTATGGCGCCACCCGCAGCCGGCAGACCGCCGCTTCCTCCTGGCCCGGCGCGAGCCAGCGCAGCCCCGTGCCGTGGTGGATGGCGTTGGGCAGGCCGAGCCAGGGTTCCACGCAGTAGAAGTCGGAGTCGGCGCGCTCCGACCAGGTGGTGACCGCGAACCACGGCGTGCTGCCAGGCGCGTCCAGCTCGATCACCAGCTTGCGGCCATGCGCAGCGGTGGCATCGGGCGGCGTGGCCAGCGTGCAGTGGCGCGGCGCCGCAGGCTGCGCCTGCAGGACGTGAAAGGTGTCTTGCAGGCGCGGGTCGTCGAGCTGATAGGTCTCGGCGCCCTTGCCGTTCGCCTCCAGCGAGCCGTCGGGGCGCTGGCGCATCAGCTCCGCGGCCGGCATGGCCAGCGTGGACGCGGCGCGCGCCTGGTGGGCAAGCGGGAAGTAGAAGTGGTGGCCAGCGTAGTAAGGCAGGGGCTGCTCGCCGGTATTGCGCGTGCGCAATGTGGCTTCGAGGTTGTCGTCGAGCAGCCGGTAGGTGACCTCGAACAGGAACTCGAAGGGGTAGGCCGCGCGCGTTGCGTCCGACGCTTGCAGCGTCATGGTCAGGCTGCGTCCCGCCTCAAACCGCGTGACCGCGAAGGGCAGGTCGCGCGCGAAGCCGTGGATCGGCAGCGTCCGCACGGTGCCACTGGCGTCTTTCCATGCGCCGGGCGCGCTGTCGACGAAATGCCTGGCAATGAAGGGGAACAGTATCGGGTTGCCGCCACGCACCCGGGCCAGTTGGGACCAGTCGGCGTTCTCCGGCCAGTAAAGGATGTCCTCGCCGCGATGCACCCAGCGCACCAGGCGGGCGCCGAACTGCGGGGCGAGCAGCATGAAACTGGAATCGTCTCCGACCCGGATCAGTTCCTGGCCTTGGAAATGCATAGAATTGAGAGGCGGCATGCAAGTTGCGGCGGGAGTGGGCATCGCTGCATGATAGCGCGTCAGCGCGCCGTGCCGCGGCACCTCTCCGGTGCTCGGCTCCGCCCCCGGCGGGTGCAGGGGCGTCGGGCGTCCATCAGGCATGCGCCTTTCGCAGCGATCGGTGCGCCACATTCGGACCGGTTCTCGCCGCTTTCGGCGCTGCGTGGGCACGTGGCCGCTGGCGTGAATGTTGCGTCGCAGCGCAGTGCGTTTCCCTCAGCGAAAGGAGCTTGTCATGGCCGAGTCCCTCAGCAAGTCCACCGCGTCCGCTGGCGATGCCGCCACGGATGCCTCTCCCACGAAGTTCTCCCACGTGCGCCCGCAAGACACTGCCTTCGTCGACCAGGGTTTGCGCGATTTCTTCCTGTATCGCGACCTGGGCATTGCCGAGGCTACCGGCGGCAAGCTGCTGGTGCAACTGGTCAAGGCCAACCAGCCGCCCGTGCAAGGCACCGGCTGGCACCGGCACGAGGCGCAGTTCCATGTGGTACTGATGCTCAAGGGCTGGGCGCGCTTCATGTACGAGGACAAGGAGACACTGGTGGCGACTGGCGATTGCGTGCACCAGCGCCCCGGCATCACGCATTTTCTGTTCGACTACTCGCCGGACATGGAGTACCTGGAGATCGTGGGGCCGGCGGATTTTGGCACCGTCGAGGTCGAGGGTCCGTGCGCGGTGCCGGCGGTGACGCCGTGGCCGGCGGACCAGACCGCTGCCTAGACACCTGGCTACCTGGCCGCGCCGCGCGGCCTTATGCGTCCAACCTCACGCGTTCATATAGACGGCGTTGCGCACTAGCGGATAGACCTGCGAATCCCAGCGCTTGCCGTTGAACACGCCGTAATGCCCCACACCGGTTTGCACGTGGTGCATGCGCATATAGGGCCGCAGGCTGCCGCACAGTTCCTGCGCGGCCATGGTCTGCCCGATGGCGCAGATATCGTCGCGCTCGCCCTCCACCGTGAGCAGCGCCGTGCGGTGGATCGCGTGCGGGTTCACGCGGCGACCGCCTACGTCCAGCAGGCCCTGCGCCAGCAGGAATTCCTGGAACACCATGCTCACGGTTTCGAGATAGAACTCCGCGCTCAGGTCCATGGTGGCGAAGTATTCCTCGTAGAACACCTGGATCGCATCCGCGCGATCATGCTGGCCGCTGGCACGCAGATCGTAGAGGTCGCGGAAAGCCTGCTGGTGGCGCTCGCTGTTCATGCTCATGAAGGCGATCAGCTGCATGAAGCCGGGGTAGACGCGGCGCATCGCGCCGGCAAAGCGAAGCGGCACGTAGCTGGTGAGCGAGCGCTCGAACCATTCGATGGGCTGGCTGGTGGCGAGCTCATTGACCTTGGTCGGGTTGATGCGCGCGTCGATGGGGCCGGCCATCAGGATCAGGCTCGGCGGCTGCGCCGGATCGTTATCCTCCGCCATCAACGCCACGGCGGCGAGCGCCGCCACGGTCGGCTGGCACACCGCCATCAGGTGCGTGCCGCCGCCCAGCACGCGCAGGAAATCGATCAGATGGTAGACGTACTCGTCAAAGCCAAAGCGGCCGTGCGCCAGCGAGATGTCGCGCGGGTTGTGCCAGTCGGTGATGTAGACATCATGATCGCGCAGCATGGTCTGCACAGTGCCGCGCAGCAACGTGGCAAAGTGGCCCGACATCGGCGCCACCAGCAGCACGCGCGGGTGGCCGGAGACACCGTGCTTGCGAAAGTGCAACAGCGAGCAGAACGGCGTGCTCGCGGTCACTTCCTCCGTAACCTGTACCGGTGTGCCGTTCACCATGACGCTGTCGATGGCGAACGGCGGGCGATGGTGCGTCAGGCGGCTTAGTGCGAGCACCTCGCAGGCCGCACGCGTGGCAAGCATCGGCTCGCATCCTGCCAGGCGCGGATTTTCTGCAAGCGTGTTCGACACCATGTCGGCCAGGCTGCAGGCGGGCTGCATGAGATCCGCATAAGTCTGGTACACCTGATACAGCATGGCTCGCCCCCTTTTATGCGTTGACCTCATCAGCCGCAATATGCGTGCCACGGCGAATCGCGTTGGCATGAGGCTTGCGGGCCTGCCCGTATGGCGGAACGGGGTGACCTGTTCTGGTTCGTATGCGGCGCAAACGCCGCGCGCGAACTGCGCACGCGGATCTTCGCCAGTACATCTGCCTCATGCTGGTGCTGCGCGGCGCACCGTGCCGGTGCCGCCGTGGCCGCAGGATTTTTAGCCGCGAAACGGCGCGCCTGATGCAGGCTTTTTTCGGCTGCGGCGCAGGCCTCTGCGCCACATCAAGGCAAGAGCAAGGTAAGCGCAATCAGAAACTATGTCCCCGCCATGATGTAGTACAAATTCATAGTAGAAGCAGCGAACACAAAGCACACAACGCATAGCGCGACACTGCAGCGAGAGACACGGGCGCACCGTCTGCTGGCACACAGACGACGGGGTTCGCCCGCCGTGCAACGGCTTTTCCAGGTGGCAAGGAGGCGGGATGGCAAGGACGACACTCACCATCAGCAGTAAAACGTATTCATCGTGGTCTCTGCGCGGCTGGCTGCTGGTGCGCTTCGCGGGACTGGAATTCGAGGAGGTGCTGGTGCCCCCCGATGACGCCGCGGCGCGCGCGGAAATCCTGCTGCTGTCGCCCTCGATTCTCGTTCCCCGCCTGCTGCACCAGGGCGTGACCGTGTGGGACACGCTGGCTATCGCCGAGTATCTCAACGAGGTCCGCCCGAAGGCCGGCCTGTTGCCCGATGACCGTGCCGCGCGCGCGCATTGCCGCGCCATCTGCGGCGAGATGCATTCGGGCTTTGCTGCCATGCGCGCGGCGTTGCCCATGAACTTGAAGGGGCACTTTCCTGGCTTCAAGGTGTGGTCGCGCGCGCAGGCCGACATCGATCGCATCGCGCAGATCTGGACCGAGTGCCTGACGCAATACGGCGGCCCCTATCTGTTTGGCGAAACGCGCACCATGGCCGATGCGATGTACGCGCCGGTGGTGACGCGCTTCGTGACCTACGGCGTGATGCTGGATCCGGCGCCGGTGGAGTACTGCAAGCAGATCCTGGCCATGCCGGAGTTGCAGGAATGGATCGCCGCGGCGAAGAAGGAGCCCGACGAAATCAGCGAACTCGAAGTGGAGTTCTGACCTTCTTGCCAGGAGAAAGAAGAGCGCGCCGCGGCGTTCAAGGCTGCGGTGCGCACTTTCTCCTTTCACACCGCCGCGGACTCGCTGGCGCGCGCCGCGATAAATCGCTCGGCGTAGGCGAAATACCAGTCCAGCGCTTCCGGGTTGGCCATGGCGTCGCGGTTTGCGATCTTGTCGGGCGCGTGGCCCAGCAGCAGCTTCTTGATGGGCACTTCCATCTTCTTGCCCGACAGCGTGCGCGGCACGCCGGGCACCTGCAGGATCTCGTTGGGCACATGGCGTGAAGACAGCGCGCTGCGGATGCGTGCGCGCATGGTGTCGCGCAATGCATCGTCCAGCACCATGCCGTCGCGCAGCACCACGAACAGCGGCATATACGAGTCGCGTCCCAGGTATTCGAGGTCCACCACCATGCTGTCGAGCACTTCCGGCAGGTCCTCCACCACGCGGTACAGCTCGCTGGTGCCCATGCGGATGCCGTGCCGGTTGATGGTGGCGTCCGAGCGGCCGTAGATGATGGCGCCGCCGTGCGCGGTGATCTTGATCCAGTCGCCGTGGCGCCACACGCCGGGATAGGTATCGAAGTAGCTGTCGCGGTAACGCTGCCCGTTCGTGTCGCCCCATAGGAACAGCGGCATCGACGGCATCGGCGCCGTGCAGACCAGCTCGCCCACCTCACCCACCAGCGCATTGCCCGCTTCGTCGAAGGCTTCGACTTTCGCACCCAGGCAGCGGCACTGCATCTCGCCCGAGTAGACCGGCAGGATCGGGCAGCCTGCCACGAACGAGCCGGCGAAGTCGGTGCCGCCGCTCATCGGCGCAAGCCAGATGTCCGCGCCCACGTGGCGGTAGATCCAGTCATAGGCCTCGGCTGGCAGCGGCGAGCCGGTCGAGCCGAGCGCGCGCAGCCGGGAAAGGTCGGCCACGCGCGCAGGCTCGATCCCGGCCTTCATGCCGGCCGTGAAGAACGCCGCGCCAGCGCCAAAGGCGGTGACGCGCGCGGCATCCACGAAGCGCCACAGCACGCCGGCGTCTGGCCAGGCTGGATTGCCGTCGTAGAGCGCGATGGTGCTGCCCAGCAGCAGCCCCGCGATCTGCGCGTTCCACATGATCCAGCCGCTGCTGCTGTACCAGTGGAAGACGTCGTCCGGCCCGAGGTTGTTGTGAAACGCCATCAGCTTGAGCTGCTCGATGACGATGCCGCCGTGGCCGTGCACGATGGGCTTGGGCATGCCGGTGGTGCCGGAGGAGTAGACGATCCACAGCGGGTGGTCGAATGGCACGGATTCAATCGCCAGCGGTACGCGATGCGCCAGCACCGCCTGCCAGGCATGGCGGCGTACGTTGGCGGGAAGCGGGATGGCGTTGGGGGCGGCATGTGCATCAGTGTGCTCGCCCGGCACCAGTAGCAGGTCGGTGAGCGAGGGCAGGGCGGCGGCCAGGTCCGCCAGCACTGGCGCCCGATCGTAGGCCTTGCCGCCATAGCGGTAGCCATCGACGGCGATCAGCACCTTGGGTTCGATCTGGCGGAAACGGTCGCTCACCGCCACCTGGCCCATGTCGGGCGCGCAGCCCGACCAGATTGCGCCAAGGCTGGCGGTGGCCAGGAAGGCGACGACCGTGGCGGGGATGTTCGGCAGGTAGCCTGCCACGCGATCGCCGCGCGCCACGCCCATGCCGCGCAAGGCATGGGCCAGCGAGGCAACCTGCTGCTCCAGCACATCCCAGCTCAGGTCGGTGACCGCGATGGATTCGCCGGCGTAGCGGATGGCCGTGCGCTGGCGCGCGGCGCCGCTGCCGGCATGGCGGAACACTTGCTGCACGTAGTTCAGGCTGGCGCCTTCGAACCAGCGCGCGCCGGGCATCTGCGCGCTGCCGAGCACGCGCTCGGCAGGGCTATCGAAGCGCAGGTCGAAATAGGCGCGGATGGCGTCCCAGAAGGCTTCCAGGTCGGTCACCGACCATTGCCACAGCGCGGCGTAGTCGGCAAAGGCGAGGCCACGCTCGCTCTCCAGCCAGCGCATGAAGTGCGCAATGCGGCTGCCGTCGCGGAACGCCTGTGACGGCGTCCATCTCAGTTGCCCTTCTTCAAGGGTAGTCATGTCTCCTCCTCGGGTCCGTCTCGCGCGGACGTGCGGACGGGTTGCGATGCGGTTTTGGTGTGATCTTACATGCTGGCCGCCATCACGCTTTGGCGCGGGCCTCGAACAAGACGTCCCACATGCCGTCGACCCGGGCTTTGACCGCGGCATCCATCTGGATCGGACGACCCCATTCGCGGGTGGTCTCGCCGGGCCATTTGTCGGTGGCATCGATGCCCATCTTCGAGCCCAGCCCCGACACCGGCGAGGCAAAGTCGAGGTAGTCGATCGGCGTGTTTTCCACCAGCACGGTGTCGCGCGCGGGATCGACGCGGGTGGTGATGGCCCAGATCACTTCCTTCCAGTCGCGCACGTCGACATCGTCGTCCACCACCACGATGAACTTCGTATACATGAACTGGCGCAGGAAGCTCCAGACGCCGAACATCACGCGCTTGGCGTGGCCGGCGTACTGCTTCTTCATGCGCACCACGGCCATGCGGTAGCTGCAGCCCTCCGGCGGCAGATAGAAGTCGGTGATCTCCGGGAACTGCTTTTGCAGCAGCGGCACGAACACTTCATTGAGCGCCACGCCAAGCACCGCAGGTTCATCGGGCGGCTTGCCGGTATAGGTGGAGTGGTAGATCGGATCGCGCCGCATGGTGATGCGGTCGATAGTGAAGACGGGGAACCAGTCCTGCTCGTTGTAATAGCCGGTGTGGTCGCCGTACGGGCCTTCCAGCGCATGCTGGTAGCCGGACGGGTGATCCGGGTCGGGCTGGATGTGGCCTTCCAGCACGATCTCGGCCGAGGCCGGCACGCTCAGCTCGGACAGCGTCGGCGTGATGCAGCCGGCTAGCGCGGTGCGGCTGCCGCGCAGCAGGCCCGCGAACTGGTACTCCGACAAGGTGTCGGGCACCGGGGTGACGGCGCCGAGGATGGTGGCGGGGTCCGCGCCCAGCGCCACCGCGATCGGGAACGGCTTGCCGGGGTTGGCCAGCGCGTGCTCGCGGAAATCCAGCGCGCCGCCGCGATGCGCCAGCCAGCGCATGATGACCTGGTTGCGGCTGATCACCTGCTGGCGGTAGATGCCAAGGTTCTGGCGCTTCTTGTGCGGACCCTTGGTGATCACCAGGCCCCAGGTGATCAGCGGCGCCGCGTCTTCCGGCCAGCACGTCTGGATCGGCAGGCGCGCCAGGTCCACGTCGTTGCCTTCCCACAGCACCTCTTGGCAGGCTGGGCTGTTGACGCGCTTGGGCGCCATGTCCCACACCGATTTAACGAGGGTGAACAGCTTGCCGGCTTCGCGCAAGCCACGGGGCGGCTCAGGCTCTTTGAGCGCCGACAGAACGCGGCCGATGTCGCGCAGGTCGGTCAGGCTTTCCGCACCCATGCCGAGGGCTACTCTGCGTGTCGTGCCGAACAGATTGGCCAGTACGGGCACGCTATAAGTCTGACCAGGCCGATGGGGATCGCTCGGGTTTTCGAACACGACTGCCGGCCCGCCCGCTCTCAACAGCCTGTCGCAAATCTCGGTCATTTCGAGGTTGGGCGACACAGGCGCACCGATCCGTTTCAGTTCGCCAAGGCCTTCCAGTTGGCCCAGGAAATCGCGCAAGTCGTTGTATTTCATGATTTATTCGATTGAGGCGCAGGCACGTTAGCGCACCTGTCCATGCAAGGTGTGTGATGCAATATTCACATTAATATGATGGGGCACAAAAAAATCGTCCCAATTTGTATGTCCAAATTGTAAATTTTTTGACTCCGCCTCGGTCGGCAAGGAAGGCCTCCATGCTTTGCCAGTACTGAGTTTCACCCAATGGAGGGGGCACGGAAGTGCGTCAAAGACCCTTGTTACATATAACCAAAAGCTTTGTTTATTCGAAACGTTATTCTTGACGATGTATAAAAGGGTTCCTACAATCCGGTTCTGCTCGTTGGAGTGTTGCGGTGCAGCACATTTTCTTCTGCCCTGTCAAGGGGATTGGTGGGGAATTATCCATATCTGATCATATGAGCGGATGCGTCTGAGCAGGACGGATTCGATCGATCGCCCCGGCCGTGGCCGGGTGCTTTGAGTAGTTCGCGGCAGGGCAGGCTCCCCCAAGAGCCTACCCTGTTTCTCGTTGGGCGCATGGGGAGCGCCCACCAACAGGTGCTGGACGTCTTTGCTGGGCGGCGCGGCATCCTTACTTGAATACGCGGTCAACGGGCGTGCGGCGCAGCAGCGTGGCACGAAGCGGACAGCGGATGGAGGTAAGTATGAGTGGTTGGAAAACCCTTCATCTTCCCGGAGTCGGGCGGGCATTGCAGGTCCGTTTCAGACACCCGGTACCCGGAGTGAGTCGGGCATTGCAGGTCCGCCTTGCACATCCGGTCGCTGGCCGCGCTTTACGCAGTGGCCGCGCAACGTTGAAATATGCCCTGAACAGTCTCGGGGTTGTGTCTGTAGTCGCCGCGGTATCGCTATCTGTCAGCCAGGAATGGCGTACGGCCCTGGCCGGTGCGCTGGCTGGCGAGGAAGCGCCTGCGGTATTGATGGAAGCGGCGGTGCCAGCCTCCACGGCCGATGTGGCTGCGGCCAAGCTGGGCCTGGCGATGGCGCAGTCCAAGCCGGCAGGATTGCCGACCGTGTCCGGTACGGACGACTGGGGCCAGCAGCCCGCCGGCAAGGTGCCCTCCGTGGCTCACCTGGCCGCGCAGATCCCGGCACAGCGCGTGGCGCTGGATGCACGTAACCCGGCCACGCTGGGCAGCGCGCGTGAGCAGGCCGTGGTGGCTGAGTACATCGCGCGCAAGTATCGCGTGGCGGCGCAGGCCACCGCGCAACTGGTGAAGGCCGCATACCTGACGGGGCGCGAGGTCGGCATCGATCCGCTGCTGATCCTGGGCGTGATCGCGATCGAGTCCAGCTTCAATCCGTACGCGGAGAGCGGCGTGGGCGCGCAGGGCCTGATGCAGGTGATGACCAAGGTCCATCAGGACAAGTACGAGGCCGTGGGCGGCGTGGCAGCCGCGCTGAACCCGTACGCCAACATCAAGATCGGTGCGCTGGTGCTCAAGGACTGCATCGCCCGCGCCGGTTCGCTGGAAGGCGGCCTGAAGTATTACGTGGGTGCGGCGACCACCAACACCGATGGCGGATATGGCGCGAAGGTGCTGGCAGAGCGTGCCCGCCTGCGCCAACTGCCTGGCGTGCGCAGCGTCGCGGCTGAGCCGGTGTCGGCCAAGCCGGAAGTGGCGGCGGATGCCAAGGCACAGGCCGAGCATCGTCACGGCACGGCCGGCGACAAGCTGGAAGCGGCAGGCAACGTCCCGAAAAGCGCCTGATCGCGGGATCCTCGTATCTCGGGCAGCGCAGAAAAAAAGCACCCTCCGGGGTGCTTTTTTTCGTTGCCTGACGGCTCTGGCTGGCGTTCAGGCGAAGAACTTGCCCAGGCGCGCCATGGCTTCCTCGATGTTCTCCATCGAGGTTGCGTAGGAGATCCGGATGTAGTCGCTCGCCGTGTATGGACCGAAGTCCTGGCCCGGCACCAGCACCACGCCGGCATCGTGCAGCATGGCCTGGGTCAAGGCATCGGCATCGCCGGCGGACGGGTGGTTGACGCCACGGCAGTCCGCATACACATAGAAGGCGCCATCCGGCTTGACCGGCACCCGCAGGCCCAGCGACTCCAGCGCCGGCACGATGGCATCGCGGCGACGGTGGAATTCCGCCTTGCGCGCGTCGTAGATCGCCAGCGCCTCGGGGGAGAAGCAGGCCAGCGCGGCGTGCTGGGCGACGGCTGACGCGCAGATGAACAGGTTCTGCGCCACTTTCTCGAAGGCGCCTACCAGTTCGTCCGGGACCACGAGCCAGCCCAGGCGCCAGCCGGTCATATTGAAGTACTTGGAGAAGCTGTTGACGGTGATCACGTCGTCGTCGAGGCTCAGCGCTGATACCGGCGGGGCATCGTACGACAGCCCCTGGTAGATCTCGTCGACGATGGCAAAGCCCTGGCGGGCCCGCACGGCCTTCAGGATGCGCGCCAGTTCGTCCGGCAGGATCGAGGTGCCGGTGGGGTTGGAGGGCGACGCCAGCAGCACGCCGCGGGTCTGCTCGCCCCAATGTGTCTCCACCTGCTCCGCCGTGAGCTGGAAGCGCTGGGCCGGGCCGCTCGGAATCATCTTCGCGTGGCCGTCGAAGGCGGCAACAAAATGCCGGTTGCAGGGGTAGCTGGGGTCAGGCATCAGCACCTCCGCGCCAATCTCCACCAGCACGGCGCAGGCCAGCAGCAACGCGGCCGAGGCGCCGGCGGTCACCACCACGCGGCGCGCAGGGATGTCGATCCCGTACATGGTCTTGTAATAGCCGGCGATGGCCTCGCGCAGCGGCGCGATGCCCAGCGCGCTGGTGTACTGGGTGACGCCGCGGCGCATGGCGGCCTCGGCGGCCCGCACCACGGGTTCGGCGGCGGTGAAATCGGGCTCGCCGATCCCCATGTGGATGATGTGGCGCCCGGCACGCTCGAGTTCGGCGGCCTGCTTGGCCAGCTCCATCACGTGGAAGGCATCGATATTGGCAAGACGGGAGGCAGTGGCGAGGCGCTGCAGATCCATGGCGGGATAGGCTTGGTGGGCCTGATAGGCGGGTTGATGGGGGTTAGGCTGCAGTTAAGCTGCCGTTAGTCGGGTGTTGGCCGCGGTAGAAGTAAAAACACCCGCCGGAGCGGGTGTCGGTACGGCAAGCATGGCACCGTGAACGGCGCCGGTTGCCGTCGTTCAGCGTCGGGCGGCCAGTTCCGGCGCGCGCACCTTGGCGGCCAGCTTGTCCAGCACGCCATTGACGTACTTGTAGCCTTCGACGCCGCCAAAGGTCTTGGTCAGTTCCACGGCTTCGTTGATGACAACCTTGTACGGGATGTCCACGCAGTGGATCAGCTCGTAGCTGCCGATCAGCAGGGCCGCGCGCTCGACCGGCGACAACTCGCTCACCGGGCGGTCCAGGAACGGCTCGAAGGCGCCCGTCAGCCGGGTTTCTTCGCGGATCGCGCCATTGAGCAGTGCATCGAAGTGCTCGCGGTCAGCCTTGTTGAAGCCTTGGGCGTCGTGCAGGTGGGCCTGGATCGCATCGGTATCGTTGCGGTTCAGCAGCCACTGGTACAGGCCCTGCAGCGCGAGTTCGCGCGAGCGGCGGCGCGCGCTCTTGGGCGCTGCCTTGGGCTCGGCCTTGGCGACGGGCTTGGCGCTGGCGTCGTCCGCCGGCTTGCCGGCGGGGTTGCTGCTCTCGGGCGCGTCACTCATCGTCGTCCTCGTCTTCATCCGCTTCCTGGCTGCGCAGCGAATCCAGCGCGGAGACCAGGTTGGCCATTTCCACCGCGGCGCGAGCGCAGTCGCGGCCCTTCTCGCGGGTACGGGCATGGGCCTGGGCGTCGGTGTCGACGGTCAGGATGCCGTTGGCGATGGGCACATTGAAGTCCAGGCCGACGCGGCTGATGCCGGCGCCCGATTCATTCGACACCAGCTCGAAGTGATAGGTCTCGCCGCGCACGACCGCGCCCAGCGCGACCAGCGCATCGAACTGGCCGCTTTCAGCCATCTTTTGCAATGCCAGCGGGATTTCGAGTGCGCCCGGCACGGTCACCACCAGGGTGTCCTCGCCTTCGATGCCCAGCTTTTCCAGTTCGGCGACGCAGGCTTCGAGCAGTTCGGCGCAAACCGGTTCATTGAAGCGCGCTTGCACGATGCCGATGCGCAGGCCTTCACCTTCGAGGTTGCTGGGGTAGAAACCGTGATCCATCTTATCTTCTCCTGGGTTCGGGGTGGCGGCCCGCGATAGGCTCGCGGCCGCCGTGTATCCGGTAGTTCAGTTAGCCTGGCCGCCGCTCATGGGCTGGTAGCCAGTCACTTCAAGGTCATAGCCGGTCATGCTCGGCATTTTCAGCGGAGATGCCAGCACGCGCATCTTGCCCACCCCGAGATCCTTGAGGATCTGGGCGCCGGTGCCGTAGGTGCGCAGGTCCGGCTTCACGCGCGGGCGGTTTTGCGGCGCGTCGAGCGCCGAGAACTGCGTGAACAGTTGTTCGGCCGTGTCGCCGCAGTTCAGCAGCACCATCACGCCATGTTCGGACTGCGCAATAGCCTCGAGCGCGGCGGGCACGCTCCACGAGTGCGTGGTACGCGACACTTCCAGCAGGTCCAGCGTGGAAAGCGGCTCGTGCACGCGCACCAGCGTTTCGTGATCAGCCTGCGGGTTGCCCTTGACCAGCGCCAGGTGGGCGCGGCCGCTCGGCTTGTCACGATAGATGATGCTGTGGAACGTGCCATATGGCGTTTGCATGGTGCGCTCGCCGGCGCGCTCGATGATGCTCTCGGTGCGGCTGCGGTAGTGGATCAGGTCGGCAATGGTGCCGATCTTGATGTGATGCTCTTGTGCGAACTCGATCAGGTCCGGCAGGCGCGCCATGGTGCCGTCGTCCTTCATGATCTCGCAGATCACCGCAGCCGGCGTCAGGCCGGCCAGGGCGCCCAGGTCGCACCCGGCTTCGGTATGGCCGGCGCGGATCAGCACGCCACCGGGCTGGGCCGTCAACGGGAAGATATGGCCGGGCTGGACCAGGTCGGCGGCACGGGCATCCTTGGCCACCGCGGCTTGCACGGTACGGGCCCGGTCGGCCGCCGAGATGCCGGTCGTGACGCCTTCGGCTGCCTCGATCGACACCGTGAAGTTGGTGCCGTGCACCGTGCCGTTGCGGCTCACCATGGGTTGCAGCTCGAGCTGGCGGCAGCGTTCGGCGGTCAACGTCAGGCAGATGAGGCCCCGGCCGTACTTGGCCATGAAGTTGATCGCCTCCGGTGTGACGAAATCGGCAGCCAGGACCAGGTCACCCTCGTTCTCGCGGTCTTCCTCGTCAACCAGGATGACCATGCGGCCGGCACGGATTTCGGCAATGATTTCTTCTGTACGGGCGATTGTCATAGCTTGCAGGCTGGGAAGCTGGCTGAAGTTTGGGCTGGAATTCTGGCTGAATTTCGGGCGGGATGGCTTGCTGGCCGGCTGCCGCTTCAGGGTATACCGGCTGGCCGCGGCAGCGGTCTGGCCCAATATTGTACGTCAACCAGGCGCCGCAGGGCGCGCGGCGCCCGTAGGGCCAATGCAGATGGCCCTGCGGGCGGCGGCGGCCGGCGGAAAGTCAGATGGCCTTGGCAGGCCGCGTGGGTGCCGAAAAGGCGTGGGTCAGGCGGGTTTTGGCGCGCTCAGCATCCGCTCCACATAGCGAGCGATCAGGTCGATCTCCAGGTTCACGCGCGCGCCGGGCTTCAGGTCCTGCAGCGTGGTGACCTCGATCGTGTGGGGGATCAGGTTGATCGAGAACGTGCAGCCGTCTTCGTCGTCGATGACCTTGTTGACCGTCAGCGACACGCCGTTGACCACCACCGACCCCTTGTAGGCCAGGTAGCGTCCCAGCTCGCGCGGGGCGCGCACGCGCAGTTCATGCGACTCGCCGACCGGCGCGAAGTGGGTGACTTCGCCAAGCCCGTCGACATGGCCCGAGACCAGGTGGCCGCCGAGGCGGTCGGCCAGGGTCAGCGCCTTCTCCAGGTTGACCCGGCAGGGCTTGTCCAGGCCAGCGGTCTTGTCGAGCGATTCGCGGGAGACATCGACGTCGAAGGCGTCGCCGTCCAGCGCGATGACCGTCATGCAGGCCCCCTGGATGGCGATGCTGTCGCCAAGGATGACATCGGACAGGTCCAGCCCGTTGGCACGGATGCGCAGGCGCACACCGGCATCGGCTGCGGCTTCGCTGCTGCCCAGCGGGGATACGGTTTCGATGCGGCCGACGGCCGCGACAATGCCAGTGAACATGATCGATGCTTGATGCAATGGGAAAACACGCATGCTAGCAGGTGCGCAGCGGATTCGTTTTGCTCGCGGCTTGCCGGCAGGCGATCAGACGTGATCGGCGCGGCGCGCGATCAAGCGCAGGTCTTCGCCGATCATGCGCACGTCGTGCCAGCGGAAGGCTGCGGCGTCCTGCAGCCGCGCCAGGGGCGGCAACTGGAACATGCCTTGCGCGTCGCCCAGCAGCTTGGGCGCGAGGTAGATCAGCAACTCGTCTGCGCAATGCTCGCGGATCAGCGATCCGTTGAGCTTGAAACCGGCTTCCACGTGCAGCTCGTTGATGCCGCGCCGGCCGAGTTCTTCCAGCATGTGGCGCAATTCCACCTTGCCGTGGGGATTGGGCAGCACCACCACTTCCGCGCCGCGGGCTTCCAGGGCGCGACGGCGCGCGGCATCGTCAAAGGCGCAGAACACCAGCACAGGCTTGGCAAAGTCGCCGGTGTCCGGCGTCAGCAGGCGCGCGTCCAGGGGAATTTCCAGTCGGGAATCCACCACCACGCGCTGAGGCTGGCGCGGCGTGTCCACGGCACGCACATTGAGCTGCGGGTTGTCGTCGCGCACGGTGCCGATCCCAGTCAGGATAGCGCTGGCGCGCGCACGCCAGGCGTGGCCGTCGTCGCGTGCCGCCTGGCCGGTAATCCACTGGCTGCTGCCATCGTGCAGCGCGGTGCCGCCGTCGAGCGAGGCGGCCACCTTGACACGCACCCAGGGCAGGCCACGCGTCATCCGGTTGACAAAGCCGATGTTGAGTTCGCGTGCTTCTTTTTCGAGCAGGCCGCAGCGTACGTCCACGCCGGCTTCGCGCAGCCGCTGCAAGCCACGGCCCGAAACAGTCGGGTTCGGGTCCTCCATGGCCGCCACCACGCGCGCGATGCCGGCGCGCACGAGCGCGTCCGCGCAGGGCGGCGTCCGGCCAAAATGGCTGCAGGGCTCGAGCGTGACAAAGGCCGTGGCGCCCTTGGGATCGTTCCCGCGCGCCGCGGCATCCTTGAGCGCCTGGATCTCGGCGTGATCCTGCCCGGCGGGTTGGGTGAATCCCTGGCCGATGATCTTGCCGTCCTTGGACAATACGCAGCCAACGCGCGGGTTGGGCGTGGTGGTGTACATGCCACGCTCGGCGAGCGCGAGAGCCTGTGCCATGGCTGCGTGGTCGGTATCGGAGAACATGAGGCCTGGTGCTTCCTGCCGCGCGGGCGGTGAGTTGGATATGGTTACAGTCATCAGGTGTCAGGGCGGCTCGGACTGTGCGAGGCCGTCGCAATCGGCATCCTGCCCCGGCGTGCACAAGCGGACGCGGCCGTGGGCACCGAGCCTTAGCTGCCGCTGTTCGCCCCGGCAGGTCACGGTGAAGGTGGCGGCGAGAAACCCGCCTTGCTCTGAGCGAGAGTATCCCACAGCTGTCATGCGCAGCGTATGGCTGCCTTGCGCGGTCGAGCGCAGGGTGATGCGCAGGCAGGCGTCGCGCAGTTCGACGACAGCAAGCAAGGCGGCGTTGCCCTGGCCCGGCTCGTCCCCCGGCTCCAGCGCCAGCCGCCAGCCGTGGTCCAGCGACGAAGCACCCGGCAAGGGCGTCAGTACCACGTCGGATCGCCGGGCTACGGCGGCCGAGCGCGCCACCGCCAGCGAGCCGGCCAGGCGGTCTGCCGCCAGCATCACCTGCTGGCGCGCCTGCAAGCGCTGCCAGGACGGGAAAGCCAGCGCCGCCAGGATGGCCAGCACGGCCACGCAGGTCAGCAGTTCGGCAAGCGTTGCGCCGCGACGCGAATGCCGGTGCCAATTCCGGTGCCAGATCCGACGCACGGCCGCCTCAGCACGCCTGGGGCAGCGGCACCGGCTCCGTGGCAAAGGCCGGCTGGGCAAGCCATTCGCCGGTGCTGCGCAGAATCAGCGTGCCGCATGACGCATCCGGCGTCTGCGGCACGGCGCGCAGCTCCACGCAATGCGCGAGCCCGCTGCCCGGGCAGGCACTGGCATTGATCCAATGACGCGGGCGCGCTACCTGGGCGGGCACCGACTGCGGCCACTTGCCGGCAGCCGTCGCGCCGCCCGGCTGGGCGGCGAAGGTCATGGTGGCGAGCGCGTGGCGCTCCAGGTCCAGCATCAAGCCGATCAGTGCGCTGCGCGCCTCGGCGCGCCTGCCGCGTTCCATATGCTGGTGCCAGGCAGGCATCACCATTGCCATAAGGATTGCGGAGACAGTCAGCGTGATCAGCAACTCGAGCAGGGTGAAGCCGATTGGGCGGTGGCAAGGTGTCATGCAGGGAGCTCCGGGAAGCGGTGGCGCGGTTGGCGGTGGATTGGTCTGGAAGACTTATCTAGGCCTCACGGCGACCCGGAGCGGATCAGCTCGCGCCAGCTGAGGCGGCCGGTGCGGCGGCTGGCGACGCTGCGGTTGAGTGGCACGGCGCGTCCTTCCTCCAGGGACCAGAGCGTCAGGGTCACGTCCTCACGCGAAGTAATGCCCGGTAGCGGTGCAAGTTTGGGCGGTAGTGCCGCGCGTTCGAGAACGACGGTCGCCTCGGCGCTGGCCCCGAACCCGGTTGCTACGTGAGTGGGAAGCCCGCCAGCCTGCGCGCTGGCAGTGGATTCGCCGCTCAGCGCGTGGATCAGGTACGCGCGCTGGCGCGCGTCGGGCGTCCGAGTGACAAAGCCGAGGTAGCCCGGGTCGGCGGGGAGAAGCCGTTCCAGGCGCTCGCCGGGATTGGGAAGAGGCAAGTGCCAGCCAGCGGTGGATACTTGTCGGCCTTGAATATCCGGCGTGTGAGCCTGCCGGCGCAGCACCACGCCGCCTCCTTGAGGCTGGGCCACAATGCGTGCGCCGCTGCGACTTGGGCTACCTGCGTCTGCGAGGGCCGTGCCGTCGAATACCGCGCTGACATGGGTGCCGGTTCCGTAAACCACCAGGTGGCCGCCAGCGGCGCTGATCAGGGCAGGGGGCACGATTGCGCGCGGCGAAGGTGCTGGGTTGTCCATCCGGTAAATGCAGTCGACGCGCCGGCCGCTATCGCGCCATGGCATTGCACCGCGCAAGTCGAAGCGCCAGAGCCCGCCGAGGGCATCCACCGCGTACGCCGCCAGGGCCACGCCGGAAGTATCTGGCAGGATGCTCGCGGCAAGCAGCGCGGGGTTGGGTCCGGCGCTCCCGCAACCGCCGGCCGGCAGGAGCAGCCGGCGTATCGCGTGGCGTCCTTGCCACGGCGCGTGCGTGGGTTTGTCCAGGGGCAGGATGGCGATGCCGGCCTGTTGCCCCGGCGGATCGCGATGCGGCACGCCTCGGTGGGCTTGGCGACCGTGCGAGGCGCCCAGCGTCACCATGGCGTACCAGCGCGGGCCTTCAGGCGTGGACAGTGCCAATGCGCGGACGGGGCCCGACGGGGCCAGCGGCAGCGTGTCGGAAGCCCTGGCCTCCCAGAGCGGTCCCGCTGGTCGCTGCGTCGCCACATTCGTGATGTCGAGGGCGAAAACACCTGCCTGTGGATCGGCTGCGTCCGCCGGAAGGCCACACAGCAGCACGGTGCGCCAGCGGCCGGGTTCGAGCGAGACGTCGGCAGCCTCGGGGTGGGGGCAGGGTGTGGGGCCCTGTTTTGGCATTGGTCGCGGCTGGTAAGCGAGTACTTCGTCGCCGGACGTCGCATTGAACGCGCGCAGCCTGCCATCACGCATGCCTAGCCAGACCAGCTCGGCGCGCGCACCGTGCAGAGCAACGAACTCGGCGTGGCCCGGCCAGCCAGGCATCCACGTGGGAGGCGGCACCAGGACGGGCTGCATGCTGCCCGCGCCCTGTGCAGCGCCAGCGAGCAGCAGTCCGGCGGCGAGTGCGGTCAGCGAGTCGTGGAACCGGGCGGAGCGCGTCATGGCTGGAACTCGCTTTGCAGCAAGCTGCGTACCGCCGCGTCGCGCGCAATGCCTAGCGCAGTAATGCGGAAACGCAGGCGCGGCCCCGTGCCTGAAGCGTAATCGGATCCCAGCCATTCGCCAGGAGGGCGCTCGTGCATCAACTCGACAACGTACCGCGGCATGGCGCTCGCCCCAACCGCTCCGGATGGCAAGGCCGGCAGGGTAACGCCGCTGAATGAGCCCATCGCGATGCCGGTGGTCTCATCCGACCGGCGCGAATCGAGCCAATTCAACCATGGTGGCGGCATGCCCGGGGCGGGCCGGCAGAGTCCCCGCTGCGCGCCGGCGCCGCATTGGCCTGGCGGTGGCCACGCAGCAAGGCGGCTATGCACTCCGGACGCGCCGTTGCTGAGCGCCGCCATCAACTCCGCTTCCGCGTCGAGCAACGCCGTCTCCGCCGCGCGAAAGGCGACCTCCTGTTCGAGCTGGTAAGTGGCCACTTGCCTGCTGGCGAGCAGGAATTGAAGGCCAGCCAGGGTTGTGGCGGCCACAAGCAGAAGCATCGTGGCCGTCAGCAGGAGCGTGGTGCTCCCTCCGGCCCGGTTACCGCGCAGCAGGCAAGGCGCAACCGTCGCGCTCAGCATAGTGTCTGCCTGCAGGGCCAGGTATTGCGCGGGCGCACGGATGCCGAGAACACTCGTCGTATCAAGGCAGGCCGGTCGTGCGGCGAGAAGACGAGGTCGTCGACATGGAGGCCGGTGCCGGCATGCGCGCCCGGTGGGAACAAGGTGAGTACGGCCGGCGCTGCCGGCAGCGCCAGTGGGCGCTCACCACGCAGTACTAGTGCCACCTGCACCACCAGTACCTCGCGCCAGGCCGCATCGCCCCTGGCGCGCAGTTCCTCGGCGCGCAGGAACGCGTCGGCCTTGCCATCGCCATCGGTATCGATGCCGTATCGCAACTGCATGGCCTCCACGCCGCGCACCAGGGCGCCCGAAGTCCAGCTTCCCTCCAGCACCCGCCCGTCGCGCCGGCTGGCATAGCGGCATAACAGTTGCGGCTCGCCATCCGCGCCGGTGGCGATATAGATCAGGCTCTCCCCCGCATAAGCGCGGGCTGCGCCACCAGCCGATCCGCCAACGCTCACCGCCGGCAATGCATACCCGCTGCAATCGATCATGGTCTGGTCCGGTAGCGTCGGATCCTGCACGCGCCCGCTGCCGCTGAATCGCACCAGCAGCGCATCGCTGCCATTGATGCCACGGCGAGTGCAGGTAGGCAGCGCGGCAATGCCCGGCTGGCCGCAATCGTCGCGCCCTGACAGCGCCGGTGGTGCATTGGCCGGCAAGGCCGCGCCGACCGGCTGCCAACCGCTATGCCGGACCAGGTGGGAGAGGATCGCGAGCGCCCGCTGGCCGCGTTCTTCCAGTAGCACGAGATCGACGGCGGTGCGGTAAGTGACCTGGACGGCATGGAACGCAGACACAGCCAGCGCGCTGACCAGCAGGCTGAGAGCCAGGCCGACCATCAGTTCGATCAACGAGAATCCTTGTGCGCGACGAGCCCTCATGGCCGGATCCAGAGAGCGATGACGCGCAGCGCGGACGCGTCCCGCACGCCGCCGGCAGGTCTCGACGAAGCCAAGGACAACGGCCCGACGACCGCCAGCCTTGATCCCGGCGAGCACCCGCCGCCCTCCGCCGAAGCAAGCGACTGGCACAGTTGGAGGTCATTAGGGCCAATGCCGCGCGCCTGAAGGGGAGACAGCGCGAGGCCCGGATCCCCCAATTCTGCCAATTCCGCGGCGGCCCGTGTAGCGTGGCCAAGAGCCTCATAGCCGCGCAGCGTGCCTAGTGCGAACGGCGCCAGCGCAGCAAGCGGCAGCAGGCCGACGCCGAGGACAGCGAGGGCGGTGAGGGATTCGACGAGGATGAAGCCGCCGCCGCGGCGATACAACGGGGGAAAGGCAGCTTGACGGATACGCGGTCTTGCTCGCACTTGCATGAAGGGCTCCCTTGGAAGGCGTTGTGCCCAAGAGTAGCCAGCATGCGCTCCGGAAAATGTTCCAGACTGTAGAGGTTGTGAGGCGGCTTGTTAATTCTGCGTGCCCGCAGCGCCAATGCGCGGAGCGGCGGCAATCCGATCCATCCGGTTGCCGCGCCAGATGGATCAGGGCGGTGCCAGCGCGCTCGCGGTGCAAGTGGTATCCCGCAACGGGTCACAGACTCGTGATCTGCCGAGCGCATTGATCTCCACCACGCGCTGCAGGGTACCCAGCGTGAAAGTTGCGGTCGCCGTGAGTTGGGATCGTGTAGCCGCCGTGATCGAATAGCCGACCGGTGAAAAGGCGACATATCCCGTTGCATTGGGGTTGGTATTGAAGGTGATGGTGATATCGCTGGGGATCGGATCGTATTGCGAAATCAATGTGTCACTCGTCGTGAAAGCACCGTCAGGCGTGCTGTGTTCAGAGAATACCTGCCAGCCATTGTTCCACGCCGCACCGATGGGAGCGACGGTGACATAGCTGTTGGTTGCGGCTGCCCCGGAGCGCGCCTGCGCGATGGCGGAGGCGAAGCCGTCGGCAGCCGAAACGAGGCGCTGCCGTCGCAGGAAGTCGCTCATGTTGGGCGTTGCCATGGCAAGCAGAATAGCGGCAATCGTCATCGTGATCACCACCTCTATGAGCGTGAATCCGCTCGCACGGGGGGGCTGGATCCGGAGCTTTTGCATACTTGCTTACCAGCAGCCTGCGGTCGTAGCATACACGCCGCTGGTAAGCATGTTGTACTTCTCGCCAGTACTGCGATAGACCAGTGTGCCGCACGTTGAGTCCGGTTTGATCGGGCTGGCTTGCAGTTCCACACACTGTCCATTTGATGCACCACATTGGGCCGCCAGGATCTGGTAGCTGCCGGTGGTGGGAGAATCTCCAGACCAGGTCTTGTAGCCAGTCCAGAGGGTGGTTGTACCCGCGCCGTAGTAGCTGTTTACCTGCGAAAAATGCCGCTCAAAGAGTTGCATGTCTTCGAGCAGGGCGGCCTTAGCTTCAGCACGCTTGCCCTTCGTAACATAGCTCGAGTAATTCGGGTAGGCAATCGCGGAAAGAATGGCAATGATACTCACCGTGATCACGGCTTCAATCAGTGTGAAGCCGCGCTGGGATGTCCTATTGGCGCGTTGCATAGCGAATCCCTTTCGATCCTAGTTCAGCGTGAAATTTCGAATCTCGCGCCATCCGGCACGGGCCTTGCGCATATTTGAATTGGTCGAATTTCCGCTCTGGCCATTGGCTCCGACAGATGCTGTGCCGGATGCGCCAAATGAGATGACCTGGGTGGTCTTCGTTTCGACGATGCCGCCGACCGCGCTGCGATTCGCGTTCGCGACGTTAATGACGATCACCGACGGCGCACCGAGCAGGCCGATGCTGGACAGATAGCCCGAAACCCCGTTTCCCGGCATGCCGGTCAGTGCGCCCAGCGCGTAGCTCCTGCTGCCACCGCTGGTGCCGCATGAATCCGTGCCGGTGTAGAGGGAGTTGAAGTACACGATCCCGTCCTGCGCAACCACGGAAGTGACTTGCCTCTCCGTCGAGTCAAGGAAGTCCAGAACCCAGCCAGGCTTGCGAGGCGCGGCATAGCCCGGAGCGTAAGACGAGGAATTGAAGGTGTACGACTTTCCGTCGGCAGCCGCCTGAATCGTTACTGCATTGAGCTTGCTGCGGTCGGGGACGTAGTTGGTGCCGCCGCCGTCGTAAATGCCATAGAACGAGTTGGTCTGGCTAACTGAGGAGGACGTGTCCGACAGTTCGTAATACTTGCCTGTGCCGAATAGCACCATGTACCCGCCGGGCGCGTAGACCACTTGCGGCTGAACCGTGATCGGCTGACGCCGCCCCTGTGAGTCGGTGGCGACAAACATCGGCTTACCGGGTGTTCCGCCGAAAGCCGGCAGGGCACCGGCGGTTGCATTGCCATTCCACGTGCTTGGGGTGCCAGCCACATTGAACTTCCACAAATTGCCCTGCAGATCTCCAGCGTAGAAGCTTGTGACACGGCCATTGGGGGCGCCAACGGAAGCCGGTGTGCTCAAGCCGTTCGCTGTAACGTAAGGCGGTACTGCCACGGGCGCGGGCGTGACTATCTTGAAGTAATTGCTGTTCAGGGTCCACGCGGTACCCGCTGTCTTGTCCAGTGAAAGCAAGAACAAGGCAGCTGGGGCATTGGCGTTCGAATAGCCGTCATTCTGGTTGGGATTCAGGCCATTGCCGACCACGACAAACCATTTGTAGACGGGGTTGCCGCTGGTATCCGTACCGGTTTGCAGCTTGGCGACGATCGGCGGGCCCATGACATTGCCCATGTCGGCGTCATCCTTGTCGGTGAACTCCCAGAGGACGTTGGCACCGCCAAAGGCTGTACCGCTCTTGCCGCCATCCGGATCGGTCACGTCCAGTGCGTAGATGCCTTGCGCGCCGCCACCGAACCCGCCAGCGAGTACGGATTTCCAGGCGCCGTTGACTTGTGCTTCTGTGACCAGGGGCGTGGCATCCACGTATGGGCGGTGCGAATAGCTCGGTGATGTGAGCTGCGGCAGCGCGCTGAATATGGCATTGGGCACGTAAGCAAGGACTTCGTCGCCAGTATTCGCATTGAAGCCGTGCAGCATGCCGTCGTTGGTTCCGACATAAACCATCGGGGTGCGGCCGGTGTAGGTGGTCAGGAAGCTGCCGTAGCCACTATCGGTACGGGTTGCGGCAGGGTCACCCACAAAGACCGGGCCTGATCCGATGATGTCGCCGAATACCGTCGTGCGGGCTCTGAACGGACCGCCACCGCCTTGCCCATTGCTTTCCTGTGTCCGGTCGCCACGAAGATAGTTGAGGCGATTTTGGCCGTTGCCATCATTCAAGCCAGAGTCAGGGTTGAGATTGAGTAGCGCCTGTTGCGCAGACGAGATGGCGTTCCCGGTGAACTGAAAGGGAACTCCCGCGCCGCTGGTCGAGTTGAGGGTGAAAATGGAGCGCGTACTCGGGCTCTTGCTGGCGAGCCGGTTCCCTGCCTCCCACGTTCTGGTCTGCGCGATCGTTACGGCCGTGCCGTCAGCGCTTTTGGAGATAGCATAGGCGCTCAACTGGCCGTTCCATTTCTGGTCGAATCCGGGCGTGTAGACAAAACCATTCTGCACGATGCGGTTGCTAGTGAGCGCGATGCCGGAGAGCGTGCCCGCGGAACTCGTGATCTGGACGAAGATCTTCTTGATGGCATCGATCATGGCCTGCGGCTGGCTTGCGAGGAACCAGTTCGATGGGACGTTCGATCCCGTGGGCGCAGCTTCCCACTCCGTGTTATTGGTAACGGTCGTTCCGCCCTGGCCGGCTGCCTTGAAGGGATTTCCGTCCCCGTTGCCACCGTCGATCTTATCATCCTTGAATCCGCCGTACTTTGCGGCGAGAAAGATCTGGCTCTGACGCTGGGTTGCGCCGACCGTTCCGTTTCCGGCTTCATTGACATCGATGCCAAACGTTGTGACGCGCGCAGAGGGCATGTCGGGGCGAAACGACGAGGTGTGCGCCCAGTAGGCGACCCCCGCAATGTAATAGGTTGACCAGTTAGAGGTCGGATGCAGGATGTCGCCCAGATTCGTGAACGAGGAGGGCAGGGGGGTGGCATTGCCCGCCGCTGGCGTGTTGGTTTCCAGTGCTCCGACCTTGTTGGTCCACGCTCGCACATCGAATCCGCTATAGCTGTCCACTGCCCGGGCAGGGTCGCCGTGCGAGGTGTCGACGTTGCCTGGAATGTAGTGATCCTCGTGGGTATTGATGTCGCCAATCGTCACGACGTAGTTGCGCTGGCAACTGTTGAGCATCGGGTCGGCATCCCAGGTCGTGTAGACGGGGAAGTTGTCTGCATAGGTCGTATTCGGAAGGCCGCTGATAGCTTGTGGGGTGGGGCCGTCCTTGTGGAACTGGAGGTAGCGGATGCTCTCGTAGAACAGTTCGCTGATCGGGTCATACGTCTTGTAGTTGCCGAGCGGGTTATCTGTTGGGCCGCCAAGGTCGCCCATTGTCTTGCCACTGAGTTGCGTGCTCGTGCGGCCAAACTGATTGAGGTAGTTGATAACCCCGCTGATTCCTTCTGTGCGGTTGAGCGGGTTCCGATAGAACACGCCCGTTGCCGGATCCCATTCCTTTGCGGTATTTGCGATCGTTCTCAGGTTGGAGTCAACCGCAGTAGTGCCGACATACTTCATCGGGGCCCGCAGCACCCCACCATAGCGCTCGTTCGGTGTCTTGCTGGTGTCATTGGTGCCGTCGTTCAGATAGCCGAAAGCCGCAAAACGCACGCGATCGGCATTTCTTTGCATCTGGCCGACGGGCTTGTAGTTGCTGCCATAGTTGTAGCAGAGGTCGGTGCGCGTAGTTGCCTCGCCGCTATCGCAAACCTGAATCTGGACACGGAAGCTACGTCGTTCCGTCAGCTTGCTGTTCTTGTAAACGTCGGCATATTTTCCCGGGCTCCCGCAGTTGCCGCTGCTATCGTCCGCATCGGAGAAGAAGATGTGGTTGCCACACGAAGCAATATAAATCGTGCTGTACGAGAACGGCGTTACCGCACTCGGCGCGCTGCTGATGTTGCTGACGGCCGTGACGCTCTTGACCGGGAAGTAACTATTGCTGCGGAAAAAGTCCGATCGGAGCACGGCACGCTGCAAGACCGTCTGGGTCGTGGTGTCCACCACGCGGTCGCCGCCGGTCATCGCCATCCGCAGTTCGTCGATCGAGGACGACGCGGCCCAGTTCATGAAGTTTCCGCTAAATGCGCTGGAACATTCATGGCCTCCATTGCCGGAGGCGTTGCCGCTGCTTGCAAAATAGCCATTGGTGCTGTCGTATGTATAGCACTTGGCTGCATTGAAGTAACCGAGGTAAGTCGTATTGTAGTTATATGACGTGTCGACGTTCTTCGAATTCAAGGGGCCGCGGTAGGCAGTACCCGTAGTCGGGAACTCTACCGAGAGCGTCATCATCAGGTTGGGGTGAATGTTTTGCGATTGCCCGAATAGAGGGGTCTGCGCAATTGTCACGGTTGGCACGCTAGGCGTGCTTGCCGCCCAAAGTGCAGTAGCCCATAGCATCGCGCACAGAGGCAACAGGCGTCGGAGTGTATTCATGAATTCGTTCCCGATTCGATGCTGGCTGTTCTAGTTGTCCGTCTTGCGGTACAGCGACTGAACCATTGCCTGGGTGGCGTTGTTGGGGCCAAAGCCAACCGCTGTCACCCGATACATATAGCGCGTGTTGTCAACGGCGCCGCCAATGGATTGATCAGGAAGCAACTCGATGATGTAGCGAGGCTTCTGGCTTGGAGTCAGGCCCGTCCCGGTCGGGAATGTCCGGCCCGTAAAGGTACCGTAGGCCACCGTCTGCGGGTTGGTGGCAGAAGCGCTCCAGCTAACGGTGTTCCATATCTGTGCATTGATATTTGCCAATGTATTGCACAGGCCCTGGTAGGGAGCGGCTACCGTTGTCCCGATATTGCATCCACCGTCGACCGTGAAGCCCGTCGCCGCTGTCGGCTGGAAAATTACCGAGCGGCTCTTGGGGCCGGTTGTGTTCTGGATGTCCATTTCGGCATCGCGCAAGGCGGCCTCAGCTGCCTGGAACGCAATCTCGAAATCGCGTTGATTGCGGGTTGTGCGTTTTGAGTCCAGCGCCAATCTCGCGCCACCCAGTGCCAGCACGGATATGACGAGCAGCATGATCAGCGCGGTGACCAGGGCAAAGCCGCGGGCCGGATATTTCACTGCTGGATGGTTCAGAGGCACGAAGGATCTCCCTGCATGCAACTCAGGTAGTTGCGCACTTGCACCGTTGCCGTGAACAGGCGGCGCGCGGACTGTGGGTTTTGAGTCGGCGTGAACGTGCCATCGGCGCCGTTGTATATAGGACCGAAGAGCTGGATCGTGGGCTGCCCGGAACTGTCTGCGCTTGCATTGTCGCCTCGCACGACCAAAGCCACCTTCAGCGCATAGACGCGTGCCCATTCGGCTGCGCCGACCTGGCTGGCGGGAACGAACTTGTCCGCCACTTCATCGTCATCTGTGGATATGCCGTAGAGCACCTGCAAGCTCTCTACGCCCGGGATAAGTTGCTGCGCGACAAAGGTAGACGTCTCCTTGCCGGATGCGCGCCGCCGGTATTTGCACATCAGATAGGGCAGGCCATCGGCGCCGTTCTGCACATAGAGAATCGAGAGTCCGCGTTGACTTGCCGCACTATCGATGCTGGACGGCGCGGCGACGGCTTGTCCGGAGCAATCCACCATGGATCCATCGCTCACGGTCGGGTCAGCCGCCGTCCCGACGCCGAAGAATCGAGTCAGCAACACGTCGCTGGCATTGACGGCGGCGCCAGCATCGCAACCCAGCGTCTCGTTGTCCGAGGGAGTTGAGCAGTTGTCCAGTCCCATCAGCATCTGCGAGCTGATCTGCATTGAGCCACCATCGCTGGCCGGAGGCGTGTAGGCAATCTGACGCAACATTCGTGAAACGACGCCGATCGCGAACTGACCGCGCTCCTCGAGGTTGGCGCTGTCATTGATGCTGCTATAGGTGCTGCGGGTCAGTAGGTAAAAGGAAGTTGATGCAACCAGCACCAGCATGCCAAGCGTCAGTGCAACCATCAGTTCGACCATGGAGAAGCCTGAGCTTCGCCGGCGACGACGGGGTGGTTGTCCGGAGCCGGCCATGAGCGTTCTCAATTGCTGACTCCCGGGTTGGCCACAATAACGATTTGTGGCGTTGCCGAGCCGTCGGCGGCTTGCGTGTCTGGCATGGTTGTACCGGTCGCGACATCTACCCCCGGCTTGTCGGCGAATCGAGATACCCAGCCCATCTTGATGACGATCGGGCTATCGCTGGCTTGGCCCGTGCCGCCGGCCGTGGCGTTGCACGCCCAGGTGTAGCCTGCGGAGGTGGAATAGTTGCTGGAGTCCCGGCAGATTACTGCACGCCCACCCGGCAGGGCCGTCTGGACGCGTCGCGTCCATTCGGCCAAATCGAACGTGACCATGTTGGCTGCGCAAACCGGGCTGCCGGACGTGCATGGAGTGGTAAAGAAATTGGCGCCCGTCGGCACCGCCGGGGCGCCGGTGCTCGTGTCGAAGAAGTAGCTGCTGTTACTGGCGAGCATTTGGGCGCTGTTAGCCCGCATGCGGTCTGCCATATCGCTGGCGAGCTGCAGCGCCAGCGTGTCATAGGACGCTTGTTGGGAGAATCGGAATGATTTGATAAGAAGATTTGCCACGCCGAGCACGCCGATGGCGAGCACGACGATTGCCACCAATGCTTCGAGCATGGTGAAGCCGGCCGTCCCCCGACAGCTTGACTGACCCATCTTGACCCTCGTCCGAAAAGACTACGTTCTTTTGGCTTTGTTCTATTTTTTGTAACTGCAACCCAGGTGGAAATATAGATATAGGAATTGCCACCTAGGACCCAGTTTGGGAGGAATTAAACAACGTCCACGTTACTTTTTCTACTGCTTCCGTGGGGTAGACGCCGAAAACTCATCCAGCATGTCGCGGAATTCCGACACATCCTCAAAACTCCGATACACCGAAGCAAACCGGATATAAGCAATTTTGTCCAACCGGCGCAGCTCGCGCATGACCAGTTCCCCGACCTGGCTGCTGGGGATTTCCTTCTCGCCGAGGGCGAGCAGTTTCTCTTCGATGCGGGTGATGGAGGCGTCGATGGCTTCGGCCGAGACCGGGCGCTTGCGCAGGGCGAGGCGCATCGAGTCTTTCAGCTTGTCGCGGGTATAGTCCGCGCGGGAGCCGTTTTTCTTGACGATGGCGGGGAAGAACAGCTCGATCCGCTCATAGGTGGTGAAGCGGCGGTCGCAGGATTCACAGCGGCGGCGGCGGCGCACCGTATCGCCTTCTTCCGACATGCGCGTGTCCAGGACCTGGGTGTTGGAGTGAGCGCAAAAAGGGCATTTCATGCCTGACCACCTCGAAGTATGAGCCGGGGCGCGTGCCGCGCAGGCAGCGTTTTGTCATTCTGTGTCGCGCCGGGCTGGGTTGGCAAGGCCCGCCGCAGGCGCGGCGCGCGCCGCGGCGGGGCTGCCGGCCACCCGCGCGTGGCGGGTGGCGCTGGGCTTTAGCCGTAGACCGGGAAACGCTTGGTCAGGGCTGCCACTTGCTCGCGCACGCGCGCGATGTTGGCCAGGTCGTGCGGGTTTTCCAGCACGTCGGCGACGAGGTTGGCCACCAGGCGGGCTTCTTCTTCCTTGAAGCCGCGGGTGGTCATTGCCGGCGAGCCCAGGCGGATGCCCGAGGTGACGAACGGCTTTTCCGGGTCGTTGGGGATGGCGTTCTTGTTGACGGTGATGTGTGCTTCGCCCAGGACCTTTTCGGCTTCCTTGCCGGTGATCTGCATCGCGCGCAGGTCGACCAGCATGACGTGGCTTTCGGTGCGGCCGGAGACGATGCGCAGGCCGCGCTCGATCAGGGTTTCGGCCAACACGCGGGCGTTCTTGACCACTTGCTGCTGGTAGGTCTTGAACTCGGGCGACAGGGCTTCCTTGAACGCGACTGCCTTGCCGGCGATCACGTGCATCAGGGGGCCGCCCTGGATGCCGGGGAAGATGGCCGAGTTGATGGCCTTCTCATGCTCGGCCTTCATCAGGATCACGCCACCGCGCGGGCCGCGCAGGCTCTTGTGGGTGGTGGTGGTGACGAAGTCGGCGTGCGGCACCGGGTTGGGGTACTCGCCGGCGGCGATCAGGCCGGCGTAGTGGGCCATGTCGACCATGAACAGGGCGCCGATGGACTTGGCTACCTTGGAGATGCGTTCGAAGTCGATGCGCAGGGCGAAGGCCGAGGCGCCGGCGATGATCAGCTTGGGCTTCTTTTCCTGCGCCAGCTTTTCCAGTGCGTCGTAGTCGATGTCTTCGTTGGCGTCCAGGCCGTAGCTGACCACGTTGAACCATTTGCCGCTCATGTTGAGCGCCATGCCGTGGGTCAGGTGGCCGCCTTCGGCCAGGCTCATGCCCATGATGGTGTCACCCGGCTTCAGGGCGGCGAAGAACACGCCCTGGTTGGCCTGCGAGCCGGAATTGGGCTGCACGTTGGCGGCTTCGGCGCCGAACAGTTGCTTGACGCGGTCGATGGCCAGCTGCTCCACGACGTCGACGTACTCGCAGCCACCGTAGTAGCGCTTGCCGGGATAGCCTTCGGCGTACTTGTTGGTCAGTTGCGAGCCTTGCGCGGCCATCACGGCCGGCGAGGTGTAGTTTTCCGAGGCGATCAGCTCGATGTGCTCTTCCTGGCGCTGGTCTTCCTTCTGGATGGCGGCAAAAAGCTCGGGGTCGATCTGGTCGATCGTATAGCGGCTGCGTTCGAACATGGCGAAAACTCGTCTGAAAAAAGGGGAATTCCGAATGGCTTCGGGGTAGGGCGCGCGGGGAAGGCACAGGCGACCGGCGCTGGACGCGTTAGCTATCCGGCGCAGGGCGCACCCTGCTTCCCATTCGCTGCCCAGGCGAGCGGCAGGCGCTTGAAACATCGCGCCAGAGAACTTTGCGCTTCCTCGTGGTAGTGCCCACTGACTTCGCCAGTCGCGCAAGATGGAATGGTTGGCGGCAGTTTAACGCGAGGCGCTGGCCCGCTGCAAGACGGTGCTGCGGGGCCAAAGACCGAAAGTCAATGCCTTGTCCGTCAGGTAATGTAATTGTTGTAATGTCGGACAAGGGTTTACACCGGGTCGGGCTGGCTGCCGTTACAATCGCGGCCATGAGCAACAATGTGTGGGCCTTGCGGGTGTACTGGGAAGACACCGACGCGGGCGGCGTAGTGTTCTACGCCAATTACCTCAAGTTCTTCGAGCGCGCCCGTACCGAGTGGCTGCGCTCGCTTGGCATCGAACAGCAAGCGCTGGCCGATGAGTCGGGCGTCGTCTTCATCGTCAGAAGCACGGCGGTGGACTACAATGCCCCCGCCCGTCTGGACGACTTGCTTGAGATCCGGACACAGATTGAACGGGTTGGCCCGGCGTCGGTCCAATTCGCCCAAGAAGCCTGGCGTGGTGAGCAATTGCTGGCTACTGGCGCCATCCGGGTTGGGTGTGTTGATCGTAGCACATTTCGCCCGACTCCCATTCCCGCTCCCGTCCTTGCAACCATCAAGACCGCTCGATGAATCCCGTGACCGTCACGCAAGACCTGTCGATCATTTCGCTGGTGCTGCACGCCAGTGTGCTGGCACAGGCCGTCATGGCCCTGCTGCTGGTGATGTCCCTGTTCTCGTGGACATATATCTTCCGCAAGCATTTCTCCCTGCGCGCCGCGCGGACCCAGACCGAGGGGTTCGAGCGCGACTTCTGGGCCGGCGGCGACCTGCAGGCCCTGTACCAGAGCGCAGCCAACAATCGTCACAACACAGGCGCGCTGGAACGGATCTTTGAGTCCGGCATGGGCGAGTACCTGAAGGCGCGCGAGCGCAACAATGACGCCGGCGCGCTGCTCGATGCCGCACGGCGTGCGATGCGCGCGGCCTATCAGCGTGAGATGGATGTGATGGAGTCGCATCTTCCGTTTCTGGCGTCGGTAGGTTCGGTCAGCCCGTACATCGGCTTGTTCGGCACCGTATGGGGGATCATGAACGCCTTCCGCGGCTTGTCAAATGTGCAGCAGGCAACGCTTGCGGCCGTGGCGCCCGGCATTGCGGAGGCGCTGGTCGCCACCGCTATCGGCCTGTTCGCGGCGATTCCGGCGGTCATTGCCTACAACCGCTACGCCACCGAAGTGGATCGCCTGGCCATCCGCTTCGAGAGCTTCATGGAAGAGTTCCTGAACATCCTGCAACGGCAGACCCGCTAAAGCGCCGAAGCCACCAACGTCTTCGGTCAAGGAGAACCAGCAATGGCAGCGATACAGCGCCGTGGCGGCTCGCGCCGCCGGGCCAGTGCCGACATCAACGTCGTGCCTTACATTGACGTGATGCTGGTGCTGCTCGTCATTTTCATGGTGGCGGCACCGATCGTGAATCCCGCCGTGGTTGACCTGCCCAGCGTGGCCAACGCCACCCAGCAGCAAAAGGCCCCCCCCATTGTCGTGACCGTGCATGAGGACGGCGCACTGACCGCGCGCGGCAAGGATAACTCCGGCAACAGCTTTGAGCGCAAGCTCGACAAGCAGGGCCTGATCGACTTCGTGCATCAGCGCCAGAACGAGAATCCCGATCAGCCGGTGGTGATCGCCGCCGACCGCTCGGTCAAGTACGAGGCCGTGCTGGACGTCATGTCAGTGCTCAAGGCCGACGGCGTGAAGCGCGTCGGCCTGATGGTCAAGCCCAAGTAAGCACCGCCCCACGCGATGAAAACCGCCGCCTATCCTTATCAGCCGGCCCCGGAGCGGGGAACCCTGCGTTCCTTCCTGCTCGCGGTTTTCATGCACCTGTTGCTGGGCATCGTGCTGTATTTCGGCGTGCACTGGCAGAGCAGCACCCCGGTGGGCGCCGAAGCCGAGCTCTGGGATGAGATCCCGGCCACTACCGCACCGCCGCCCCCGCCGCCTCCCGCACCGCTGCCCGTCGTGCAAGCCCGTCCCGCGCCTCCTGCGCCAGCGGTGAGGTCTCGTGCCGAAGAAGACGCCGAGATCGCCCTCCAGCAGCAAAAGCGCCGCCAGGCCGAGGCCGCCGCCCGCGAAGAGGCGCGCCAGCAGGCCGACCTGCGCGCGCGCCAGGAAGCCGAGCGGCAGGAAGCGGCCCGCAAGGAGGCGGCCCGCAAGGATGCACAGCACAAGGAAGACCTGCGCCGCGAAGAGCAACGCCGCGAAGAACAGAAGAAGGACGAGCTGAAGAAAGAGGCCCAGCGCAAGGAAGACGCACGCAGGCAGGCCGCGCTGCAGGAGCAGCGCAAGGAGCAGGTTGAGCGCGAGCGTAAGGAAGCTGACGCCAAGGCCCGCGCCGAGGCTAAGAGCCGTGCCGAGGCTGACGCCAAGGCAAAGGCAGCCGCTGACGCCAAGGCAAAGGCAGCCGCCGACGCCAAAGCCAAGGCTAACGCCGAGGCCAAGGCCGCCGCCAACGCGAAGGCCAAGGCCGATGCGGATGCCAAGGCCAAGCGCGACGCCGCTGCCAATGCCCAGCGCCACAGTGAACTGGCGCGGCTGCAGGCCATGGCCGGCGGCGGGGCGGCAGTCGGCGGCGCCGGCGGTGTCGGCAGCGGCGCCGGCAGCGGTGCCGGTTCGGGCGGCAAGGCCTCGCCTGGCTACCCGGATCGCGTGCGTCGCCGCGTCAAGCCGAATATCGTATTTACCGAAGACGTGCCTGGCAATCCGGCCGCGGTGGTGTCGGTTCAATTGGCGCCGGACGGCTCCTTGATGTCCGCGCGGCTATCCAAGTCCAGCGGCAATTCGGGCTGGGACAACGCCGTGCTGCGCGCCGTGGAGCGCTCTGATCCGCTGCCCCGCGACGAAAACGGCAAGGCGCCAGCCAGCTTCACGATCACCTTCAAGCCTAAGGATTAAGAGGGACGGCGATGGTGACGACATGGGAACATTCGAATTGCAACATATTGCAACCTACGTCGATGCACCGCAGTCCCAACGCTACGATTACAGGTTGCCTGACGCAGCCGGCAAATGTGCCTGGGGCACGCGATACGGGCATGCGACAAGCCTTCAGCATGCTTGCCCGTTCCACGGCTCCCGTTTGCCGGCCGCGCTCGATGAATATTGATCTCGATTGAGGAGCAGCATGCGAAAGCTTTGGGCCCCCCTTTGGCTGGCCGCGCAGCGGCACGGCACCCGCGCGCACGCCCTGTTTGCCGGGCTGGCCGTGGTGCTGGCTTGTTCGGCCGGCAGCGCACAGGCGCAATTGAACGTTGAAATCACCGGCGTCGGCGCCAGCCAGCTCCCCATCGCCACGGCCAACTTCCAGGGCGAAGCTCAGGCCCCGCAAAATCTCACCGCTATCATCCGCAGCGACCTGCAGCGCAGCGGCCGCTTCCGCAATGTCGACCCGGGCGGCGCCACGGTGGCGGAGTCTGCCAATGCCGATCTTGGCAGCTGGAAGGCGCGCGGCGCCGATGCCTTCGTGGCCGGCAGCGTCACACCCACCGGCAACGGCCAGTACGACGTGCGCTTTCGCCTCTACGACACCGTCAAGGGCACCAGCCTGGGTGGCCTGGCCTTCACTGTCAGCGCAAACCAGCTGCGCGTGACCGGCCACAAGATCGCCGACTACATCTACGAGAAGCTGCTGGGCGAGCGCGGCGTGTTTGCCACGCGGCTGTCCTATGTCTCGCGGGTGGGTGGGCGTTTCCAGCTGCTGATCTCGGACTCCGACGGCCAGAACTCTCAGGTGGCGCTGACCAGCAACGAGCCGATCATCTCGCCTTCGTGGTCGCCGGATGGCAGCAAGGTCGCTTACGTGTCCTTTGAAGCCAAGAAGCCCGTGGTCTACGTGCACGACCTGGCGACCGGCAAGCGCACGCTGGTGTCGAACCAAAAGGGCAACAACAGCGCGCCTTCGTGGTCGCCTGACGGCCAACGCCTGGCGGTGGCGCTGTCGCGCGATGGCAATACCCAGATCTACCAGGTTGGCGCCGATGGCTCCGGGCTCAAGCGCCTCACCCGCAGCAGCGCCATCGATACCGAGCCGCAATACGCGCCGGATGGCCGCAGCATCTACTTCACCAGCGATCGCGGCGGTGCGCCGCAGATCTACCGCATGCCGGCCGGCGGCGAAGAAGGCGGCGCAGCCCAGCGCGTGACCTTCAAGGGCAGCTACAACGTGAGCCCGCGTATTTCCCCGGATGGCAAGCAGCTGGCCTACATCACCCGCAGCGGCGGCTTCAAGCTGCAGCTGATGGATCTCGGCAACGGCGATGTGACCTCGCTGACCGACACCGCCAACGACGAGGCTCCGAGCTTCGCCGCCAACGGCAAGTACATTCTTTATGCCACCCGGGTGGGAGGTCGCTCGGTGCTGGCGGCAGTGTCCACTGACGGGCGTACCCGGCAGGTTTTGTCGCTCCAGTCCGGCGAGGTTCGCGAGCCGTCCTGGGGACCATTCATGCAATAAACGAGGAGTTCCTAGCCATGACCAATATGATGACCAAAACCCTTGCCGTCGCCGCTCTGCTGGCCCTCGGCGCTTGCAGCTCCGGTGTCAAGCTGGACGACACCGCCAACGCCGGTGCCGGCAACAAGGGTACGCCTTCGACCGACGCCCGCGCCGTGGCGCCGGTGGACGTGTCGCGTGATCCGCTGAACGATCCGAACAGCCCGCTGGCCAAGCGCAGCGTGTACTTCGACTTCGACAGCTACAGCGTCAAGTCCGACTACCAGGGCATGCTGTCGGAGCACGCCAAGTACCTGGCCGCCAACAAGGGCCGCCGCATCCTGATTCAGGGCAACACCGACGATCGCGGCACCAGCGAATACAACCTGGCCCTGGGCCAGAAGCGCGCCGAAGCCGTGCGCCGCTCGCTGTCCTCGCTGGGCGTGCCGGAAACCCAGATGGAAGCCGTCAGCCTGGGCAAGGAAAAGCCCAAGGCAACCGGCCACGACGAAGCCGCCTGGGCAGAAAACCGCCGCGCGGACATCACGTACTAATCTGCGGACAGCCATCTCATGAAAGCACGCGTCTCCAAGTTGGTATTGCTTACTGCGATGTCCTGCGCCAGCCTGTTGCCGTTTGCACAGGCGCGGGCCGGCGTGTTCGACGATGACGAGGCGCGCAAAGCCATCGTCAACATGCGGGACCAGTTCAACGGTTTCCAGGCGACGGCATCGCAGCGCATCGACCAGAACAGCCGCGCCCAGCTCGACATGCAGAACCAGCTCGAAGGTCTGCGCCAGGAAGTGGCGCGACTGCGCGGCCAGAACGAGATGCTGCAGAACGAGGTGACGACGCTGCAAAAGCAGCAGAAGGACTACTACGCGGACCTGGATGCGCGCCTGAAGAAATTCGAGCCGCAACAGGTCACCGTGGATGGCCGCGAAGGGCTGTCGCAACCTGGCGAGAAGACCGAATACGATGCCGCGCTCAAGCAGTTCCAGACCGGGGACTTCAAGGGCGCCGGCAACGTGTTCGCGGGCTTCATCAAGAAGTACCCGCAGAGCCCGTACGTGCCGCTGGCGCAGTTCTGGCTCGGCAACTCGCTGTACGCGCAGCGCGACTACCGCGGCTCGACCTCGGTGCTGCAGAACATGGTGCAGGCCTATCCGGATCACCCCAAGGTGCCGGATGCGCTGATCGCCATCGCCAACAACCAGATCGAATCGGGCCAGAAGCCCGCAGCCCGCAAGACCCTGGAGCAGGTGGTAGCCAAATACCCCGGCACCGAGGGCGCGCAGGCGGCGAGCAATCGCCTCAAGACGCTGAAGTAAGCGCCTGAGAGGGCGGGGCGCTGCTAAGCGGCCCAGGTAGCAGTCTGTACACTAAAGGCCCGCATCCGCGGGCCTTTAGTCTTGGGCGCGCTAAAATACCCGATTCGCCTCGAATTTTGCGTGGCGCCTCCAGGCGCCGCGCCGTGCCATCATGAAAAAACGCGCTATCGTCCTGCTTTCCGGCGGCCTGGACTCCGCCACCGTCCTTGCCATGGCCAATGCGCAGGGCTTCGAGACTTATGCATTGTCGATGCGCTACGGTCAGCGCCACTCCTCGGAACTGGAGGCTGCAAAGCGCGTGGCCGCAGCCCTGGGCGCGGTGCGCCATGAGATCATCGACCTGGACCTGCGACGCTTCGGCGGCTCCGCGTTGACCGACGATAGCCTTGAGGTGCCTACGGATGGCGCCGTCGGCGGCATTCCGGTGACCTACGTGCCGGCCCGCAATACCATCATGCTGTCGCTGGCCCTGGGCTGGGCCGAGGCCGTTGGCGGCCGTGACCTGTTCTTCGGTGCCAACGCGGTCGACTACTCTGGCTATCCGGATTGCCGGCCCGAGTACGTGTCTGCCTACGAGGCGCTTGCCAACCTGGCCACCAAGGCCGGCGTCGAAGGCGAGCGCATCCGCGTGCATGCGCCCATCATCGACATGACCAAGGGCGAGATCATCCGCGCCGGCGTCAAGCTCGGGGTGGACTACGGCATGACGGTGTCGTGCTATAAGGCCGACGACGACGGCCGGGCCTGTGGCGTGTGCGACTCTTGCCGCATCCGCCGCGCGGGCTTCGAGGCCGCTGGGGTGCCTGATCCCACCCGCTACCAGGGCGCAGCCTGACGGTTGTCGTTGCCACCAGCGCGCTTGCGCGCACCCACCCGTTCCGCTTCCCCCGCCGGACACCCATGCCCGAAATCGATATTGCCGCGCTCAGCCATACCATACTGGCGAGCACCTTCATCCTGACCTTCCTGTTTGGGGCGGTGCTCCAGCGCACGCACTTCTGCACCATGGGTGCGGTCTCCGACATCGTCAATATGGGTGACTGGACCCGCATGCGCATGTGGGGGCTGGCCATCGGCGTGGCCATGATCGGCACCGCCGCACTGGCTGCGGGCGGCTACATCGATCCCACCAAGACCATCTATGCCGCCAGCAAGCTCAGCTGGCTCTCCGCCCTGATGGGCGGGCTGATGTTCGGCTTCGGCATGGTGCTGGCCTCGGGCTGCGGCAGCAAGACGCTGGTGCGTATCGGCGCGGGGAACCTGAAGTCGGTGGTGGTGTTCGTCTTCCTGGGGCTGTCGGCCTATATGACGCTGCGCGGCTTGTTTGGCGTGATTCGCGTGAACACCGTCGATGCCGTGGCGCTCACTCTGCCCACCACGCAGGACCTGCCCTCCGTGCTGGCGCACGCCAGCGGCATGGCGCGCGCCACCCTGCAAGTCGGCATCGCGCTGGTGGTGGGCGGGGCGCTGGTGATCTGGGCGCTGGCGGGACGCGGCTTCCGCACCTTCGATAACCTGCTTGGTGGCCTGGCCGTGGGCCTGATCATCGTGGCCATGTGGTACGTGTCCGGGCACCTCGGCTATGTCGCTGAGGATCCCAATACGCTCGAGGAACTGTTTGTTGCCAGCAACAGCGGCCGCATGGAGAGCCTGAGCTTTGTCGCTCCCTACGCCTACACGCTCGACTGGCTGATGATGTTCAGCGACAAGAGCAAGGTGCTGACCATCGGCATCGTCAGCGTGTTCGGCGTGGTGGCCGGCGCCGCTGCGTACGCACTGGTGACCCGCACTTTTCGCTGGGAAGGCTTTGGCAACGCCGAGGACGTCGGCAACCATCTGGTGGGTGGCGTCCTGATGGGCGCGGGTGGCGTGACCGCGCTGGGCTGCACCATCGGCCAGGGGCTGTCAGGCGTATCCACGCTGGCGATTGGCTCGTTTATCGCGCTGGCCGGCATCCTGCTTGGCTCGGTGCTCGGCTTCCGCTACCAGATATGGCGCCTTGAGCGCATGATCTAGCACGAGTAGTTCGTGTTCAAAGGTTGACTTTAGGGCCAAGATATTCCTATAATCGCGGCTTCAGTTTTTCCGGGTCGTTAGCTCAGTCGGTAGAGCAGCGGACTTTTAATCCGTTGGTCGCGTGTTCGAGTCACGCACGACCCACCAGCATTGCGAAAAGGCGTAGCGGGCAACCGTTACGCCTTTTTTGTTTCATGTGCCCGCGCCCGATGCGCGGGCGCGGAGCGGTTGCAAATCAGCCTTCGCTGGCCAGGTGCCTGGCGAGAAACGCTTCCATGGCTTCGTAGAAGTCGAAGGTGTTTTCCTCGTTGTGGAAGCCGTGGCCCTCGTTTTCCTTTAGCAGGTATTCCACATCCACGCCGCGCGAGCGCAGTGCCTGGACGATCTGGTCGCTCTCCGCCTGCTTGACGCGCGGATCGTTGGCGCCTTGCGCCACCAGCAGCGGCGTGCGGATCTTGTCCGCGAAGAACACCGGCGAGGCATCGTGCAGGGCTTGGCGCTCGGCTTCCACGTTGGGGTTGCCGACCATCTCGTACAGCATGTCTAGCATCGGTTTCCAGTACGCGGGAATGGTCTCCAGCAGCGTGAACAGGTTCGATACGCCGACATAGTCGATGGCCGCTGCGTAGCGCTCCGGCGTGAAGGCGACGCCCGCCAGCGTTGCATAGCCGCCATAGCTGGCGCCGTAGATCGCGATGCGCTTGGGGTCCACGATGCCTTGTGCGACGAGCCAGTCGACGCCGTCGTCGATATCGTGCTGCATCGTCTTGCCCCACTGCTTGAAGCTTGCCTCCCAGAATGCGCGACCGTAGCCGGTGGAGCCGCGGAAGTTGATCTGCAGCACGGCATAGCCGCGATTGGCCAGCAGCTGCACCTCGGGGTTGAAGCCCCATACGTCGCGCGTCCACGGGCCGCCGTGCGGGTTGACCACCAGCGGCAGGCCCCGCGGCGCAGGCTCGCCCGCGCTGGCCACCGGGAGCGTCAGGTAGCCGTGGATCTGCAGGCCGTCGCGCGAGGTGAAGCGGATTGGCTGCATGCCGGCCATGTCGGTTTCATCCAGCCAGGGCTGCACCTTGCCTAGCGTGACCAGCTTTTGCGTGCCGCTGTCGTACAGGAAGCGCGTGCCGGTGGTCTTGTCGCTCGAGGCGGAGACGATCATGCGGGTCTCAATGCGCGTGATGCTGGTGACGTGGTGCTCGTAGCCCGGCAGTTGCCGCTCCAGGTCGGCATGGATCTGCTCGGCATGGGCGTCGAAGAAATGGCGATGCGTCTTCCAGTCGGTGTACCAGGCGGCGGTCAGCACGCGGCGATGCCGCGAGTAGGACAGGCCGCCGACATCTACCTCATCGTGCTCGAAGACCAGGCGGCCTTCCTTGGCGGTCTGCGGATCGAATTCGAATATCGCCGTCTTGTCGCGGCCGCGATTCGACTGCACATACAGCTGCTTGTCGTCGAAGGTGAAGAACAGCGGCGAGACCGTCTCGCGGAAGTCGGTGGTCAGGATCGGGCGGAAAGGCTCGTCCTCGGCATCGCGGTAGAGCAGGGTGGTGTTCACGCCGTCGCTGGCGGTCGCTACCCGCAGGCGGCCTGCGTGGTCGGTGCCCCAGCTCATCACGTTGCCCGGGTTTTCCGCGATCTGCACGGACTCGCCCGTGACGACATCGACGCGCAGCACGTCGAATACTTCCGGGTCGCGCTTGTTGTGCGACAGCAGGATATGGCGGTCATCGTCCTCGAGATCGTCGATGATCTCCGCGCGCACGCCCGGGTACGGGGTCAGGTCGACCGGTTCGCCGCCGTCGATCGGCACCGACAGCACGTGGAAGTTCTCGTCGCCGCCAAAGTCCTTCGCGTACAGGATGTGCGCGTTGCCTTTCCACGTGTGGAAGGGCAGGTCGCGCTCGCTCTCGTGGGTCAGTGGCCGGGCTTCGCCCAACACGTTGCCTTTGGTGTCGATGGCCTGCACGAAGACGTTCTGGCGGCCCTGGTGCCGGGCGAGGAAGGACAGGTGGCGGCCATCCGGCGAGATCGAGAACTGGGAACGGTCCGGTTTGCGGAACAGTTCACGCACGCCGTAGTGCTTCACCTTTGCCGGCGCCTGTGCACCGGTTGATGGGTTGTCTTGACGCAATGCTCACTCCTTGGTGTGTCTGGGGCCGGCAAGCGGCGCCAGGGCTCAGTCCGTGCGCGCCGCCTCGGGGCCCGGTGCCTGGGCGCTGGCTTGCCCGGTTGCGCCTGTGGACGGTGCGGGCGGCGTCGGGTCCTTGTCGTGCGCGGCGTCCCGGCGCTCGATTTCTTCCCGCGTGGACGTGGACAGGTCCCAACTGGCGATAAACAGCGCGGCGATCAGCGGGCCGATGACGAAGCCGCTCAGCCCGAACAGCGCCATGCCGCCCAGCGTGGAGATCAGCACTACCCAGTCGGGCATGCGAGTGTCCTTGCCAACCAGGATAGGGCGCAGCACGTTGTCCACCGCGCCGATCACCACCGCGCAGAAGCCGATCAGGATGGAGCCCTTGCCCACGTCGCCGGTCAGCAGGAAGTAGATCCCCACCGGTCCCCAGATCAGTGCGGCGCCCACCGCAGGCAGCAGCGACAGGAAGCCCATCAGCACACCCCACAGCAGCGAGCCCTGGATGCCGAGGAACCAGAAGGCCAGGCCGCCCAGCGCGCCTTGCACCGCGGCCACGGCGATGTTGCCCTTGACGGTGGCGCGGGCCACGGTGGTGAACTTGCGCAGCAGGTGCTGCTTGTGCGGCTCGCTCAGCGGGATCGCCCGCATGATGATCTTGGAAAGCTGCGGGCCATCGCGCAGCAGGAAGAACAGCAGGTACAGCATCACGCCAAAGCTGACCACGAACTGGAATGTGTTCTGCCCGATGCTGAGCGCCTGCGCGGCGATGATCTGGCTGGCCTGGGCGGCCCCCGCGGTGAGCTTTTGCTGCAGGTCGCCGATATCGGTCAAGCCGAAGCGGTCCAGCACCCTTGTCACCGACGGCGGCAGGGCGTGCAAGGCTTGCTGGAAGTAGGCGCCGAAATTGAGCTGGCCGGACTTGATCTGCTGGTAGACGGTGCTGCCTTCCTGGATCAGGGCGCCGGTGACAAAGATCAGCGGCAGCACGACGATCAGCAGGCATAGCGTCAGCGTGGTCAGCGATGCCAGGTTGCGTCGGCCGCCCATGCGCCGGGTCAGCCAGTTGTTGGGTGGCGTGAAGATGATGGCCAGAATGGCGCCCCAGAACACGGCGCCGAAGAAAGGTCGCAGGACGAAGCAGAAGGCTATCGACACGACTGCCAGCAGCAGGTAGAACGCCTTTTGCTGCATTTCCGCTCGTTGGGTCATTGTGCTGTCACCTTGCGTCGAAAAAGCGTTGGAGCGCGCGCCGCTATGGTGGCGTACGGCGGCTCGCCGCGGCGCGTGGCGCTGATTGCCTTCATTGCCTTATGACAGGCCCTCGGTAGGCAAGGCCGACGCAGGTGGCGGCCTTGCATGGCGCATCGCGGTGCTAACGCACCAGCGGGTCGCGGAACCCTGTGTCGACGGTGTCGGACGGGGTCTTGCGGGCATCCTGGACGGAGCTTTTCTGAAAAGTCTCGTAGGCCCAGTAGCCGGCCGCGGCCAGCGCGCCGAGCTTGGACAGCTTCCAGCCCCAGCGCAGCACCGGGGTCTTGCGCAGCAGCGGCAGCGCCAGGGACACGGCTGAGCTGAGCAACGGGTAGTCCTTGGCGAGTCCAAGCAGCTTGAGCCAGGAGGCGGGCCGGGTCATGCGCGGCAGCCAGGTGCTGAAACGGCCGAGACGGGTCGCGCTGCCACGGACGTGATGGAGCGCCTGGGCGCAGTCGTAGCGCTCAAGCGCGGCGCGCGTGATCAGCAGCTCCTTGCGAATGGCAAGGGGCAGGCGCACCTCCCGCGCGAAACGTACGGGGCGTTGGTGCGAGCGAGGCGCTTTGGAGGTGGGTGCGGTGCCGGCCGCGTTGTCGGCCGGCTCGCCTGGGGTGTGTGGTGTGCTCATCGGCGCAGGATCTCCCGGTCTTTATCGATCTCGGCCAGCGTCGCTTCGAACAGGGGCGGGGCATTGCGCACCAGATGGCGGGCAACCGCGAGGCAGATTGCGCAGGCGGCCAGGTATAACGCAGCCAGCACGCCCAGGGCCTGCCAGCGGTAGGTGTCCCAGAACACGATGGCGATCAATACGGTCAGCGTCACCATTGCCAGGCCAAAGAACACCAGGCCGAAACAGGCCAGCAAGGCCATCTTCATCAGCCGGGAGCGTTCTTCCGCGAGTTCGACACTGGCAAGTTCAAGGCGAGTCTGCACCATTGCCACCAGTGATCCTGCCAGGCTGCGCAGGGCATCCATAAACTTGGGGGAAGAGGTGGGGTCGCTCATTCAATTCCGGCGAAGGCGTGCAGCGGCGAAGCGCTGCACCTGCTGCAGACGGGGAGCCCCGCCAGCGGTGCGGGACTGCTGGCGGGGCGTTGCCCGGCACTGCGCCGCGACATGCTGCGGCCCAGGTGCAAGGCGTTCGGGTTCATGCGCGAGGCCTGCGGCCTGGCGAATTACTTGCGGTTCAGCAATAGGCCGATCAGCAGGCCGACGCCGGCGGCAACGCCGACTGCGCGCCACGGATGGTCATGGACGTAGTCGTCGGTGGCGCGTGCAGCCGCCTTGCTCTTGGTGACCACGGCGTCCTGGAGGTCTTGGGCCTTTTCTTTGGCTTGTTTCAGCAGGCCCATGCCGCGCTCACGCAGTTCGGCAGCTTTTTCGCCTGTGGTCGAGGCCGCTTGCTTAAGCAGTTCTTCGGCATCGGACAAAACGGTCTTGACATCGCTCATCAGTTTCTCCTGTTGCGGGCGGTGGTTTCGGATTGTGACATTTTGCCTTCCCCGCACGTTGTCGGGCAGCTTCTCGCCCTCTTTACTAGCATATGCGGGGAACCGCCGTGGTTTCAACACCACGAGTCCGACACAGCGTGTAGGACTGTGACGCAGGACAAAGGTCTTAACAAAGGTCTTAATACAAAAAGGTGATTTTGTAGTGACTTTATATTCGTTTGGGTTGGATCGCAATCGCACTAGAGTGGTTCCACCCTATTTTGCCTCTTGAGGAGACCCGCATGGCTCTACGTCTCGGTGACATCGCGCCGGATTTCGAACAGGATTCCAGTGAAGGCCCGATTCGCTTTCATGAATGGCTGGGCGACAGCTGGGGCGTGCTTTTCTCGCACCCGGCCGATTTCACACCGGTCTGCACGACCGAACTCGGCCTGACGGCGAAGCTGAAGGGTGATTTTGCCAAGCGCAATGTCAAAGTCATCGCACTGTCGGTCGATCCTGTCGAGTCCCATCGCGAGTGGATCAAGGATATCAACGAGACCCAGGGTACCACGGTCAATTTCCCCATCATCGCCGATGGCGACCGCAAGGTTTCCGAGCTGTACGACATGATTCACCCCAATGCGAACGCGACCTTGACGGTGCGCTCGCTGTTTGTGATCGACGCGGAAAAGAAGGTGCGGCTGACCATCACCTACCCGGCCAGCACCGGGCGCAACTTCAATGAGATCCTGCGGGTGATCGATTCGCTGCAGCTCACCGACAACCATAGCGTTGCCACGCCGGGCAACTGGCAGGACGGCGAGGATGTGGTGATTGTGCCCTCGCTGAAGGACGAGGACGTGATAAAGCAGAAATTTCCGAAGGGATACAAGGCCGTGCGGCCTTACCTGCGGCTGACGCCGCAACCCAACAAGTAAGCAAGCAGCCGGCCGGGGCGCGTAGCGCCGGGCCGGCGGACCGGTGTTGTACAACGATGGGCTCGCCCGTCGTCTCTCCTTGGTAGTGTGCTTGGCCCGGCTTCGCAGCCGGGCCTTTTTATGTCTTGCGAGAGAGCGGGCGGGCCCGGGCGGCGTGCTTTAGAAGAACGCCTGGATGCCGGTCTGGGCGCGACCCAGGATCAGCGCGTGGATGTCATGGGTGCCTTCGTAAGTGTTGACCACTTCGAGGTTGACTACGTGACGGATCACGCCGAACTCGTCCGAGATGCCGTTGCCGCCGAGCATGTCGCGCGCCACGCGGGCGATGTCCAGCGACTTGCCGCAGGAATTGCGCTTCATGATCGAGGTGATTTCCACCGCGGCGGTGCCTTCGTCCTTCATGCGGCCCAGGCGCAGGCAGCCTTGCAGGCCCAGCGTGATCTCGGTCTGCATGTCGGCCAGTTTCTTCTGCACCAGCTGGTTGGCGGCCAGCGGGCGGCCGAACTGCTTGCGGTCCAGCGTGTACTGGCGCGCGGTGTGCCAGCAGAACTCGGCGGCGCCCAGGGCGCCCCAGGCGATGCCGTAGCGGGCCGAGTTCAGGCAGGTGAAGGGACCCTTCAGGCCGGACACGCCCGGCATCAGGTTCTCTTCCGGCACGAACACCTGGTCCATGACGATTTCGCCGGTGATCGAGGTGCGCAGGCCAACCTTGCCGTGGATGGCAGGTGCCGACAGGCCCTTCCAGCCCTTTTCGAGGATAAAGCCGCGGATCGCTTCCTTGCCGTCGTCGCCGACCAGCTTGCCCCACACCACGAATACGTCGGCGATGGGCGAGTTGGTGATCCACATCTTGGCGCCGGACAGCTCATAGCCGCCTGCCACCTTCTTGGCGCGTGTGATCATGGAGCCCGGGTCGGAGCCGTGGTTCGGCTCGGTCAGGCCGAAGCAGCCGATCCACTCGCCGGTTGCCAGCTTAGGCAGGTATTTCTGCTTCTGCGCTTCGCTGCCGAATTCGTGGATGGGCACCATCACCAGCGACGACTGCACGCTCATCATCGAGCGATAGCCTGAATCCACCCGCTCCACTTCGCGCGCGATCAGGCCGTAGGCCACGTAGTTCAGGCCGGGGCCGCCGTATTCCTCGGGAATGGTGGGGCCGAGCAGGCCCAGCTCGCCCATCTCGCGGAAGATCTCGATGTCGGTCTTCTCATTGCGGAACGATTGCAGTACGCGCGGGGCGAGCTTGTCCTGGCAATAGGCCAGGGCGGCGTCGCGCACCATGCGCTCGTCGGCGCTCAGTTGGTCGTCCAGCAACAGCGGGTCAGCCCAGTGGAATTCGGCGTTGGCAGCCATGTAGGTCTCCTTCGGTAGTGCAGGTCTAGTGCAGATCGGGATGGGCGGCCTCGCGAGCCAACCCTGAATTCAGGAAGTATCGGCGCATTCCGCGGTCCGCCGTGGTGCTTTTGCGGTTCCGCATTGCGGAACTTTGTTCCGATGATGTAGTATATCGCAATGCGCGATCCATGCAATAGGGCGCGCTGCCTCCATCCAACCCGCGGAGATCACTTTTGGCCACTGAATCGCAAGCCACGCCTGCGGCGGATGCCGCCAGCGCCACACCGCGCGAGAGCGATCCCAATTTTGTTGCCGCGCTGGCGCGCGGCCTTGAGCTGCTGCGTTGCTTTCGCACTGGCGAGTCGATGCTGGGCAACCAGGATTTCGTGCGCCGCACGGGCTTTCCCAAAGCCACCGTGAGCCGGCTGGCCGGCACACTGGTGCAACTGGGCTACCTGCGCTACGACGATAGCCTGGGCAAGTACGCACTCGATGCCGGCGTGCTGGCACTAGGCTATTCCTACCTGTCCGCGTCCAATGTGGTGACGCTGGCGCGCCCGCACATGCTGGCGTTCGCGCAGGCTTACGGGGTGTCGGTCTCGCTGGGCAAGCGCGAGCGCATGGAGGTGATCTATCTTGAATCGATTCGCAACGATGCGGGCGTGATGCTGGGGCTGGGCGTGGGGTCGCGGCTCTCGCTGGTATCGAGTTCCATGGGCCGCGCTTACCTGGCGGCCTTGCCGGCAGCCAAGCGCGAACGGGTGCTGGCAGAGTTTGCCCTGGCCTATCCCGAACAGTGGAAAACCCAGGAGGCGGCGATGCGTGCCACGGTGGAGCAGGCGTCGACCCTGGGCTATGCGGCGTCGTTCCGTGACTGGCACCCAGCCATCCACGCATGCGCGGTGGCATTCCGTCCGGTGGGGGAGAAGGAGCTCCACATGCTGAGTTGCAGTGCGTCCTATGGCTCGGTCGAGGAAGCGGTGTTTCACGACAAGCTGGCGCCGGCCTTGCGCGCGCTGGCGGCGCGGCTGTCGGACCCGGCGCTCTGAAGCGCGGCGACGCCGGCCTTGGCCGGTGTCGCGTTCCCAATACGTACGGCCCGCTTACAGATCCGTTCGCAGCTTCCACAACTCCGGGAACAGCACCACGTCAAGCATCTTGCGCAGGTAGCTGACGCCTTCGGTGCCGCCGGTGCCGCGCTTGAAGCCGATCACGCGTTCCACGGTGGTGACATGGCGGAAGCGCCACTGCCGGAAAGCATCTTCCAGGTCGACGAACTTCTCGCCTAGTTCATACAGTTCCCAGTGCGCCTCGGGCTTGCGATAGACCTCTAGCCATGCCGCTTCCACCGAGGCGTTCTCGCCGGCCGGCTTGGTCCAGTCCCGCTCGATGCAGGCCGCATCGATGGCAAAGCCGCGCCGCGCCATCAGGCGGATCGCTTCGTCATACAGCGACGGCGTGCGCAGGGCTTCTTCTACCAGCGCCAGGTGTTGCGGCTGGTGCGCATGCGGGCGCAGCATGGCCGCGTTCTTGTTGCCGAGGATGAACTCGATCTCGCGGTACTGGAACGATTGGAAACCAGACGACATCCCGAGGTAAGGGCGCATCGCCGAGTACTCCGGCGGCGTCATCGTCGCCAGCACGCTCCACGCCTGCACCAGTTGCTCCATGATGCGCGAGACTCGCGTGAGCATCTTGAAGGCTGGCGGCAACTGGTCCTGGCGCACGCATTCGCGCGCGGCGCGCAGCTCGTGCAGTGCCAGCTTCATCCACAGCTCGCTGGTCTGGTGCTGCACGATGAACAGCATCTCGTTGTGCTCGGGCGAGAGCGGATGCTGGGCGTTGAGAATCTGGTCCAGCGCCAGGTAATCGCCGTAGCTCATGTCCTTGGCGAAATCCATCTGGGCATCGTGCCAGCTGGCATCGCTGGTCTCGGTGGCGCCTGCGCCCGACATCGGGCATCCCTTGTGGTTGCTCATGGCGTGCTCCTGCTCAGGTCACCAGGCCGCGCGTCTGGTGACGCTCGGCCTTGTAGGTGCCGCTGTCGAGCACGTCGCGCAGGATTTCCACCGCATCCCAGACTTCGGTGAAGCTGGTGTACAGCGGCGTGAAGCCAAAGCGCGCGATGCGTGGCTCGCGGTAGTCGCCGATCACGCCGCGCTCGATCAGGGCCTGCACCACAGCAAAGCCGTCCGGATGGGCAAAGCTCACATGGCTGCCGCGGCGCGCATGGGCGCGCGGGGTCACCAGTTCGAGCGGGTGCGCGGCGCAGCGTGTTTCCACCAGTGCGATAAAGAGGTCGGTCAGCATCAGCGACTTGGCGCGTAGCGCTGCCATGTCGGTCTGGGCGTAGATATCGAGCCCGCATTCGACCATGGCCAGCGAGGCAATGGGCTGGGTGCCGCACAGGAAACGCGCTACGCCTTCGCGCGGGCGGTAGCCGGGTTCCATCGCGAACGGCGCGGCGTGGCCCCACCAGCCGGACAGCGGTTGCCAGAAGGCATCGCGCAGCGACGGCGCGACCCACAGGAAGGCGGGCGAGCCGGGGCCGCCGTTGAGGTACTTGTACGTGCAGCCGACCGCGTAGTCCGCACCCGATGCCTTGAGCGCCACGGGCACGGCGCCGGCCGAGTGGGCCAGGTCCCACACCGTGAGCGCGCCGCGGGCATGCGCCATCTCGGTCACGCTGGCCATGTCGAGCATTTCGCCGGTCTTGTAGTTGACATGGGTCAGCATCAGCACGGCGGTGTCGGCGTCCACCGCCGCATCGATCTCCTCGGGCGCATGCACCAGGCGCAGCGAATAGCCTTGCTGCAGCAGGTCAGCCAGCCCCTGTGCGATGTAGAGGTCGGTGGGGAAGTTGCTGGCTTCCGATACGATCACCTTGCGCTTCGGGTCGCGGGTCTGCTGCACGCGCAGCGCGGCCGCCAGCACCTTGAACAGGTTGGCGGAGGTGGTGTCGGTCACCACGACTTCGTCCTCGCCGGCGCCGACCAGCGGTGCCAGCATATTACCCAGGCGCTGGGGCAGTTCGAACCACCCGGCCGTGTTCCAGCTGCGGATCAGGCCCGTGCCCCATTCCTCGCTCACCACTTCGGCGGCGCGTGCCGCGGCGCTGCGCGGGCGCGCGCCCAGCGAGTTGCCATCGAGGTAGATCACGCCTTGCGGGAGCGCGAACTGGTCGCGCAGGTGGCGCAGCGGATCTTCTTGGTCGAGGGCGAGGCATTGCTCGCGGGTCAGTGCGGTCATGTGTGAGAGGTTTCCTGGGGGGAGGTTGGGGTCGGGTCGTTCAGTGCGATCATTCAGGCCAGGCTGCGCAGCACGGCACGCACCGGGCTTGCATCGAGTCCGGCAAAGCGCAGGGGCAGGGCAATCAGTTCGTAGTCGGCCTCGGTCACGGCGTCGAGCACCAGGCCTTCGAGGATGGCCAGGCGATGCCGGCGCACCATGTTATGCGCGGCCATGGTCTTGGATTCCTGTGGGTCCAGCGAGGGCGTGTCGATGCCGACCAGCGTCACGCCGTGCTCTGCGAGCAACGCGATGGTTTCCGGCGCGACCGCGCAGAAGTCCGGGTCCCACTTCGCCAGCGGTGCTTGCTGGTAAGTGCGCAGCAGCACACGCGGCGGTACGCCTGCCAGCGCGTGTTCGATGTGGCGGGGCTCGACCAGCGGGGCCGCACCGATGCAATGGATCACCCGGCACGGGCCGAGGTAGGGCGCCAGGTCCACCGCGCCGATGGGCGCGCCGTCGGCGGCGTAGTGCAGCGGCGCATCGGCATGGGCGCCGGTGTGGGGCGACAAGGTAATGCGCCCGACATTGACGGGGCAGTGGGCGTCGATCTGCCAGTTGCGCTCGAGCTGGAACGGCGTGTCGCCCGGCCACACCGGCGTGTCGGGCGAGAGCGCGGGACTGATATCCCAGAGCTGGCGCGGCCTATCGTTGGTATCGGGGGTGGGGCGGTTCGTCATCGGGGGCTGACGCCTGGGAGCGGCGTTCCAAGGCTCTTCATGGAGCGGATGACGGCATGATAGTCAATATTACGGACAAGAGGCTTGCGAAATGGCCCGTGGATTCCAATGGTTTTCGCATAGAATTTCATTTGTGAAGAGATTTATGGAAGAATCTGCGAAATGAACCTGGATCCCATCGATTTGCGCATCCTGACCTGCCTCCAGGAGAACGGGCGCATCAGCAACCAGGACCTGGCCGACCGCGTGGCGCTGTCGCCTTCGGCCTGCCTGCGGCGGGTGCGTTTGCTGGAGGAGGACGGTGTGATCGGCGGCTACCGGGCGTGGTTCGACGCCGAGCGGCTCGGCCTGGAACTGGAGGCGATCGTGCAGGTGTCGATGCGCCCCGAAACCGAGGGCTGGCACGATACCTTCAACGCGGCGGTGCAATCCTGGCCTGAAGTGGTGTCGGCCTACATCATCACCGGCGACAGCAATTACATCCTGACCGTGCAGGCGCGCAACCTCAAGCACTACTCGGATTTCATCGTGAACCGGCTCTACCGCACGCCGGGCGTGATGGATATCCGCTCGAACATCGTGCTGCAAAGGATCAAGACGGATGGCTCGCCGCTGGCGGTCGTCAAGGGCGAGCCGCGGCCCTGAGGGCTGTCGGCACTCAGCGCGGCGCGTGCAGCGCGATCAGGCGGCGCAAGGTGTCCTTGAGCTGGTTGCCCTGCGCGACGCCAAAGTCATCCAGCACTTGTTGCTCGTGCGTGGCGGCCTGGTCGAGCAGGGCGCGGGCGCGGCTGCGGCCGCGCGCGGTGATCGATACCAGTGCATGGCGGCGGTCCAGGGCGCCGTTGCGCCGCGTGACGAGGCCGTCGGCGGCCATGCGGTCGATCAGCTTGGTCAGGGTGGGCTGCTTGGTGAGCGTGATATCGGCCAGCGTGCCGATGGTGCAGTCCGGCCGGTCGGCCAGCGTGGCCAGCACGCGCCATTCGGGCACGGAAAGCCCGGCTGCCTCGACCTGCCGGTGGAACTCGCCCGACACAAGGTGGCTGGCCCGCGCCAGCAGATAGGGCAGGTAGCCATCTACAAAAGCGTCTGGGGCCGCCGGGGCCGGCTTGGGCGAATCCTTCATGGCTGCTGCGCCCGGACTTCAGTCCGTCAGCGGATCGGTGGTGGCAAAGCGGCCGTCGTGGAACACCAGCGGGTTGCCCGCGTTGTCGTGCACGCCGCAGCGCTCCACCTCGCCCACGAAGATGACGTGGTCGCCCTCGTCGTAGCGGCTGCGGTTGTGGCATTCGAACCAGGCCAGCGCGTTGGCCAGGATCGGCAGGCCGTTCTCGGACAGGCGGTAGTCGACACCCGCGAAGCGGTCGCCCTTGAGCGTGGCGAAGCGCTGGCACAGGTCCAGTTGCGAGGCCGACAGCACATTGATGATGTAGTGCGAGCCGTCGCGGAACATCGGCAGGCTGTTGGCGCGCGTGGCCATGCTCCACAGCACCAGCGGCGGATCGAGCGAGACCGAGTTGAACGAGCTGGCGGTAATGCCCACGAACGGCGCGCCCGGCGGCGAACCAGGGCCCGCGCGGGTGGTGATCACCGTCACGCCGGTGGCGAACTGGGACAGCGTGCGCCGGAAGTGCAGCGTATCGAAATCGGGAGAAGCGGCCTTGCCGATGATGCTTGGCGTGGCCTCAGGCATGCCCATAGCGCGGGCTCCACTGGGATCCATGAAATTTCATATATTATTTGCGCCAGCGACAAGAATCACAAGCACAAAGCTAATGCGTCCGGCGGGAGGCATCGGTGGGCTGGCGCACCAAGGCCATTCCCCCGGGACCCTGCCAGGATCGCAGCAGATCGCACCAGGAGGAGACCTATGCTCATCGAGCAAATCGAGCACCGCTGGCTGGCGGCTTTTCGGCGCACCCTTGAACTGTGCGCCCTGTCCGCCCAGGAAGTGGTTGCGATTGTAACGGAGTCCCAATCCCGACGCGTCAATGTGGAGTTGGCGGAACTGGCGGTGCAATCGCTGGGCGCCACGCCCGTGCGCATCCGGGTGCCGTCCCCGGCGCTTGCCGCCCCCGCGCCCGTGCGTTCCACCGGCGCCAGCGATGCCTTGCAGCAACTCGCCCCGGTGGTGGCCGCCTTGCAGCGCTGCCACCTGGTGATCGATTGCACCGTGGAGGGCCTGCTGCATGCGCCCGAACTCCCGCTGATCCTCAAAGGCGCCGACGGCGTCGTGCCGCGCCTGCTGATGGTCAGCAACGAACATCCCGAGATCCTGGAGCGCTGCGTGCCCGATCCCGCGCTGGAGAGCAGCGTGCGCGCGGCCATGAAACGGTTGCGCGGCGCAGGCGAGATGCGCGTGCATTCGGCCGCCGGCACCGAGCTGCGCGTCGGGCTCGCAAGCGCGCGCGTCGGCGGCGTCTGGGGCTACTGCAACAAGCCCGGCCAGGTCGCGCACTGGCCCGGCGGCCTGTGCCTGGCCTTCCCCGCCGGCGGGCAGGTCAACGGCACGCTGGTGCTCGCGCCGGGCGACGTCAACCTGACCTTCAAGACCTACCTGCGCGACACCATCGTCTGCCATATCGAGGATGACTACATGGTCGGCATCGAAGGGCAGGGCATGGACGCCGACATGATGCGCGGCTACTACGCGGCGTGGGCCGACCGCGAAGGCACGCGCGACGCCTACGCGGTTTCGCACGTGGGCTGGGGCTTGAACCCGCAGGCCCGCTGGGATGCGATGACGTTCTACGACAAACGCGACTGCAACGGCACGGAGCTGCGCGCCTTCGCCGGCAACTTTCTCTACTCCACCGGCGCCAACGAGGTCGCCGGCCGCCACACGCTGGGCCACTTCGACCTGCCGCTGCGCAACTGCACGATCACGCTCGACGGCGTGGGCGAGGTGGACGAAGGCCGGCTCGCCGGCCCGGCCACGCCCGAAGCGGCCCAAACAAACAACAAGGCAAGCGCATGAACGAGAACGTGAATCCTGGCCCCCAGCCCCAGCCCCAGCCCCAGCCCCATGCCAATGGCATCTCCATCATCGCGCAGGGCACCGGCCCCGTGGCCGTCGTGATGCTGCATGGCATCGGCGGCGGCAAGGCCGCGTGGCCGGCGCAGATCGCTGCGCTGGTGCAAGCGGGCTATCGCGCGGTGGCCTGGGACATGCCTGGCTACGGCGACAGCGCCATGATCGATCCCTGTGATTTCGCCGGGCTGGCGCATGCCTTGCAGCCGGTGCTGCAGGCTGAGCGCGACGCGGGCCGGCGCGTGGTGCTGCTAGGCCACAGCATGGGCGGCATGGTCGCGCAGGAAGCTTACGCAGCCATGCCAGGACTGATCGACGCAATGGTGCTGTCCGGTACGTCGCCCGCATTCGGCAAGGCCGATGGCCAGTGGCAACGCGACTTCGTGGCCGCGCGCACGGCGCCGCTCGATGCCGGCAAGACCATGGCGGAGATGGCCAACGGGCTGGTGCGCGCCATGGTCGCGCCGCAGGCCGAGCCTCGCGCGGTGGCGTTCGCCGCCAGCGTGATGGCGGCCGTGCCGCCCGACACCTATCGCGCCGCTTTGCAGGCGCTGGTGCGCTTTGACCGGCGCGAAGTGCTGGCGTGCATCACCGTGCCGGTGCTGGTGCTGGCCGGCGAACACGACGCCAATGCCGCGCCCGCCGTGATGGAGCGCATGGCGCAGAAGATCGCTGGCGCCGAGTACCTGTGCTTGCCCGCGGTGGGCCACCTGGCTTGCATGGAGCGCCCGGCGGATTTCAATGCCGCCGTGCTCGGCTTCCTGGGGCGGCATTTCCCGCTGCACTGAATCCACAAGAACATCGAGGCATCGCCACGCGTGTGGCCGATGCCCGGGAGACACGATCATGCCATTGGACTTCATCCCCGCCGTCGGCAGCGCCGATTTCACCGAGGCGCAGGAGCGCCTGCTGACGCTCGCCAACCGGCTTGGCCGCGAGCGCTTTGCCCCGCGCGCGGCGCAGTGGGACCGCGAGGCCAGCTTCCCCTTTGCCAACTATGATGATCTGCGCGAGGCCGGCCTGCTGGCCTTGTGCGTGCCGCGCGAGTTTGGCGGAGAGGGCGCGGACTTCGCCACGTATTGCATGGTGGGCGCGGAGATCGGCCGCTTTTGTGGCGCCACCGCGCTGACCTACAACATGCACATCTGCTCCACCATGTGGACCGGCATGCTGGCCGACGGCATCGCCATGACGCCCGAGCAGCGCGCCGAGCACGAGGCCCGGCGCGAGCTGCACTTTGCGCGCGTGGTGAAGGACGGCGCGATCTACGCTCAGCCCTTCTCGGAGGGCTCGGCCGCCGCAGCCGGGCGCGCGCCCTTCGGCACCAGCGCACGCAAGGTCGAAGGCGGCTGGGTGCTCAATGGCCGCAAGATCTTTGCGTCGCTGTCGGGCGCGGCGGACTACTACGGCATCCTCTGCACGGAGGAGTGCGCGGACCACTCGCCCGATATGCGCGACACGCTCTACATCGCGGTGCCGGGCGAGGCCGAAGGCCTCACCGTGACCGGAGAGTGGGACCCGATGGGCATGCGCGGCACGGTGTCGCGCACGCTGCTGCTCAAGGATGTGTTCGTCGCCGACCAGGAGCAACTGATGCCGCGCGGCGTCTATTACAAAGCGGCGCAGACCTGGCCATCCATGTTCTTCACGCTCTCGCCGACCTATCTCGGCGTGGCGCAGGCCGCATACGACTTCACCGTGCAGTACCTGCGCGGCGAAGTGCCGGGCCAGCCGCCGGTGAAGCGCCGCATGTATCCCACCAAGCAGATCGCCGTGGCGCAGATGCGCATCCAGCTGGAGAACATGCGCTCGATCTTCTGGCGCGTGATTCATGAAGCCTGCGCCAGCCCGGGGAAGGATGCGCGCATGCGGCTGTACGCTGCGCACTACAGTGTGATGGAAGGCGCTAACGACATCGCCCGGCTGGCGATCCGCACCTGCGGCGGCCAGTCCATGCTCAAGGACCTGCCGCTGGAGCGGCTCTATCGCGATTCGCGCTGCGGCGCGCTGATGCTGCCCTGGACCGCCGAGCTGATCCTGGACCGCATGGGGCGCGAGACCCTGTACGAGTCGGGCGAGCGCGACGAATGAGCGAGCGCGCCAACCGGCTGTTCGCTGGCACGCCGGAGCCGGGCGCGCTGCTGCGCACGCTGCATGCGCATGTCAGTGCCGCGCCCCTGCGCCCGGCGCTGCATAGCCTCGGCTACACCATCGACTATGGCAAGCTGTGGCGCCGCGTGGAACGCGTCTGCGCACACCTGGCCGGCACCTGGGGCGTGCAGCCGGGCGATCGCGTGGGCACGCTGTGCCTGAACCACGATCTGCAGCTCCCCATCCTGTTCGCGTGCGCAAGGCTCGGGGCCATCTTCGTGCCGCTGAACTTCCGGCTGGCCGTGCCGGAGCTGAGCGCCATCGCCGCGCATGCGGGCATTCGCCTGCTGTTCCACGATGCGCCGCACGCGCAGGCTGCGGCGGCGGTGGCAGCCGCCCTGCCGGAGCCTGCCGCGCGGGCGCCGATCGATAGCCTGATCGACCGGCCGGCGCCGCTGGACACGCCCCTGCCGAGGCCATCGCAGCCGCCCGGCGAGGCGCCCCTGCTACTGGTCTACACCTCCGGCTCCACAGGCCATCCCAAGGGCGCGCTGCACACGCAGGCCGGCTTGCTGGCCAACGCGCGCGCGAGCTGGTGGGCGCACGGCATGACGCGGGACGACCATGTGCTGTCCGTGCTGCCGCTGTTCCATGTGGGCGGCTTGTGCATCCAGACGCTGCCGGCATTGCTGGCCGGGGCGCAGGTGACGTTGCACCAGCGTTTCGCGCCGGATGCCTGGCTCGATGCGTGCGCGCAGACGCAGCCCACGCTGTCGCTGATGGTGCCAGCCACGCTGCGCGCCGTGCTGGAACATCCCGGCTGGCCAAGCGCGGACCTCTCTTCGCTGCGCGGCGTGATGGCTGGCTCCTCGCCGATTCCCCGCGCGTACATCGATGCCTTCCATGCGCGCGGCGTCCCGCTCGGGCAGGTCTACGGCGCTACAGAGACCGGTCCCGTATCGGTCGTGCTGCGCCTGGACCAGGCCAAGGCCCGGCCCGGCTATGCCGGCTGGCCCCAGCCGGAGGTACAGGTACGGCTAGCCGATGCGCAAGGCATTGCGGTCGCCGATGGCGAAGTGGGCGAGCTCTGGCTCGCGGGCGCCAACCTGATGCAGGGTTACTGGCGGCAGCCGGAGCATCCGGATTTCCGCGATGGCTGGTTCCGCTCGGGAGACCTAGCGCATCGCTATACCGATGGTTGCATCGAGGTGGTCGGCCGCAGCAAGGACATGATCATCTCGGGCGGGGAGAACATCTATCCGGCCGAGATCGAGAACGCGCTGCTGGGCCTGCCCGGCGTGCTGGATTGCGCGGTGGTGGGGCTGCCGGACGCGCGCTGGGGCGAGGTGCCGGTTGCCGTCGTGGTGGCTGCCGCCGGCGCGGATCGCGCCGCGCTGGCGCCAGAGGCGCTGCGTGAAACGCTGGCGCTATCGATTGCGCGGTTCAAGCTGCCGCAGCGGGTGGTGCTGGTGGACAGCCTGCCCAGGAGCGCGCTTGGCAAGGTGCTCAAGCCCCAGTTGCGGGCGATGGTGGCGGCGTCGTTGCGCTAGCGTCCGGCTGGCCTTGCAGAGCCTCGGCCAGGAACGCCACGAACGCGCCCACCTTCCGTTGCAGGTGCCGGTGGCTGGCATAGAGCGCATAGATGCTCCGGCCGGCCAGCGCATGCTCCGGCAGCACCCTGACCAGCTCGCCGCGCGCCAGCAGGGGCAGCGCGATGAATGAGGGCAGCGCGCCGATGCCTAGCCCGGCCAGCAGCATATCGCTGAGCAGCAGGCTGTTGTTGGCCGAGAAGCGCGCGGGCACTTCGATGCTGGTGGTGCCTTGCGGCCCTTCCAGGTGCCAGCTGCCGGGATAGTCGGCCAGCTGGTAGGCCAGGCAGTCGTGGTTGCGCAGATCCTCGACGGTGCGCGGCGTGCCGCGCGCTGCCAGGTAGGCGGGGGCGGCGCAGATGGTTTGCTCTACCTTGCCCAGCCGCCGCGCGATGAGGGACGAGTCCGTCAATGCAGAGCGGATGCGCAGCGAGACGTCGAAGCCCTCCGACACCACGTCCAGCAAGCGGTCGTCCAGGGTCAGCTCGACCTGTACCTGCGGATAGCGCGCCATGAACGTCACCAGCAGAGGCGAGAGCACCTTGAGCCCGAACGATAGCGGCGCGTTCACGCGCAGGCGGCCGCTGATCTCGTCCGTGCCGGCGGCTGTGGCCCGCTCCAGCGCATCGAGCTCGTCGAGCAGGCGGCAGCACTCGGCAAAGTAGGCGCGGCCGGTTTCCGACAGGCGCATGCGGCGCGTGGTGCGCTGGATCAGCAGCGCGCCCAGGCGCGCCTCCAACTGGCGCACCTGCTTGCTGACCGCGGCGGTCGACTGCCCGAGATCGGCGGCAGCCTGGCTGAAGCTATCGCGTTCCACCACGCGCCGGAAGGTGCGCATCGCCGCGAGCAGATCCATATATTTTCCTGTTGGTTGAATATGTTTGTCTGAATTTGCAGATTATCTACCATCACGTGCCTAATAGGATGGCGGCATGCCTTCCACGTTGCTGTGGAAACCGCCAATCCAGTCAGGAGTCCACTATGTCCTTTCGTCTTACCCCTGCCGCCAGCGCCACGCGCCGCCTGGCCGCTTTTTCCCTGCCGCTGCTGTTCGCGCTACTGAGCGGCGCCGCTGGCGCGGCGCCCCAGGTGGGCGTCAGCCCCTGGGGCCCTAAGGATGAGATCGGCCGCCTCAACCTGATTACCCCGGCCTCGCGCGCCGCCATCATGGCGCGGGTTTCCGGCACGCAGGCCTACGACCTGGCGGTGGACTACTTCATCGGCATGCCGAGTTGGCAGGCCGCCGGCGATCCGCCCTACCAGATGTGGATGACCCATACCCCGCACGGCAACCTGGTGGCTGATTCCATGCAGGTGGGCGAGGCGATGAACCGGCATGTCAGCTACAGCGGCTCGGCGGTTTCCATGTATGCCCACATGGGCACGCATATCGATGCGCTGAACCACTTCGGCCTGAACGGCAAGATCTGGAATGGCTATTCCGCTGCCGAGCACCTGGGCGATCGCGGCTGGAAAGTGACAGGCGCGGAGAAGTTGCCGCCGATCGTCGCCCGTGGCGTGCTGATCGACGTGGCCGCGGCCAAGGGGCTGGACATGCTGCCCGACAACTACCGCGTGACGCGCAAGGACCTGCGCGAAGCGCTGGACAAGCAAGGCGTGGCGCTGGAGCAGGGCGATGTGGTGCTGATCCGCACCGGGCGCATGCAGCACTATGAAAACGCCCAGGCCTATATGGCCAACCCGCCGGGACTGGGACTGGATGCAGCCAGGTTCCTGGTCGAGGAAGGGGGCGCGATGGTTGTGGGGGCCGATAACCTGAGCTTCGAGACGTTCCCGGCGGAGGTGCCCGACAACTACATCCCGGTCCATACTTATTTGCTGGCGCAGCAGGGCGCACCGATCATCGAGCTGGTGAACCTGGAGGCCTTGTCGCGCGAGCGCGTCTACCAGTTCGCTTTTATCGGCGCCTCATTGAAGTTCCGCGGGGCCGACGCCGCGCCGATCCGGCCGGTCGCTTTGCCGATCCGTTAGGCGCGGCGTCCATTGCAGTCTCGGGCGGCGTGAAGGGTGGCGAACGAGTATGCTACCTATAGTCATGAGCCGGAGAGATCAAGATGGACAACGAGCATGAGATTGCCACGCTGGGCGGTGGTTGCTTCTGGTGCCTGGAAGCGGTGTACCAGCAAGTCAAGGGCGTACGGGCCGTGGAGTCGGGCTATACCGGCGGCCACGTAAACCATCCGACTTACGAGCAGGTGTGCAGCGGCGACACCGGGCACGCCGAAGTGGTGCGCGTGACCTTCGATCCCACGGTGATCAAGTTCCGCGAGATCCTGGAGATCTTCTTTGCCATCCACGATCCCACCACCCTCAACCGGCAGGGCAACGATGTCGGCACGCAGTACCGCTCGGTGATCTTCACCAACACGGAGCCGCAGCGTGCCATGGCCGAGTATGTGATGCGGGAGGTGGCGGAGCACAAGCTCTACGATGCGCCGCTGGTGACGCAGATCGAGCCCACGCAACCGTACTGGCGCGCGGAGGAAGGCCACCAGAATTACTTCCAGAACCACCCGAACCAGGGCTATTGCTCGTTTGTGATTTCACCCAAGCTGGCCAAGTTCCGGCAGAAGTTCGCGCATCACCTGAATCGCTGATGCGCCGGGCCTGCGCTCAGCTTGCTTCCAGGCGCTCGGCAATGGCCTCGGCCAGCCGCACACAAGTCAACGGCGCCGAGCCTTCCGCCTTGTTGCTGACGATCACATAGGCGGGCTGGCCCGCGCGCAGCGTGCGCACCACCTGCTCGGCGATCACCGCGCGGGTATGCGGGTCTTCGTCGATCAGCCGGTCAAACGGCGCGTAGCGGGATTCGGCTTGCTCGTAGGCAAAGCCCGCATGCAACATCCACCGCAGCACCAGCGGTCCTGGTGCGCCCTCGTCCATGAGTGCTTGTGCTGGCAGTTGCCGTTCGGCCGGCGGCATGCGCTCGCGCGCGGACAGGCAGAAACGCACGCCGCGTGCGCGCAGCAGCTTGATGAAGCGCGGCGTGAGCAAGGCGGCATCGCGCAACTCCACAGCGTAGCAGGCGTGCGGTGTCGTGGCGGCGTCGAGCGCGGGCAGGGCGCCGAGGAAGGCGTCGAGCCGCGACAGGAAGCCGGCGCTGTCGGTGGCCATCGCACCTAGCGGGGAAAGCTGGAACAGCAGCGGCCCGCACTTAGCGCCGAGGCCCGCGGTGGCCGGCGCGATGAAATCGCGCGCGGCGATCTCGGCATCGAGGAAGCTGGCGTTGGCCAGCCGGCCGGCGCCTTCGGACGTGCGCAGCCACGGATCGCAAACGCTGGCAGGTGCCTTGATCAGGAAGCGGAAGTGCGCGGGCACCTGGGCCGCGTAGGCAACGTAGTCGGCAAGCGGGATCGGCGCGTAGAACCCGCGATCGATGCCGGCGGCACGCAGCAAAGGATGCTGCGAGTAGGCGGCCAGTCCTTTGCGCGAGAGCAGGCTGTCGGTGTACTCCCCCTGGTAGACCAGGCCGTTCCAGCCGCCATAGGACCATGATGATGTGCCGAGATGCAGCCCGGCCGGCAGGCGTTCGGCCAGCGCGAGCAGGGCAGGGTCCGGGGCCGGCGCCAGTACACTTTTGCCGCGCGATGGCTTGGCGGCAGCGGTCGGGGAAGCTCCGGCAAGTGGTGCGGCGCCGGCAGCGGCCACCCCTGGCGGCTCCAGCAGGCCGCCGAACAGGTCTTCAGTCAAGCCGATTTTCAGTCAAGCGATTTGTCGTAGATGTAGCGGCGCGACCAGGGCAAGCTCTGCGACGAGAGGCCGGCCTTGTGGCAAACCACCTGGTAGATCGACATCTGGTCGGTATCGAAGGCATGGCCGCAGCCTGCCAGGTAGACGCGCCAGATGCGGTATTTCTTCTCGCCCACCATGGCCCGGATGGTATCACCCTGCGCTTCGAAGTTGTCCGCCCAATGTTGCAGCGTGCGCCGGTAGTGGCCGCGCATCAACTCTACATCGGTGGCTTCCAGGCCGCCGCGCTGCAGGGTGTTGAGCACCATGCCGATGTGCGGCAGCTCGCCCTGCGGGAACACGTAGCGGTCCATGAACTCGGAGCCGTCCATGGGCGTGGCGCCGCTGTCGGGGTCGGGCGACGTGATGCCGTGGTTCATGGCGAAGCCATCATCGGCGAGCAACTCGCGCATGCGGCCGAAATAGGCGGGCAGGTTGTCCTTGCCGACGTGCTCGAACATGCCGACGCTGGTGATGCGGTCGAAGGTGCCGGCCGTGTCGCGGTAATCCTGCAAACGGATCTCGATGCGGTCGGACAGGCCCGCCTGCCTGACGCGTTCGGTCGCCAGGTCGAACTGGTTCTGCGACAGCGTGATGCCCACGCAGCGCGCGCCGAACTTTTCCGCCGCGCGGATGACCAGCGCGCCCCAGCCGCAGCCAATGTCGAGCAAGGTCTGTCCGGGCTGCAGCCGGATCTTGGTCAGGATGTGGTCGATCTTCTTGCGCTGGGCGGTGGCAAGGTCTTCATTGCCATGCTCGAAGTAGGCGCAGGAGTACACCATGCCCGGGTCCAGCCAGAGCCGGTAGAACGCGTTGGATACGTCGTAGTGATACTGGATCGAGGCCTTGTCCGCCGCCTTGGTGTGGGCGAAATGCTGGGCCACCCGTGCCAGTGCGCCACCGGCCTGCGCGCTGGCGGCAGCCGAGAAGCGGTAAGCCACGGCGATGATGTCGCTGAGCGTGCCGTCCAGGTCGATCTTTTCCTGGACATAGGCTTCGCCGAGATTGTCGAGGCTGGGCGTGAGCAGCAGGGGCAGGGCACCCGCCTCGCGTATGGTCAGGGTCACCGCGGGATGATCGAAGCGGCCGAGCGGATACTCGTTGCCGTTCCATAGCCGCAGCCTCACAGGGAGATTGGCCCGGTCGCGCAGATCGGCGATCCAGTGGTCCAGTTGCTTGTCCAGTGCTTGCTTGAAAAACATGCGGCCTCCCTCCTGATGGTTGCGGCACACTCCTCGAACTACAGCACAGGGCAGGCGGGGCCTGCTCCTGGTGGCCGCTTCCTCACAAAACCGGAAAGCGACCCTGACTTACTTTACGACAATTCCTAATTTTGTGCAGTGCGCGGCCTCGGCAACCGGTGGCACCGCGGCTCATGGCGCTCAGGGCGCTCAGGGCGACAGACGCACGATTTGCCAGCTGCCGTCCGGCGCCAGGCGGTAGGCGATCCGGTCGTGCAGGCGCGACGGGCGTCCCTGCCAGTACTCGATGCGGGTCGGCACCAGCCGGTACCCGCCCCAGTGCGCCGGCCGCGGCGGGTTATCGCCGAACTTGGCGCGGAAATCCGCTTCGCGCTGCTCCAGCACCGTGCGGTCCGCCACCTCGCGGCTCTGCTCCGAGGCCCATGCCCCGAGGCGCGAGCCGAGCGGACGCGTCGCGTAGTAAGCATCGCTTTCGCTATCGGTAACTTTTTCAACGCGTCCTTCCACGCGCACTTGGCGCTCCAGCTGCACCCAGTGGAACAGCAGCGCCGCGCGCGGGTTGGCGGCAAGGTCCAGGCCCTTGCGGCTTTCGTAGTTGGTGAAGAACGTAAAGCCCTGGGTGTCCATGGCCTTTAGCAGCACAATGCGTGCCGAGGGCTGGCCGTCGGCGTCGACGGTGGCCAGCGTCATGGCATTGGGTTCCGGGAGCTTGGCGTGGATGGCTTCATCGAACCAGCGCTGGAACTGGCTGATGGGATCGGACGCCACGTCGGATTCGGACAGCGATCCGAGTACGTAGGTGCGGCGGAGGTCGGCGAGTTGGGTCATGTCGGATCAGGTATCGAGTCAGCAGGCCGCGCGCGGGGCAAGCATGCACGGCGCCGGCGGCCTGTCTGATTTGAGTATAGCGAAAGCGCAGCGGACCGCATTTGCGCCTAAGCAACTCATGCGCGATGCCGTGGGCGCCTCAGGCCGGCGGCTGGGGCAGCTTGCGGGCCTGGCCACGCGAGTAATAGCCGGCCACGCCCATTGCCCCTGCCATCGACAGGAAAATCGGCAGCATGCCAAGCGCCGTGCCGACCACGCCAAAGGTCAGCGGCCACACCACCTGGCTGGTATTGAGCACGGCCGAGCGCAATCCCAGGGCCTCGCCGGCGCGCCCGGTGGGCGAGGCCGTGTGCAGGATGTTCATGACGTTGGGCTGCGCGCTGCCGAGCGCCAGGCCTAGCAGGAAGGCCAGGCAGCACATCAGCCAGAACTCGGCCGCGAAGGGGTAGAGCAGGTAGGCCACCGCCCCGACCAGCAGCGCGACCCGAATCACCTTCCACTCCGAGAGCCGGCGCGACACCAGCGGCATTGCCACACGGATGGCGAAGGTGGCAATGGCGAAGGCACCCAGCACCCAGCCGACCGACGACGGCGAAAGGCCAACCCGGGTGCCCTGGATGGGAATGAGGAAGGCGTGCAGGTCCCAGGCCGCCGACAGGACCGCGCTGGCGATAAAGACCGCGCGCAACTCCGGGTGGGCAAGCAAGCCCAATGTGGAGTTGCGGGTGCCGTCCACGATGGCGCCGCGCGCGGCGCGCCCGCCGTGTGCCGGCAGCCGCCCGCGCATGAAGTACAGGCCGACCAGCCCTGCGGCCGCTACCGCCACCAGCACAAAGAAAGCCGGGCGGTAGCCAGCGTGCTCGATCACATAGCCCATCATCACCGGGCCCAGCGTGCCGGAGAACGAGAATCCCAGCGCTTGGAGCGTGTAGTTGCGCAGCCGCGTGCCATCGGTGGAAATCTGCCCGATCAGCAACTGCATGGCGACCTGCACCAGCATGAAGCCGACGCCGATCAGCGCGCAGGAAAGGTAGAGTGCCGCGATGCCCGGCCACACCGCCGGCAGCAGCGTGCCCGCGACCACCATCAATGAGCCCGCGGTCATCGGCTTGCGTGGCCCGATCTCGTCGATGCGCTTGCCGGCATGGATCGCCAGCAGCATCGGCAGCAACGCATAAAGCGACATCAGGATGCCGAGCGTGACGGTCGAGGCTTTGAGCGAGAGGGCAAACAGTGACACCACGACGCGGCTGGCATTGAAGGCTACGTGGTTGCACACCGTTAGGGCGATCAGGCAGCCGATCGGCGGGACGGTGGCATGTAGCGGCGTCATGCAGGGGCGGGGGCTGGAGGGGAAATCGGGAAAAACAAGTGCGGCCGAAACCGCACCCTGAGAAGGACGCCAGCCTCGAAATGCATCGGAGCCAGACATCCGCTTCATGCCACGTATTGGAAACTTCGTTGTAAATGGCCGTTTAATTATGCGGCCGAATGTGGGCGATGCACAACGATGCCTTGCATTGCAATGCACCAAAGTGTTGCGTAATTGCGTCGACGGCGGGATGGGTGTCGCAAGGTGTCGCAAGCAGGCAACGCCCGGCTTGCAACCGAGCGGCGCACCGCCGGTCAGCCGCCCTGATAGAGCGTATTGCCTGGTGCTGGCCGATCGGGTGCGCCGGGGCGCGACGGTGCAGTGGGCTTGACCGGTGCCGAGGCGGCGGGCGTGGCTTGCGCGTCCGGCGAAGGGGCAGGGCCGGCCGCCTGGCTGGTCTTGCCGGTCTTCGGGTCGCGGTAGGCCTGCCCCGGCGGCGGCGCGGTCGGGCGCGTGCGAATCTCCGCCAGCAGCTTGCCGCACTGGCTGTCGGGCGCAGCCGATAGATCGATCAGGGGCAGGACTGCCGTGGCCACCGGCGCGACCAGCGCCAGTGCCACCACGCCGCCGGCGCGCAAGGCCAGCACGCCGATGTCCGGGCTGACCGAGGGCTTCTTCAGCGTGCCGCCCACATAGAGCGGCGAGCGCAGCGAGAAGATGCGCAGCCCCTTGGAATCCGGCCGCACGGTGAGCGCTAGCCGCTCGCTGCCAAGGTCGATGGCGCCGCTGGTGTCGATCACGGCGTCCTGGGTGTCGATGACGAAGACGCGCGAGCGCGCCACGCCGTTGGTGAAGCTGAAATCGCTGACGCCGCAATGGATCTGCACCGGCTTGTCGCCGAACAGCTTGGAGATCACCACGCTGCCCACGTTCAGGCCCATCGCCTCGAGCAGGAATTTGCTGACCGTGCCGTTTTCCACCAGCAGCTTGGCCTCGCCATTGGACGAGCCCAGCAAGGCCGCCACCGAGTTGCCGGTGGCGCTCAGCTTGGCGCTGCCATTGACCTCACCCACGCTGGCGCGCATCGACTCGAACTTCGGGAACAATTGCTTGAGCTGGAGGTGGCGCGCTTTCATGTCGATGGTGGCGGCGAGCGGCTCGCGCTTGCCGTTGAGCTGCAGCGAGGACATCAGGTTGCCGCCGGCCACGCCGAAGTTCAGCGGGTCCAGTGTCAGCACGCCATCGTCGAGCTTGAGGTGGGTGACGAGGTCGGTGATCGGCAGGTCGGCGGTACGGATGATGCGCTTGCCGGTGAACTTCACGTCGGCGTCGATGCTGTCCCAGCGCTCGGTACGGAACGGCGCCACCGGCAGCGCCTTGTCGGCGGGCTGGCGCACTGTGCTGTCGGATGCTGCCTGCCCGGGCTTGGCGTCCGCACCGATCAGCGGAGCCAGGTCCTCAAAGCGCAGTTGCTTCGATTCCAGTTCGCCCGACAACAGGGCGCGTGGCTGGCGCTGCGTGTAGGTGAGCGAGCCGTTCAGGTCGCTGCCGCCGACGCGCCCGGAAAACTTGTCGTACCGGTACACGGAAGCACCTTTGCGCAAGGTGGCAACCAGCCGGCCGCGGGTCTCGTAGGGCGGAGTGCTCGGCAGCACGATGCCGGTCAGCGCGTACAGCTTGGCCATGTTGTCGCCGGACAGCTGCAGGTGCATGTCGAGCGCGCCCAGGTGGGCGGGGTTGGTCAGCGTGCCCTCCACGACCGCGCGGGTGTTGCCCACCCGCACATCGGCCTGCAGCGGGAAGGGGTCCTGTGTATCGCGCAGGCTCAGCACGGTGCCGGCCTTGCCGGTGGCGTTGATGGTGGCCTGGTTGTAGCGTCCCGTGGCCTTCCAGCGCAGGCCATAGCGCTGGCCGGCGCTGCCGGGCTGGCCGACGGCGCCGGCCGTGCCGGATGCCGGGGGCGCGATCAGGGCGCCGTCGCGGGTCTTGTCGTAGAGGGCGGCGTCGCCGATGGTGTCCAGGCGCGCCTGCAGCTCAATCTTCATTGCCTGGTCGTCCAGCGCCAGGTCGCCGCGCGCCAGCGAGATCTCGCCGATGTCGAGCCGCCATGGCGATGGCGACTTGCCGGCGGGCGTGACGAAGGTCCAGTTGTTGCGCTGGTCGGCCAGCCGCTCCAGCCAGACCGCGGGGCTGTCGACGGTAATGCTGGGGATCGAGATCTGGTGGGAGAGCAGGGGCAGCGGGCGTAGCACGAAGATCAGCTCGCGCACGGTGGCAAAGTTGGCCTCCTGTGCCCATTCCGGGTTGCCGACGGTGATATCCCGGGCAGACAGGCGTGGCCAGGGGACCCAGGTGTGCCAGCCGGTCTCGCCCTCGGCGCTGCGCCAGGTCAGGGTGAGGTCGCCATTGACGGCAAAGGGCCGGCCGATGGCCTCGGTAACCTTCTGGTTCAGCCACGGCTTGAGGCGGTTCCAGTCGAAGGTCAGAATGATCACGACAAGCGCCGCGATCAGCACCAGCGGTGTCAGTACACTCCAGAGAACGGCCTTGCGGCGCAGGGGCATGGGATCGGTTTCCTGGTTGGCGCCGGCAGCCGCGCGCACTCTGCGAGACAATGCGGCGGTCGAACCACTGCTGTGGGTATTGTATAGTTGCGCGCCCCGCTCCCCTGTCGGCGCTTGGCTGACAAGGTGCGGCAACGCGCGCTTTTCCCCCGCAGTGTCCTCCAATTCAGCCAGCTTCGAGCGTAGAAATGAGCAACCCCGTCCCCGCAATCTCCACCCAGCCGGAACCGGAGCTGGCGCAACTGCCGCCGGCCCTTACCCACGAGAGCCCGGAGGATGACGACTACCACCGCCGCTTCGGCGGCGTGGCGCGCCTGTACGGCGCGGCGGGCCTGGCGCGGCTGGAGGCGGCCAGCGTTTGCGTGGTCGGCATCGGCGGGGTGGGCAGCTGGGCGGCCGAGGCGCTGGCGCGCAACGCGGTCGGCCGCGTCACGCTGATCGATCTGGACCATATCGCGGTATCCAACACCAACCGCCAGATCCACGCGCTGGGCGACGCCTATGGCCGCGCCAAGGTGCAGGCCATGGCGGAGCGCATGGTGCAGATCAACCCGCGCTGCCGGGTAACCGAGGTGGACGATTTCGTGACCCCGGAGAATCTGGTCGAACTGCTCGACGGGCACGACTACATCATTGATGCGATCGACTCGGTCAAGGTCAAGATCGCCATGCTGGGCTGGGCCCGCCGCGTGGGCCGGCGCATCATCACCTGCGGCGGCGCCGGCGGCCAGCTCGACCCGACCCGCATCCGCGTGGTGGACTTTTCCCGCACCGTGCAGGACCCGCTGCTGGCCAAGGTGCGCTCCACCCTGCGCAAGGACTGGGGCTGGCCGCGCAACCCCAAGCGCAAGTTCGGCATCGACGCGGTCTTCTCCGACGAGCCGCTGCGCTATCCGGAGCCCGAGCAGCAGTCCTGCGAGATCGACGAGGCCCCGCAAGCCGCGCCAGGCACCTCGGCTGAGCCGCCGGCCGGCCCGCAGGGCCTGGCCTGCGCCGGCTTCGGCTCCTCGGTGGCGGTCACCGCGGTGTTCGGGATGGTGGCGGCGTCCAGCGTGCTGGCCGCCCTCACGGCGCCGGACGTTTCGACGGCGCCGGAATGAGCATCGCGGCGGCTGGCTACGCCGCGAGCGTGGCCAGCAGGGCGTTCAGCGCGGCGTCGTCCGGCGCCGTATTGTCGAAGTAGGCCAACTCGGGGTACTGCGCCGGCTCGGGCATGAAGCGCCGGGTGCGGTAGTCGTCCCAGTGCGCCAGCTTGTAGGCATCGTTTGGATTGGCACGCTTGACGATGCGCGCATGCGCCTCGTTCTCCGGCAGGTGCACCCACAGGGTGCGCACGATGGTGCCGGCGGGCACGTGCAGCCATTCGGGATCGTGCAGCAGGTGGTCGCGCACCTCGCGCGATAGCGGGCCCACCACGATCACGCTGATGCCCAGGGCGAGGTTCTCCCGCGCGGTATCCAGCAGGCCATGATATTCCGCATTGCGCAGGTACTTGAGGTAGGTCGGGCTGTCGCGGTCGTTCGGGTCCCCAGTCAGCGCGCCCATTGCGGCGGCGCTATAGCCGCCGTAGAGCGTGTCCTTGTCGAGCAGGCAGAACGGCTCGCCGGTGGCCTGCATCAGTGGGCCGATCAGGCGGTGGGCCAGGGTGGTCTTGCCGGTGCCGGCATGGCCGCAGAAGAAGAGCAGTCGGGGCATGGGAAGCCAGGAATCAGCCTGGTGCGGTGATGGAGCCAGCCCTGAGCATACCCTGCGCGTGCCGCCGGCCTTGGCGGCGCTGCGGTTTGTCCTGGATCAGTCCGGGCCGCCGCGGATTCGGTATCCTTGCGGTTTTCGCGATGTTGTCCCTTCCGATATGACCGATTCCTCTTCGCCTGGCACCGCCACGCTGGCCCCCGACCTGTTGTTGGGCGAGCCGGTCACCGATGCCACCCACGCCGAATTCGTCCAACTGCTGGATGCCGCCACGCGCGCCGACGATGCGGGCTTCCTGGCAGCCCTGGACGAGTGGATCGACCACACCCGCCATCATTTCGGCCAGGAAGAAGCGTGGATGGAGGCGATGGCCTTCGGCCCGCAGCATTGCCACCGCGGCGAGCACGAGCAGGTGCTGGCGGTGGCCGGTGCGGTGCGCGACAAGGTGGCCGAGGGCGACCTGGCGCTGGGCCGGCGGCTCTTGTCGGAGCTGCCCGGCTGGTTCGACCAACACGTGAAGGCGATGGACGCGATGATGGTCAACCACATGCGCGAGAACGGCTTTAGCCTGATCGAGGCGCCCTCGGAGCAGGCGGGCTAAATGGCCTGGATGGCCTAGATTGCCTAGCTGGCGTCGGCGGCAGCCCGGTCCAGCACGACAAAGTGCTTGCGCACCGGTTCGAGCACCTCGAACAGGCCGGTGAAGCCGGCCGGGATCACGCAGGCGTCGCCGGGCCCGAATTCACGGGCGTTGCCCGCGTCGTCGCTGATGCGCAGGCGGCCGCTGATGACATGGAAGAACTCCTCCTTGCCAGCCGGAAACGCAATGCGCCACGCGCCCGGCTCGCAAGCCCAGATGCCGCAATCGAAATCGCCCTGGCTGGCGCTGTAGTGCGTCCAGGTGGTGCGGTCCGGGTTGCCGGCAACCAGCCGGTCCGGGCGTGGGCGATCGTGGCTGGGAAGCGGTTCGGGGTCGGTCTGGAAGTCGATCAGGCGGGGCGGGGAGGCAGTCACGGCGGAACAGGGCGGTTGCAGGGAAATAAAACGGCGGGCCCGGCCCGCCGCGTTCACCCGCCAGTTTAATTGAGCGCCGAGGCCAGCAGCCGGCGATAGCGCGACACCACGTCAGGCTGGTCGCTCATCAGCTTGAATACCGACAGCATGGCCGTGCGGCCGATATCGTCCTCGAAGGTGCGATCCGTGCGCGCGATGGCCAGCAGTTGCTCCAGCGCCGGCTCATATTGCCGATGCGCGATCAGCGCGCGCGCCAGGTCCAGCCGCGCCTGCAGGTCACCGGGGGCGTCGGCGACACGGGCCGCCAGGGTGGCCGCGTCGGGCAGGTCCGAGGCACCGCGCATGGCCTCGATCCGGGTGCAGAGCGCAGCGTAGCCGTCCTCCTGGGCCGCGTTGGGGGACAACATGCCGAACTCCGACTGGGCCTGGTCCAGCGCATCCTCGTCCAGCAGGAAACCGATGTATTCAAGGCGAGCGGCATCAAAGCCAGGATCGAATGCCAGCGCCGCCTGGAACGCCGACCTGGCCGCCTCGCGGTCGCCCGCGCCGGCGGCGTCGCGGGCAGCACGCAGGGCCACCCTGCCCGGGTCGGGCATCACCCGGGCAACAAACTCGCGCAGCCCGGATTCCGGCAGCACGCCGGTGAACTGGTCCACCGCCTGGCCGTCGGCGAACGCCACCACGTGGGGAATGCTGCGCACGCCGAAATGCGATGCCAGCTCCTGGTTCTCATCCACGTTCACCTTGGCCAGCCGCCATTTGCCGGCCGCCTCGCCCTCAAGCTTTTCCAGCATCGGCCCCAAGGTGCGGCAAGGGCCGCACCACGGGGCCCAGAAATCCACCAGCACGGGGATGTGGCGCGACGTCTCGATCACGTCGGCGTCAAAATTCTGCAGGGTTACGTCGCTCATGGCTTGGCCTCGGAGTGTGGAACGCCGGCGCGAATGGCTCCACTCGCGCAAAGACGTCTTGTGTCTCATATTGGGACCGCCCCGCCGAATGCAACCTTTGCACGCCGCGCGGCATGGATGCCGGCGCAGGCAAGGGTAAGCGATGGATTGAAAAAAGAACGGTCGTTCGGTTATATTGCTTGACTGATTGCTGGTTTCGCCAGATTCACCTCTCGCCTCGCATCCAAGACCAGGTCGGATAGACCGCACAGGAGACCTTTATGCAGACCCCCCAGCCCGCGCGCCCGCATTTCCAGTTCTGGCCCAAGCGCGTGCCCACCAAGATCGTGCTGCCGGAGACCTCGCTCTGGTACAACCTGGTGGTCTCCGCCCATCGCTACGCCGACAAGGCGGCCATCCGGTATTTCGGCAACGCCATCACCTTCCGGGCGCTGGAAGCCCAGGCCAGCGCCATGGCGGGCTGGCTGCAGCAAAAGGCCGGCGTGAAGAAGGGTGACCGGGTGCTGCTGTATATGCAGAACTGCCCGCAGTTCATCATTGCCTATTACGCGATCCTGCGCGCGGATGCCGTGGTCGTGCCGGTCAATCCGATGAACCGGTCTGAGGAGTTCAAGCACTACATCACCGACGCGCAGGCCAGCGTGGCGATCTGCAGCGCGGATCTGGCCATGGGCGCCGAGCAGGCCAATAACGAGTTGCCGCCCGAGCAGCGCCTGCAGCACCTGCTGGTCACGCAATACAGCGATGCGCTGCCGGCCAGCTACGAGAACCCCGAAGACGCTCCAGGCGCCTGGCTGACCACGCAGCATCCGCTGCCGGCCGGCGCCACCCCCTGGGCCGAGGCGCTTGCCGCGCAACTGGTGCCTGGCCCGCATACCGCGGGCCCGGACGATATGGCGGTGATGCCCTACACCTCGGGCACCACCGGCTTTCCCAAGGGTTGCATCCACACCCACCGCTCCGTCATGCATAACGTGATCGGCGGCGGCATCTGGAGCGGTAGCGGCGCGGAATCGACGATCCTGGCGGTGCTGCCACTGTTTCACGTGACCGGCATGCAGTACGGCATGAACGGCCCGATCTACAGCGGAGCTACCGTGGTGATGCTGCCGCGCTGGGACCGCGAAGTCGCGGGCCGGCTGATCTCGCGCTTCCAGATCACGCACTGGACCAACATCCCGACCATGGTGATCGACTTCCTGGGCAGCCCGAACCTGGACCAGTTCGACCTGTCGAGCCTGCGCTATATCGGCGGCGGCGGCGCGGCCATGCCGCAGGCGGTAGCAGAGCGCCTGAAGCAGCAGTTCGACCTTAATTACATTGAAGGCTATGGCCTGTCCGAGACCATGGCGCCGACCCACAGCAATCCGGGCGAGCGGCCCAAGCTGCAGTGCCTGGGAGTGCCCACCTTCAATACCGACGCGCGCGTGATCGACCCGGTCACGCTCAAGGAAGTGGCGGTCAACGAGACTGGCGAGATCATCGTGTGCGGCCCGCAGGTGTTCAAGGGCTACTGGGGCAAGCCGGATGCCACGCGCGATGCCTTCATCGAGTTCGAGGGCAAGACCTTCTTCCGTACCGGCGACCTGGGCCGCATGGACGAAGAGGGCTACTACTTCATCACCGACCGGCTCAAGCGCATGATCAACGCGTCGGGCTTCAAAGTGTGGCCGGCAGAGGTGGAGAACTTGCTGTACAAGCACCCCGACGTGCAAGAGGCCTGCATCATCGGCACGCGCGATGCGTATCGTGGCGAAACCGTGAAGGCGGTGGTGGTGCTCAAGACGCATGCCAAGGGCAAGACCACGCCCGAGGAAATCATCGAATGGGCCAAGGAAAACATGGCGGCCTACAAGTACCCGCGTGTGGTGGAGTTTGTCGACGCGCTGCCCAAGTCGGGCACGGGCAAGGTGATGTGGCGCGCGCTGCAGGAAAGCGAGAACGCGCGCAGCGCGGAGTCGAAGCCAGCGGCCTGAGTGGCCCGAGCGGGTAGCGTCGCATCGGCGGGATGCGCGGGCACGTCCGTGCCCGCGTCAGTGCCCGCGCACGCGCACCAGCATCTTCACCATGGTCTTGTAGCTGCGCTCGCGGGCGTGCCGGGTTGGGGTGGTGCCATCCCGGTCGGCAAGGTTGGCGTCCGCGCCCGCATCCAGCAGCAACTGCACGGTGTCTTCATACCGCGCGCTGCCGTCGCCCATGACGATGGTCTCCAGCAAGGCGGTCCAGCCCTGGCGGTTGATATGGTCGACCGCCACACCGGCTTTCAACAATACCTTCACCACTTCGGTATTGCCATGCTCGCACGCGGCGATCAGGGCGGTGTTGTCGTAGCTGTCCGTGCTGTTGAGGTCGGCCCCATGCGCCAGCGCCAGTTGCACCAGCTCGAGCTGCCCGGTGGCCGCGGCCAGCAGGAAGGGGCTGTTGGATTCCATGTCCTTGCGGTTGACATCGGCGCCCGCCGCCACCAGCGCCTTGGCTACCTCGGTATGGCGGCTATAGACCGCCACCAGCAAGGCACTGCGGCCGCGTTCGTCGGCGGCCTGGGCGGAAGCGCCCGAAGCCAGCAAGCGCTTGACCAGTTCGAGATCTCCCAGCGTTGCCGCGGCAAGGAGATTGCGGTCGAGCCCGCCAACGCTATCGTGCGCGGCAGCGGCGGAGCCCGCAGCGCCTTGCCCGTGCGAGCGCGGCGATGACTGGGCCGGGCCATTGCTGGCAGGGCGCGCTGCCAGCGTCGATCCGCCGGGGCCGGCCAGCAGCGCGCCGCCCATCAGCAATCCGGTCAGCCCCAGCACTTCGGCAAGCACCAGTCGGCGGGGGCGGGCAGCAGGGCGTGGCATCCTGGTCGATCCTGGGTCAGGCGGGTTCGCTGACAGCCTGTGCGGCCGTGGCATCCGTATCCTGCAGCCGGCGCCAGAGCCGGCCCAGGTAGGGATCGTCGACCCCGTTGGTGGCAAGGCCAAGCAGCGTCTGTTGCAGGTACTCGCGGGCCGGGCCATACAGGCCACAGGCGTGGCGCAGGCAGGCCACCACGCGGTCGTCCGGCAAGCGTCCGGCATAGGCTTCGTGCTCGCGGTTCATCACGAAGGCCAGGGCGCGCTGCCGCGGGCTGCCGTTCATCTTCACATTGAGCCAGCGGGGATGGTAGGCGCCGGTCAGCATCTCGCGGCGCCACAGCAGACGGAATTCCTGCTCGATCATGTGATGGGGGATGCGGAAGACGACGCCCTGGCACGAGCCGCCGCGGTCCAGCGCGAGCACCAGGCCCGGGTCGTCCCAGGTGCCGCGGTTGATGCGCGAGTACAGGTAGAAGCCGCGGTGGTAGCCATGCACGGTAGCCAGCTGGCGGTCCGTGTGAATCACCATCGGGTTCCAGATCAGCGAGCCATAGCCGAACAGCAGGACATCGCCGGCCAGCCCGGGCGTATCCGGCCGCTGGTCCAGCGTAGCGCGCAGAGAACGCTCGAAAGCTTCTTCGGGAAGTAGCGAGGAAGCCACCGGCGTGCTGCAAAGAGAAGCACGCAGCCGATCTGTTTCGAGATCTTGTCGGGTGATGGCCATGATGCAAGCATAATCCAAAGCTGCGCGGCAGGCGGCATGGAAACCACATGGCACGCAGAAATGTCTGTAAGGTCCGGCAGGCTGTATGCGACTGACAACGGTCAGGCAGCCTTCGGAGGTCCAGCATGCACAAGCATCTCGAACAATGGGCGCAGGCCAATGCCATCGCGCACCGGGCAGCCGGGCCGCGCACCCCATCGCGGAAATCCTGCAAGCCCAGGTCTTGGCCTGTGCGCTGGGCACCGGTGCTGATGCTCGCCGCGCTGGCCGGCCCGGTGCGCGCGACGGCAGGCTCCGTGCCGGCAGCATGCCTGCACGACAGCCCGCCCCAGCGGCTAGCGCTGATCGAGCTCTACACCTCGGAGGGCTGTAGCAGCTGTCCGCCGGCCGATCACTGGCTCGGCACGCAGGCCGCTCGGCTGCCGGCCTCGCAGGCACTGGCGCTGGCGCTGCACGTCGACTACTGGGACAGCCTGGGCTGGCGCGACCGCTTTGCCAGCCCGGTGTTCACCGCTCGCCAGCGCACGCTGGCGGGCGCCGTCGGCAGTCATACGGTATATACGCCCGAGGTGTTTGTCGGCGCGCGCGAGCAGCGCCGCTGGCACGATGCAGGCGAGGTCGCGGCGCGCGTCGCCGAGATCAACGCGCAAGCGCCCGGCGCCTCGCTTCGGCTGGGCTGGCAGGCGCTCTCCGCCGGGCAAGTGCAGGTCGCGCTGAACGTGACGCCCGCGGCCCGCTCCGGGCCACTGCAGGCCTATGCCGCGCTGGTCGAGGACGGGCTGGTGTCGTCGGTGAAGGCCGGCGAGAACCAAGGCGCCACGCTGCATCATGAGCGTGTCGTGCGGCTCTGGCTGGGCCCCTTCCCGGTGCCGGCCGAGGGGCTGGCCTGGTCGGGCAGCGTGCCGCTGCCAACCGGGGCCGACCCGCACAAGCTGGCCTGGGTTGCCTTCGCGCAGCAGCCCGGCGCCGAGGTGGCGCAGGCGGTGCTGGCGCCGCGCTGCGAATTGTCTGGCTGACGCAGGGATTCCTGTCGCGGACTGGCACTATCTGCTGGGCAAGGTGGCGGTATCGCCTGCTATGTCTTTACAATGGGGCATCAACCAGGAGAACAGGCTATGGCGCGCACGCTCACGGTAGTTTTCGGTACCGGCAAGGAATTTGGCTTCACCATTGGCGACGCAGAGTTGGCGGCGGTCACCGAGGATGCTGGCTGGCGCTGGTTCGACCGCGAGTACGCCGAGCTCGATTGCCAGGCCTCCAGTCCGGTCGGCAAAGTGCTGGTGATCGACAAGATCCTCAGCGTGGCCAAGTTCTCCGGCGAGCAGCGCTTCAGCGGCGATGCCGCGTGGGCCCAGGACTACGCCCGCCACGCTGCCCGCCTGCTGGACCGCGACAAGGTCCGGGTCGACGTGGGCAACGCCGCGATCAGTTTCTGATCGCGGTCTGTCCGCAGCGCAATGCAAAGAGGGGCGCCGGTGGGCGCCCCTCTTTCTTGTGCGATCCGCGCAAGGTGCGGATGGATGCGATCGGCCGCTGCCGCAGCGGCGGCCAGCGATCAGACCGCCAGCAGTTCCACTTCGAACAGCAGGGTGGCGTTCGGCGGGATCACGCCGCCCGCGCCGCGCGCGCCGTAGCCCAGCTCGGCCGGGATCACCAGGCGGCGGGTGCCGCCAACCTTCATGCCTTGCACGCCTTCATCCCAGCCGCGGATGACGTGGCCGGCGCCCAGCGGGAACACGAACGGGTCGTTGCGGTCCTTGCTCGAGTCGAACTTGCGGCCGGCTTGCTCGTTTTCGTAGAGCCAGCCGGTGTAGTGCACCGTGACATGCTTGCCTGCCGTGGCTTCGGCGCCTTCGCCGGTGACGGTGTCTTCAAATTGCAGGCCGGAGGGAGTGGTATTCATGGATGGCTTCCTTGTGCTGTATCAGCGAGGGTCACGGGTTCGGTGAGGCTGGCGGCAAACCGGCCGCACCGGGCGGATTGGTTGAACGGGTTTGGCTCAGCCCGCGGGCTGTTGCAGGACTTCGAGCGTGATGCGGACGTTGTGGTCGTCGTCGCTGACCCAGATCTCGCTATCCTGGATTGTCACCGACAGCCGCATGGCGCGCTGGGCCAGGGCAGCAAGTGCTTCTACCGCCTCGGCCGGCACATTGTAAATGGTCACGTTGCGCAGCTTGCCCGCCTTGCCGGCCATGCCCTTCCACCATTCACGCGCGCTCGCACCATTGTAGGTGAACACGGTGACGCGATCGGCACGGGCCGCGGCGCGCTTCAGGCGCGATTCGTCGGGCTGGCCCAGCTCGATCCAGTGTGCGATGTCGCCGGTGAGGGTCTTTTCCCACAGGTCCGGCTCGTCGGGCTCGTCCAGGCCGCGGGTGAAGGTCAAGGTATCGCTGGCTTCGCAGGCAAAGGCCAGCAGCCGCACCATCATGCGCGCGTCGTTTTCCGACGGGTGCTTGGCAATGGTCAGGGCGTGGCTGCCGTAGTAGGGCCGATCCATGTCGGAGACGGACAGTTCGGCCTTGTAGATGGTGGATTTAAGAGCCATGAAGGAAGCGGGGGCGGCAAAGGCTGCGAGAAGCGAAAGGCCGCATCATACGTGAATCGGGCGGGGCGATCTCGCGCCGGACTTTCAAGTGCGCGCTCAGGCGCCCACGGCGCGTAGCGCGATCGTGCTCAGCCGGTTGGCAAAGCCGGGCTGGTTCTGCCAGGCCTCGCCCAGCAAGTGGCCGGTATCCGGCAGGTCGATCACCTCCACGCGCTCGGCCAGGCCGGCGCGTTCGGCGAGCGTATCGGCGATGCCGGGCGGAATGACCGCATCCTCGGCGCCGCGCACCAGCGTCAGGCGGCCGCGGAACCCGGCAATGAGGTCGAAGGCGAGCGAGGCGCGCCAGCTGCCGGGGGTGCGCAGCACTGCCGTAAAGGCCGGGCCGAACGGGAGTTCGAACGCGGCCGGGTCATAGGCGGCGCCCACCAGCGTCAGCAGCCGCCCGATATGGTTGCGCGGGTCGGCGGCCAGCCGCACGGCGATTTCCCCGCTCATGCTGATACCGATCACGGCCCGGGGGGCGGTGCCGTCAAGGTGCGCCAGCGCCGCCTGGGCCTCGCGCAGGCGCTTGGCCAGCGAGTTGGGCGTGCGCGCCGAGCTTTCGCCGTGGCCGGAAAAATCGATGGCAACGCTGCCCACGCCCCGCGCGGCAAGCGCCTGGCGCAAGGCCAGCCAGCGCGCGCGGTGGCTGGTGCCCGCGCCGTGCAGCAGCAGGCAGCTCGCGCCGTTGCCGGCGTCGATGCGGTCGGCGGCCAGCGTTTCGGCGCCGGCCTCGATGTCAAAGCGCAGGGGCGTGCTCATGGTGGGCCTGGCGGCGCTTCAGCGGGATTTCTTGTAATCGCTCAGGTAGTAGCGCAGCAGCGCCGACGCCAGCGTCAGGCAGAGAAAAGCGAGGGCAATCACCATGGCGTGCCCGGCGGGGCTGTCGATCTGTCCCGACAGGGCCAGGCTGGCCAGCCAGCTGCCTACCGGCAGAATTATCAGGGGCACCAGCAGCGCGCGGCGCCCATAGGTGCGCAGCGCCCACGCGGGGAAATTGCGCAGGAAGGCCATCGGGATGCTGCAGATCAGGCAGGCGCCCGCGGCGGCTAGCGAGGCCGCCACCACATCCCCAACTTGAATCGTGATCATTGTTCTCGGGTTCCCCGTTCAGGAGGGGGCCGGGAAAGGGCCGGCCGGAAAAATGCAAACCGCTGATTCTACAGAAGAATTCCGGCTTTCAGGTGCCGCTGGGCCGACATGCCGCAGCGGCAGGAAGGCGAGCGTGACGTGGCTGTCACTCCAGCGCCGGGAGTGCCGGCGTGGCTTCCACCGACAGGGTCAGAACCACGGTATCACCCACGTCCGGCAGGAAGCGCGTCATGCCAAACGCGCTGCGCGACAGCACGGCGCGGAAGTCTCCGCCGCACACGTGGCGCTTGATGCCGAACAGGGAGATCTCGCCGCAGCTGAAGCGCTCGGCTTCCAGCCGCAGCGGCTGCGTGACGCCGTGCAGGGTCAGCTCGCCTTCCACGGCCACCAGCCGGTCCCCGTCCCGCACGAAGCGATTCGCGCGTAGCCGGACCACGGGAAAATTCTGGGCATCGAGAAACTGGGCTGAGCGCAGGATGCCGTCCAGCGTGCGGTTGCCGGAATCGACCGAGTCGGCATCGACCGTGAAATCGATCGCGCCGCTGCCGCTGGCTTCGTCAAAGCTGATGCGGCCATCGATCTTGCCGAAGCGCCCGCGCACCGAGGTCCGCTCAAAGTGGCTGGCGGCGAAGTACACCGTGGTGTGCGTCGGGTCCACCGCGAAGTTGACAGGCTCAGCCTGCACCGCGCCAGGCAGGCACGGCGTCAGCAGGCAGAGCGCGCAAGCGACAGTTGTCGAAAGCCGCATGATGCGTGTCCTTAGTGGACGAACACCGGCAACAGGAAGATACCGATCACCGACAGGAAGCCGATGGTCCAGCACAGCGTGCGCAAGGTGGCGCGATCTGCCAGGTAGCACACGGTGTACAGGATGCGCGCGGCGAGGAAGACCAGCGCCAGTTCATCGATGCGCGCCGCCGGTGCTTGCAGGTGCGTGGCGCACAGCACGGCCGCGGCGAAGAAGGGGAATGCCTCGAAGTGATTGCGGTGCGCCATGTCGGCGCGCCGCGCGCGCCCGCCCTGCTTTTCCAGCCAGCCGCGCGGGTCGTGGTTGTCGTAGGCGCGTCCGCTCGCCTTGGCCACGCCTACCGTCACGACGGGCAGGATCCCCGCCAGCAGCACACACCAGAATGCGATCGGCATTGTCATTTCCTTTGCTTGGAGGAAAACGCCCGGCGACCGGACTGGGCGGCCGCCGGGCGTGCTCGCGAACGCGACGGCCTCAGGCCGCCACCACGCGGATTTTCACACCAGCCACGCTGACCACCTGGCCGGCGCGGATCTTGGCGGTCTTGCGCGATTCCACCGCGCCGTCGACCGAGACTTCACCGGCCGCCACCAGCGCCTTGCCGGCGCCGCCGCTATCGCACACGCCGGCGACCTTGAGCAGGTCGTTCAGGGCGATATGCTCGCCCTCCAGCGGGAAGGTTACGGTTTGCATGGGCCTATTTCCCCCAGCTGTCGCGCAGCCCGACGATGCGGTTGAAGACCGGCTTGCCCGGCTTCGAATCCACGCGGTCGGCGACGAAGTAACCCTGGCGCTCGAACTGGAAGCGATCCTCCGGAGCGGCTTGCGCCAGGCCGGGTTCCAGGTAGGCCGTGACGATCTTCTTCGAGTCCGGGTTCAGCGCGTCGAGGAAGTTCTTGCCGCCGGCGTCCGGGTTCGGGTCGTTGAAGAGGCGGTCATACAGCCGCACTTCGGCTTCATAGGCATGCGCCACACTGACCCAATGGATGTTGCCCTTGACCTTGACGCTGTCCGCGCCCGGCGTGCCGCTGCGGGTCTCGGGCAGGTAGTTGGCGTGCACGGCGATGACCTTGCCGTCGGCGTCGCGGTCCACGCCCGTGCATTCGATCACGTAGCCGTGGCGCAGGCGCACCTTGCTGCCCGGGGTGCCGTCCTCCTTGGGCGCGAACAGGCGGAAGTAGCCCTTGGGAGGCGCTTCGCTGAAGTCGTCGCGCTCGATCCACAGCTCGCGCGTGAGCGGGAAGACGCGCATGCCGAGCTCCGGCTTCTTCGGATGCACCGGCGCCGTGCAGTCGTCGCTCTGGCCTTCGGGGTAGTTGTCCAGGATCAGCTTGAGCGGGTCCAGCACGGCGGCGCCACGCGCGGCGCGCGCGTCGAGGTCGTCGCGCACGGCGCCTTCCAGCGTGCTCATGTCGATCCAGCTATCGGACTTGGCCACGCCGATGCGCTCGCAGAACAACTGGATCGATTCGGGCGTAAAGCCGCGGCGGCGCACGCCCACGATGGTAGGCATGCGCGGATCGTCCCAGCCGTCCACGCGGTTTTCAGTGACCAGTTGCAGCAACTTGCGCTTGCTGGTGATGGCGTAGGTCAGGTTCAGGCGGGCGAACTCATACTGGTGCGGCAGCGGCTCGCTGAACACGCCGCATTCGCGCAGCTGCGCCAGCACCCAGTCGTACAGCGGGCGGTTGTTCTCGAACTCCAGCGTGCACAGCGAATGTGTGATGTTTTCCAGCGCGTCCGAGATGCAGTGGGTGAAGTCGTACATCGGGTAGATGCACCACTTGTCGCCCGTGCGGTGGTGATGCGCGTGGCGGATCCGGTAGATCACCGGATCGCGCATCACGATGTTGGGCGCGTTCATGTCGATCTTGGCGCGCAGCACGTGCTCGCCGTCGGCGTACTTGTCGTCGCGCATGTCGCGGAACAACTGCAGGTTTTCCTCGACGCTGCGGTCACGGTACGGCGAAGGCGTGCCCGGGCGGGAGAAGTCGCCGCGGTTGGTGGCGATCTGCTCGGCGCTTTGGCTATCCACGTAGGCGACGCCGCGCTCGATCAGCTTTTCGGCGAAGGCGTAGAGCTGGTCGAAGTAGTCGCTGGCGTAATACAGGTGCGGCTGCTTGCTGCCGTCCTTGGCCGTGGTGTCCCAGCTGAAGCCGAGCCAGTGCACCGCGTCGATGATGGAATCGACGTATTCGGTGTCTTCCTTGACCGGGTTGGTGTCGTCGAAGCGCAGGTGGCAGCGGCCGCCGAAATCGCGCGCCATGCCGAAGTTCACGCAGATGCTCTTGGCGTGGCCGATATGCAGGTAGCCATTGGGCTCCGGCGGGAAGCGGGTGATGACGGGGGGCAACGGCTCGCCCTGGGCATCCTGGCGGCCGGCGTAGGTGCCGGCGGTGAGGTCCTGGTCGATGATGCTGCGCAGGAAATTGGATGCGGCGGTCGTGCTGTCGTTGGCTTTGGGGTCGTTGCTCATGGTGGCGCCGGTGGGCGGTTAAGTCAGGAGGCGGGGCGGCGGCCGGAGTCTGGCGCGCAGCCTGCCGCGCTGCTCGATTGCATGGCGGAATGCCGGATCGGGTGATTTTACCGTGCCGGGGACCAGAGTCGTGCAAACTCCGCGCGCGGGCGCAAAAACACCCGGCACGGCCTAGGATGGAGAGAGCGCACCCGCCCTGTGGAGCCTTGCCGCCATGCCGACGCCAACGATTTCCCAAGCCACCCGCCCAACCCCGCTGGAGGCCGTCGCCGGGCTCTGGCTGGCCGCCGGGCTGCCAGCCGCAGCCCTGGACCGGCTGCAGCTCAGCGGTGCCGATCCGGTGCTGCCGTCGTCGTTCGCCGTGGGCACGGCCGCCCAGGCCAGCCTGGGCGCGTCGGCGCTGGCCGCCGCCATGCTGTGGCAGCAGCGCAGCGGGCGCTGGCAGGACGTGGCCGTCGACATGCGCCACGCCGTGGCCGAGTTCCGCAGCGAGCGCTACCTGCGCGTGGGCGGCGAGCCCGCGCCGGAGTTCCGCGACAAGGTGTCTGGCCTGTACCGCTGCGGCGACGGCCGCTGGGTACGCGTGCATGCCAATTTTCCCCATCATCGGGACGGCGTGCTGCGCATCCTGGGCTGCCCGCACGATCCCGCCGCGGTGCGCTCATCCTTGCAGAAATGGGACGCCGAGGCCTTCGAGGCCACCGCCTCCGAGGCTGGCCTGGTCGTGGCCGCCCTGCGCAGCTTCGACGAGTGGGACCGCCATCCGCAGGGGCAGGCGTTGCACGGCATGCCGCCACTCACCATCGAGCGCATCGGCGAAGCGCCGCCGCAGCCGCTTGCCGCGCTGCCCGCGGCCGGCGCGCGCCCGCTGTGCGGCGTGCGCGTGCTGGATTTCACCCGCGTCATCGCCGGGCCGGTAGCCGGACGCACGCTGGCCGCGCACGGAGCCGATGTGCTGCAGGTGAGCGCGGCCCACCTGCCCAGCATTGCCCCGCTGGTGATCGACACCGGGCGCGGCAAGCGCGCCTGCCAGCTGGACCTGCGCGACCCCGACGACAAGCGCGCGCTGCACAAGCTGCTGCACGGCGCCGACGTGCTGATCCAGGGCTATCGCCCGCAGGGGCTGGCGGAGTTGGGGGTGGGGCCGGAGGCGGTGGCCCGCGCCCGCCCGGGCATTGTCTATGTGACGCTAAGTGCCTATGGACATGTGGGTCCCTGGGCTGGTAAGCGCGGCTTCGATTCGCTGGTGCAGACTGCCAGCGGTTTCAATCAGGCCGAGGCGTTCGCTGCGCACAGCGAGGAACCGCTGCCGCTGCCGGCGCAAGTGCTGGATCATGCGGCCGGCTACCTGCTGGCGCTTGGCGCCATGGCCGGGCTGCATCGCCGTGTGGCCGAGGGCGGCAGCTGGCATGTGCGGGTGTCGCTGGCGCAGGTAGGCCAGTGGTTGCGCGGCCTGGGCCGGGTCGAGGGCGGGTTGCAGGCGCCGGACCAGTGCTTTGAGGACGTGGAAGACCTGCTGGTGACGTTGCCGTCGGGCTTTGGCGAATTGCGCGCGGTGTCGCACGCGGGACGCTTGTCCGAGACGCCCGCGTACTGGGCGCTGCCGTCGGTGCCCCTGGGCACGCATGCGCCTGAGTGGCTGCCGCGCGCCTGAGCAGCGCATGGGCTGGGTTCGAAGCTGGCCGTGAGGGGGGCTTCGGGCGTTCTTCAGGCGCCAGTCATGCGCGCCATCCAGTCCGCCATGTCGCGCTCGATGGGGTTGCCTTCCCGCTGGGCCGCGAGAATGCGGACGCGGTCGCCCTCCGGGCGGTTCTGGCTGAGCTTGAACTTGGCTTCGATGCGCGTGGGCACGATGCGCAGGCCCACGATGGCGCCCAGCATTTTCTGCTGGAAATCCTCCGGCAGCGCACGCCACTGTGCAGCGTAGCCGGGCTCGTTCTGCGCGATCAACCGCTTGAGCAGCGCATCCTTGGCGCCGGCGTCATGGATGGTGGCGATCTCTGCGTACACATGCACGGCCACGTAGTTCCAGGTCGGCACCGACAGCTTTTGTTCGTACAACGATGGCGACACATAGCCATGCGGCCCCTGGAACACCAGCAGGGCGCTTGGCGTCTGCTCCAGCCAGCGCCAGTGCGGGTTGGCACGCGCCATATGGCCTTCGATCTGCCAGGCGTCGCCGCTGCGCTGGGCCACCACCGGCAGGTGGGTGGCGAACGGCAGCCCGTCGGCGTCGTTGCCGATCAGCGTGGCAAAGGGGTAGCGGCGCATGACCTCGTCGATGGCGTCGCTTTCGATGCTGGCGAAGTGGGATGGCGTGTACATGGGATCAATACAGGGTTTGCTTCATCCGCGCGGGCTGCGACTCGTCGTAGGCGGCGCCGTCGAAGGGCGCCCGGCTCACGGCGGCGAGGATGGTGCCGTTGCTCGGCAGGCTGCTGCGCGCCACCTGTGTTTCCGGGGCCCACAGCTTGGAGCGCACCAGCGCGCGGGCGCACTGGAAGAACACCGACTGGATCGAAATCACCAGCACGGTGGCCGGCGCCTTGCCATCCACTATGCAGCGCGCGATCAGCGCCGGGTCCACCGAGACATGGGCGGTGCCCGCCACGCGGATGGTCTCGTTGACGCCCGGTATCAGGAACAGCAGGCCCACGCGCGGGTCGGTGATGATGTTGCGCAGGCTGTCCAGGCGGTTGTTGCCGCGCCGGTCCGGCAGCAGCAGCGTGCGCTCATCCAGCACCTGCACAAAGCCCGGCGCATCGCCGCGCGGGGAGACTTCCGCGTACTCGCCGCCCACAGTGGACAGCAGGCAGAGCGGGGCGGCCTCGACGAAGGCACGGTAGTGCGGGTGCAGATAGTCGACTTCCTTGGCGAGCGAGGCTTCGCCGGCTTCGGCGTAGTGGGCCTCCAGCTCGGCCAGCGTGGTCAGGGCGTGCGGCGTGGTCATGTCGGTTGGCGCATGTGGGTGGCGCATGTGGGGGCGCTCGTCAGGGCGTTGGGAAGACCTAGCAGACGCTCACTGTAACGCAGTAGCGCGCCCTTTGTCGCGTTGACGCCGCAGTCCTGCGTGTTACAGGTTGATGGTGCCGCGTCCCAGCTCGATCACGCGCCCGCCCACGCGGATGGCCTGCTCGCCGGTGACCTCCAGGCGCAGCGTGCACGGCCGGTCGACCGCCTCGCCCTGCGAGACCTGGTAGGCGGCCGGCAGCGCGTGGTCGTTGGCGATCAGCCAGCCGCCCAGGTTGGCGCAGGCCGAACCGGTGCCCGGGTCCTCGGCCACGCCACCACCTTGCTTGGTGAAGAAATAGCGCGACACCACCTGGCCCGGCCGGGTCGGGTCGAACGCGAAGACGTAAGCCGTCTTGCGGCCCAGGCTGCTCTGCGGCCAGGATGCCAGGCGTGCGCTGTCAGGCTGCGCGCGGCGCACCGCATCCACGCTCTTCACGGCCACCATCAATTGGTCGGCGCCGGTGTCGACCCAGATCGGCGCCGCCAGCAGGTCGTTCTCGGCGAGCCCGAGCAGCGATGCCATCTGCGCGTCCGGCAGGCCCGCCGGCGCGGTCCTGGGCGCACCCGCATGCGGCGCGGTGAAGGTCCACACGTCGCCCTGCGCGGTCACCGGCACCACGCCCGCCTTGAACTCCAGCGTGAGCGCGTCGCCGGTAGTGGCCAGGTCGCGCACCACATGGGCGGTGCCCAGCGTGGGATGGCCGGCAAAGGGCATCTCGTAGCCCGTGGTGAAAATCCGGACGTGCGCGCTGGCCTGCTCGGAGGGGAGGATGAAGGTGGTTTCGGACAGGTTGAACTGCAGTGCCAGGGCCTGCATGGTGGCCGTATCGAGCCCGCGCGCATCCTCGAACACGCACAGGGGATTGCCGCCGAAGGTGGATTCGGCGAAGACGTTGAGCAGGCGGAAAGCGTAGGTGGTCATGGCGGCCGGAGCGAAAGCAAAGGTGAAGGCCTCAGTGTAGTGCCCTACGCGGCGCACACCATGCACAGTCGTCGCCATGGCAAGCAGGCCAGTTGCAGACAGTCGGATGAGGCGCCCGGCTTAGCGCCGGCCCGGCGTGCAGATGCCGTCCGCGCAGCCGTAGCCCAGCAGCCGGCTGGCGCGATAGCGGTTGCGCGCAAACCAGCGGTAGAGGTGCTGCCACGCCGGGCGGGTAGCCTGCAGCCTGAGCGGCCACACCAGCCAGCCCAGGCCGATCAGCGCATAGCTCTCGGCGATGCAGTCGATGCCAACCAGCAATTGGCCGTCGGCGCGCACGCCATGCAGTGCCGTATCCATGGCGGCGAAGGTGGTGCCATAGGCCGCGGGATCGAAGCCCTCGCCGCGCATGTCGAGGTATCCCAGCCGGCCGTGGCGGTCGAGCCTGGCCATGCGCCGCATTTCGGCGGCGCAAAGCGGGCAACTGCCGTCGAAGAACAGCGTCAGTGCGGGCGTGCTCATGTCATGTTCTCCTCCACGTGGTGCGATCTGGCTTGCGTTTTGTCAGTAATTTCTGTCAATGCAGAAATTTAAGGTGAGATCGGTCGCCACGTCAAGGTGATCTGCACTGGCGGTGCACAGCCAAAAAAAAAAGCCCGCCTTGCGGCGGGCGCTCCCAGTGCTACTTTCGGGTACTCAAAACCCTACGGCCTGCCCGTCGCGCCGGCTGTCGCTGGCGGCCACATAGCCATGCTCGGCATCATCCGACAGGCGCCAGATAAACTGCCCCGAGCCGAAATCCATGTACGGGTCGTCGACCGACTTGAGCTGGTGGCCGCGAGCCTTCAGGCCAGCAACGACCGCCGGATCCATGGTGGATTCGACGTCCAGCGTGAAGTCGCGGTTGACCTTCCAGCGCGGTGCGCAGCAGGCGGCCTGCGGCTGCTGGTTGTAGTCCACCATGCGCACCACGGTCTGCAGATGGCCCTGCGGCTGCATGTCGCCGCCCATCACGCCGAAGCTCATCACCGGCTGGCCGTCCTTGGTCAGGAAGGCCGGGATGATGGTGTGGAAGGGGCGCTTGCCGCCGGCCACCACGTTGGGGGATTTCGGGTCCATCGAGAAGCCCACGCCGCGGTTCTGCAGGCTGATGCCGGTGCCCGGCACGACCACGCCGGAGCCGAAGCCCATGTAGTTCGACTGGATGAACGAGATCATCATGCCGTTCTCGTCGGCGGCGGTCAGGTAGATGGTGCCGCCGACCTTGGGCATGCCGAAATCGAAGTGCGTGGCGCGCTCCATGTCGATCAGCTTGGCGCGCGACTTCAGGTATGCGTCGTCCAGCATCTGCTCGGGCGTGACTTCCATGCTGCCAGGGTCGGCCACGTAGCGGTAGAGATCGGCAAAAGCCAGCTTCATTGCCTCGATCTGCAGATGCTGCGACTCGACCGAATCCACCGGCAGCGCGGCCATGTCGAACTGGTCCAGGATGCCCAGCGCCACCAGCGCGGCGATGCCCTGGCCATTCGGCGGGATCTCGTGCAGCTCGTAGCCGCGATAGGCCTTGCTGATCGGCTTGACCCAGTCCGGCTTGTAGTTGCGCAGGTCGTCGGCCGTCATGGCGCCGCCGCATTCCTTGCTGAAGGCGACGATCTTCTCGGCGATCTCGCCTTCGTAGTAGGCGCGGCCATTGCTGGCGCCGATCTTGCGCAGCGTGTCGGCGGCAGCCTTGAGCGTGAACTTCTCGCCCACGTTGGGTGCGCGCCCATTGGGCATGAAGGCCTCGGCGTAGCCAGGCTGGTCCTTGAGTTCCGGCACGGCGGCGGCCCATTTGTGCGCCACCACCGGCGGCACGGCATAGCCGCGCTCGGCGATCTCGATGGCGGGCTCCATCAGTTCGGCAAAGGGCAGCTTGCCAAAGCGCTCGTGCAGCGCGGCCCAGCCGGCGATCACGCCCGGCACGGTGACGGCGTCCCAGCCGCGCACGGGGCGCTTGGCGATGCCGTTGGCGTCCGTGCCGTACTTGCTCTTGAAATACTCAGGGTTCCATGCCGCCGGCGCTACGCCTGAAGCGTTCAGGCCATGCATTTCCTTGCCGTCCCACAGGATTGCGAAAGCGTCGCTGCCCAGGCCGCACGAGACCGGCTCGACAATGGTGATGGCCGCCGCCGCGGCGATGGCTGCATCGACGGCGTTGCCGCCCTTGAGCAGCATGCGCAGGCCGGCCTGCGCCGCCAGCGGGTGCGAGGTGGACACCACGTTGCGCGCGAACAGCGGGATGCGCACGGAAGGGTAGGGATTGGTCCAGTTGAAGTTCTGCATGCTTGTCTCGGTTCGATGCGCTGGCAGCGCTTAGCCGCAATGCCGCGGCGGGCTTGCCAGCGTTCGTACGTTATTCCACGGTGATCTTGCGATCCTTGATCAGCTTACCCCAGCGCGCGCTGTCCTTCTTGACCATAGCGGCGAACTGGGCCGGCGTGCCGCCAACGGGTTCCGCGCCCAGCTTGCCCAGGCGCTCCTTCACGTCGGGCGCCTGGATCGCCTTGTTGAACTCGGCGTTGAGGCGGTTCACCAGCTCGGCCGGCATCTGCTTGGGGCCATAGATGCCGAACCAGGTATCGGACTCGAAGCCGGGCAGGCCGGACTCGCTGGCGGTCGGGATCTCGGGCGCCAGCGGCGAGCGCTTCAGGCTGGTCACGGCCAGCGCCTTGAGTTTGCCGTCCTTCACGTGCGGCAGGCCCGAGACGATGCTGTCGAACAGGATCTGCACCTTGTTGGAGATCAGGTCGGGCACGGCCAGCGCGGTGCCGCGATACGGGATGTGCGTGATGAATACGCCAGCCTGCGCCTTGAAGGCTTCGGCGGTCAGGTGCACCACGGTGCCATTGCCGCTGGACGCGTAGTTCAGCTCGCCCGGATGCTTCTTGGCGTAGTCGATCAGCTCCTTGACGTTCTTCACCGGCAGGCTGTTCGGCACCACCAGCACGTTGGTGGCGATGGCCACCTGGCCGATCGGCGTGAAGTCGGTCTCGGTGTTGTACGGCAGGCGCGTGTTGATGTACGGCCCGATCGAATGCGTGCTGGTAGTGGCGATCAGCAGCGTGTAGCCGTCGGCCGGGGCCTTGGCGGCCATGTCGGAGCCGATGGCGCCGCCAGCGCCGGGCCGGTTGTCGACCACGATCTGCTGGCCCATGTTGGTGCCCACTTTCTGCGCGATGGCGCGAGCCAGCAAATCGGTCGCGCCGCTGGCCGGGAACGGTACGATCAGGCGGATCGGCTTGTTCGGGTAGGTGTCGGCGAGTGCCGGGACGGCGCTCAGCGCAAGTCCCGTGGCGAGGCTCGTGCCAAAGAGGCGCAGCCAGTGTTTCATGGTGATCTCCGGATCGGGGAAGCAAGGCAAACGCAGGCCGGGGCCGGCCCTCGGGCAACACACCCCGCCGCGGATGCTGCCAGGCGGTGCTGCGGATCAATTATTCCGTGCAGGTCATCATAATGAAAGCTAATATTTCTTTCTTATGTCTAAAGGTTTTCTTAAGTATTAGTGCGCCGAATAAGACATACGCCAAGCCACGCACCAAGCGACACACCAAGCCACACATCATGACGTTCTCCCCATGAGCACCATCCGTTTCCTGCGCACCTTCGTTGCCGTGGCCGACCACGGCTCCTTTGCCGCCGCCTCCGAGCGAGTCGCCCTGACCCAGGCCGCGGTCAGCCTGCAGATGCGCGCGCTGGAGATGGAACTGCGCCGCGAACTGTTCGACCGGGGCGGCCGGGTGGTGGCGCTCAATGCCGGTGGGCGCGAGCTGTTGCCGCAGGCGCGCCGCATGCTCGCGCTCTACGACGAGATGCGCTTGCCCCCGGAAGCGCCGGACGCGATGGCCGGCGCGGTAGCGGTGGGCGCGGTGGTGTCGGTCATGGGCGGCCTGTCGCATGTGGTGGCGCGCATGAAGCGCGAATACCCGGCGCTGGACGTGCGCCTGGTCAGCGCCAAGTCGATCGAACTGGCGGCGCAGGTGGAGTCCGGTGAGCTGGACGCGGCGATGCTGGTGGAAGGGGCGGGCCGCCTGCCCGGCACATTGGTGTGGACGCCGCTTTACCAGGAGCCGCTGGTGGCGATTGCCGGGCGCGACAGCCTGGGCGCGAACGCGCGCGAAGCGCTGGCGGCCAACCCCTTCCTGCGTTTCGACCGCGGCCAGCGCACCGGCATGCTGGTTGCGCGGGCGCTGCGCCGCGCGCATCTGCGCGTCAATGAGTTCCTCGAGCTGAACTCGATCGAGGCGCTCGTCGAACTGGTGCGTCAGCAGGTCGGCGTGACCGTGGTGCCGTTGCTGCAGCGTGCGCGCTGGCTGGAGGACGAAGCGCTGCGCATCCTGCCGCTGGAAATCGGCGGCGCGCCGGTGCTGCGCACCATCGGCATGCTGGAGCGGCGCGACCAGGCGCGCCGCCACGTCACGGCAGCCGTGCGGGACGCCTGCGCAGGCCTGTTCGATGCCCCTGGCACTGGCGAAAGGCACCTCGGGGGGGCTTGACTCTGCCCTTAAGGGCAAGCCTTACCCTTTGAGGCGCTTGCGGCAAGGTTCGCGCCCAAGGTTCGCGCCATAAGCCAAGCCAGGGCAAGCCGCCGGATGCCACTGGCGTTTCGTGCTTTCGTACCAATACCAATGCAAGGAGGAACGGGGATGTTCATCGGAGAAATTGCCAGGCGCACGGGCGCGTCGCCGAAGGCGATCCGCCACTACGAATCGCTTGGCTTGCTAGGGCAGGTCACGCGCGCCGGCTCATACCGCGTCTACGCGGACGACGCAGTCAGGCAGGTCGGGTTGATCCGGCAGGCGCAGGCCCTGGGCTTTCGCCTGGCCGAGCTGCTCCCGGTGATGGATGCGGGCGCGGGGGAGCCGGACTGGCACCGGCTCGTGCAGCAGGTCGACAGCAAGCGCGCGAGCCTGCGCGAAGAAATCCACAGGTTGCGCAAGCTGGACGCAGAGCTTGGCGAGATCGGCGCGGAAATCCGTGCGTGCCTTGGCCGTGGCGAAGCGCGCGAAGCGGCTAGCGATCCGCCGCACGACGCAATGGCGTGCCCGCAGCCTTGACTCTGCCTCAAGGGGCAAGCCTTACCCTCGCGGCGTCAACCTTTTTTGGAGAGCGTCGCGATGCGGCAGCGAGTACTGGTGATCATGGGTCACCCTTCTAACCATGGCTTGTGCGGCGCCATCGCCAGGACCTATGCGGCCTGCGCCGAAGCCGCGGGGCACGAGGTCCGGCTGCTCAGGCTGGATGTGCTGAAGTTCGATCCCATCCTGCATGCGGGCTACAACGCCATCCAGGGCCTCGAGCCCGATCTGGTCGAGGCACAGGAAGCCATGGCCTGGGCGGGACACCTTGCCTTCGTCTTCCCGATCTGGTGGGGCGGCCCGCCCGCCTTGCTCAAGGGTTTCCTGGACCGCGTGTTGCTGCCCGGCTTCGCCTTCAAGTACCGCGCCGGCAAAGCGTTTCCCGAGCAGCTCCTGAAGGGCCGCTCGGCGCATCTGCTGGTGACCATGGATACGCCGCCCTGGTATTTCAAATGGATCTACCGCATGCCGGGCATCCGCCAGATGCGCAATACCACGCTGGAGTTCTGCGGGATCAAGCCGGTCAGCACCATGGCGTTCGGCCCGGTACTGGGCTCGCAGCCCGGGCAGAGGGATGCCTGGCTGGCGCGAGCCGGCGCGCTCGCCGCCAGCATCCGGGCGCCGCAGCGGGCAAGGCATGAAAAAAGGTGCCTTGCGGCACCTTGAGGGTCTTCTCTGGCATCGTCGCTCGCGGCCGGCACGGATACCGGCCGCGGGACTTGCTCTCTTATTCTTCCTGGAAAGCTTCTTCGCGCTTGTTCTTGATCGACGGCAGTGCCACGATCAGGACCAGCACGGCGGCTGCGATCAGCAGGCCGAGCGACAGCGGGCGGGTCAGGAACACGCTGAACTCGCCGCGCGACAGCAGCAGGGAGCGGCGGAAATTCTCTTCCATCATCGGCCCCAGCACGAAGCCCAGCAGCAACGGCGCCGGCTCGCACTTGAGCTTGATGAACAGGTAGCCGATCACGCCGAAGGCCGCGGTCTGGAACACGTCGAACGTGGTGTTCTGGACCGAGTACACGCCGATGCAGCAGAACACCAGGATGGCCGGGTACAGGTAGCGGTAAGGCACCTTGAGCAGCTTGACCCAGATCCCGATCAGCGGCAGGTTCAGGATGATCAGCATGAAGTTGCCGATCCACATCGAGGCGATCAGGCCCCAGAACAGCGCGGGGTTGCTGGTCATGACCTGCGGGCCCGGCTGGATGTTGTGGATGGTCATTGCGCCCACCATCAGCGCCATCACGGCGTTGGGCGGAATGCCCAGCGTGAGCAGCGGGATGAAGGAGGTCTGCGCCGCGGCGTTGTTGGCCGATTCCGGACCCGCCACGCCTTCGATGGCGCCCTTGCCGAACTCATGCGAGAACTTCGAGGTCTTCTTTTCCAGCGAGTAGGCTGCAAACGAAGCCAGCGCCGCACCGCCGCCCGGCAGGATGCCCAGCGCGGAGCCCAGGAAGGTGCCGCGAAGCACTGCCGGGATCATGCGCTTGAAGTCTTCCTTGGTCGGGAACAGGTTGGTGATGTGGTCCGTGAAGGTTTCGCGGGCATCTTTTTGTTCCAGGTTCGCGATGATTTCCGCGAAGCCGAACACACCCATGGCGACCGAGACGAAGTTCAGTCCGTCGGTCAGCTCAGGCACGTCGAACGAGAAGCGCGCTGCACCCGAGTTCACGTCGGTGCCGACCAGGCCCAGCAGCAGGCCCAGCACGATCATGGCGATGGCCTTGACCAGCGAGCCCGAAGCCAGCACCACGGCGCCGATCAGGCCCAGCACCATCAGCGAGAAGTACTCGGCAGGGCCGAACTTGAACGCCAGTTCCGACAGCGGCGCTGCGAACGCGGCCAGGATCAGGGTTGCCACGCAGCCGGCGAAGAACGAGCCTAGGCCGGCGGTGGCTAACGCCACCCCCGCTCGCCCTCGCCTGGCCATCTGGTAGCCATCGATGGTAGTCACCACCGACGACGATTCACCCGGCAGGTTGACCAGAATGGCGGTGGTGGAGCCACCGTACTGGGCGCCGTAGTAAATACCGGCCAGCATGATGAGCGCGGCCACCGGCGGCAGCGTGTAGGTCACCGGCAGCAGCATGGCGATGGTGGCCAGAGGCCCCAGGCCCGGCAGCACGCCGATCAGGGTGCCCAGCACGCAGCCCAGGAAGGCGTATGCGAGGTTTTGCAGGGTCAGGGCGGTCGAGAAGCCCAGGCCCAGGTTGGCTAGTAGTTCCATATGGCCGTCTCCTTATCCTGCCAAGAATGCCGGCCACACCGGCATCTGAAGATTGATGCCGTAGACGAAGGCGCCCAGGCTGATGATCACCAGGACGATGGCGTTGACAACGGCACCCTTCCAGCTGAATTCATGGCTGGCCATCGACGACACCAGCACCAGCACCAGCACCGACAGCACCATGCCCAGCGGCTTGAGCATCAGGCCGAACAGCACCACCGAACCCAGGATCCACAGCAAGGTCTTGATGTCCCAGCGTGCGAGCTGGTCTTCTTCCTTCTTGGCGGACAGGGAACTCCACAGCACCAGCGCGCCCAGCAAGGCGAGCACGATGCCGAGCCAGAACGGGAAATACCCGGGGCCCATCTTCGCGGCAGTACCCATGGAATACCCGCGTGCGACCCAGGAAAAGCTGAATCCGACCAGGATGAACATCAGGCCGGAGGCAAAGTCCTTTTGGCTACGAATGCGCAAAATGATTCTCCTCGAAAAAACTGCTTGAAATCCGTGCGGCTAAGGATGTTGCGGTGCGTCAAAAGCGCGCGCGCAACCGTCCCGCCGCTGGCAGGGAGGAAATTAAGGGGAAGACCTTTCAGCTACCTTTCAGATGTCTGCAAAAATGGTCAATCTGCGGGTATCTCCCTAGGAGACATCCAGGGGCTGCTTGCTTCGTTGCCGGGTGCCGCTTTCACGTCTGCGCGGCAGAGTGGTCATAGGGCTGCGCTATCATCGACGGCTGCACTGCCGTTGCCGATACGTGCGCAGCCCGTGGCCGATGCGGCACGGCATGAAAAGGTAAAAGGGAAAGCCGTTTTGGAAAGCATTGACCATGTCATCCTGATCGGCGCCGTCGTGATGTCGCTGGGCATTGTGGTGGGCGCCTTCTCGGCGCGCGCGGGCGTGCCTTTCCTGCTTGTCTTTTTATCGGTCGGCATGCTGGCCGGCGTGGATGGCCCCGGCGGCATCCGCTTCTCCAATACCTGGCTGAGCTTCCTGGTCGGCAATCTCGCGCTGGCGGTGATCCTGCTCGATGGTGGCTTGCGCACCCGGCTGGCCACCTTCCGGGTGGCGCTGAAACCCTCGCTGTCGCTGGCGACCGTCGGCGTGCTGGTCACGACCGGCCTGGTGGGCCTGTTTGCCGCCTGGGTGCTGGAGATCGACTGGAAGCTGGGCCTGCTGCTGGGCGCCATCGTCGGCTCGACCGATGCCGCGGCGGTGTTCTCGCTGCTCAATACCAGCGGCATCCGGCTCAAGGAGCGGGTGGCGAGCGTGCTGGAAATCGAATCCGGCATCAACGACCCGATGGCGATCTTCCTGACCCTCACCCTGATCGACTGGATCGCCGCGCCCGCGGGCCTGAGCCCCGGCGCGCTGTTGTGGCGCCTGGTGGTGCAGTTCGGGGTCGGTGGGTTGCTCGGATTAGGCCTGGGCTACTGCATGGCCAACATAATGGAGCGCATCCGCGTAGCCGAAGGCCTGCAGGCCATCCTGCTGTGCTCGGGCGGCGCCATGGTGTTCGCCATCGTGCAGACGGCGGGCGGCAGCGGCTTCCTGGCCGTCTACCTGACCGGCATCCTGGTGGGCAACCGCGACCGCGCGGTAGGCCCCGACACCATGCGGGCGATGGATGGCATGGCCTGGCTGTCGCAGTCCGCGATGTTCCTGCTGCTTGGCCTGCTGGTGGCGCCGCACCGGATCTGGGAAGTGGCGCTGCCGGCGGTGGCGGTGGCGGCATTCTTGATGCTGGTGGCGCGCCCGGCGGCGGTCTGGCTGGCGCTGCTGCCGTTTCGTTTCAGCGCCCGGGAGAAGGGCTTCGTGGCCTGGATGGGCTTGCGTGGGGCGGTGCCTATCGTGCTGGCACTGTTTCCCATGCTGCAGGGCATGCCTGATTCCGGCTTGCTGTTTCGCATCGCCTTTGCGGTGGTGCTGACCAGCCTGCTGCTGCAGGGCACCACCGTGCCGCTGGCGGCGCGGCTGGCGCGCGTGCTGCGTCCCGCCTATCCGGAGCCCGTGGCCCGCTCGCGGCTGCAGGGCACCCATGCGCCGGCGCTGGAGGTGATGCAGTTCAGGGTCGAGGCTGATTCGCCGATTGAAAACCTGCGCGCCGACCAGCTCGAGTTGCCGCCCCGTTGCCGGCTGCTGACCGTGGTGCGGGACAAAGCGCTGGCTGCGCCCGATCAGACCGTGCTGCGGGCTGGGGACATGGTGTCGATTCTGGCGCCGGGGACCAGCGTGCCGATGCTGGCGCTGTTGTTCCATCGGCCTGGGCCGGCACCTGCCTGGGGCAAGGCTAGCCATGATTTCCTGCTGTCCGGGGAGGCCATGCTGCGGGATGTGGCGGGGCTTTACGGGACGCGGGAGTTGAGCCCTGCCGAGGCGGCACGGACACTGGAGGTCGCTTTGCAGGAGGCCTTTACATCACCACCAGTGGAGGGTGATGCCGTAGAGATCGCCGGGCTGAAGCTGACGGTGACGCGGATGGATGGGCCGCGGATTATTCAGGTGGGGTTGTTGTTGCCGCGCGCGGAGCCGGGAGCGATCTGACAAAGCAGGATTTGCGCCGGTGGTCTCCCCTCTCCCACTTGTGGGAGAGGGGCTGGGGGAGAGGGCGGGCGCTCGGTGCGCCTGCGTGCTGGAAAAAAACACGGGCTTAGCTTGAAGTGGCTCCTAGCTAAGCCACCCCTCTCCCCGGACGGCCCTCTCCCCCTGAGGGGCGAGGGAGAGACAGCCGTCGTCATGGCGCGCGGCTTTGGCCCGGCTGGCGGCTTCGGCAAATGTCTCGAGGCGGATCAATCCACCTTGGCGCCCGACACCTTCACGATCTGCGCGTACTTCTTCAGCTCGCGCTGCACCAGTGCGCCGAACTGCTCCGGCGTGGTTGGTGCCGGCTGGGCGCCGATGCGGGCCAGCTTTGCCTTCATGTCGTCGGTCTTGAGAATGGCGACGATCTCGTGGTTGAGGCGATCGACGATCTCTTTCGGGGTGTTGGCCGGGGCGAACACGCCGAACCACGTGGAAATGTCGAAGCCTTCCAGGCCGAGCCCCTTGCCGGCTTCGGCGATAGTGGGTAGCTCGGGCAGGGTGGCTGCGCGGGTGGCGGTGGTGACGGCGAACGCCTTGAGCTTGCCGGCCTTGATGTTGGCCGCCGCGGAGGCGAGGTTATCGAAGATCATGTCGGTCTGGCCGGACAGCACCGACAGCTGCGCAGGCGAGGCGCCGTTGTAGGGGATGTGGACCATGCTGACCTTGGCCATGCTCTTGAACAGCTCGCCCGACAAATGTCCCGCGCTGCCGTTGCCGCCCGAGGCGTAGTCCAGCTTGCCGGGGTTCTTGCGCGCGTATTCCACCAGCTCACGCACATTGTTGATATGCAGTTCGGCAGCCTTGCCGGGATGCATGACGAGTACGTTGGGCACGTCGGCCACCAGCGTGATCGGGCTGAAGTCCTTCACCGGGTCGTACGGCATCTTGGCGAAGAGGCTGGGGTTGATGGCGTGGGTGGCCACGGCGCCCATCACGATGGTGTAACCGTCGGCCGGCTGCTTGGCCACGTAGTCGGCGCCGATATTGCCGCCGGCGCCCGGACGGTTTTCCACCACCACGGGCTGGCCCAGGCTGTCCTTGAGCTTGTCGCCGATGGCGCGCGCCACGGTGTCCAGCGGGCCGCCTGCCGGGTAGGGCACGACGAACTTGAGCGGCTTGGCCGGATAGGCGGCGGCCGCGGCGGCAGGCGTGGCGCTAAAGGCGCTAAAGGCGCCAAAGGCGATAAAGGTGCCGATAGCGGGCAGGGCGGCGGCGAGCAAAGCCGCGGCGAGTTTTTTCTTGAGCATGGAGATGCGTCGGGTTGGATTGGGAATCTGGTGCACCAGGCGCTGCGGCCTATTTCATGCCGATGCCGCGCGCCATCATTACCGCGCACAGCGGCAGCAGGATCAGCAGGTGGGCCTGGATCATGACCCAGCGCCGCGCGGACTTCAGTTCGGCGGGCATGGGCACGAAGTCCGGCAAGCTGCGCGCCTGGCGGCGCCACCGCTGGATGGCGAAGGTGGGCGGCAGCGAGCACAGGGCGATCGCCACGAACACGGTGATCTTGGCGTGGAACCACGGGTTGTGCAGGTAGAACTGTGCGCCCTTGGCGCCGTAGAACAGCCGCAGCAGGCCGGTTGCCAGCACCGCCATGGCAGTGAGGAAGTAGAGCAGGTCGTAGATCGACAGGCGCTTGAGCACGGGCGGCGTCATGCCGGGGCGCAGCACGACCGCCTCGGCGGTCATCAGGGCGATCAGCAGGAAGATGAAGGTGTAGTGCAGGAAGGCCAGCAGGGCGTCGGTCAGCATCCAAACTCCTTTTGTGGTCAGGCATGCGCCGTACGCCGGCGCGCGGGGTCAGGGTTCTTGCTTTTTCTCGCTACGGCAACGGTTATGGGAACAACGACGACAAACTCCGGCTTGCCGCCCGCGCGCCGCCACTGCAGGCACACAGGCGGCCAGCACCTTACAGCACGCCCTTGGCGCGCAGCGCGGCTATCTGCTCCGGCGTGTAGCCCAGCATGTCGCCAAGCACCGCGTCGGTGTGCTCGCCCAGCAGCGGCGGGTGGCGCACGGCCTCGGGCGGCGTCGCGCTCATCTTGATCGGGCTGCCCACCAGCTTGACCTCGCCGGCGCTCGGGTGCGGCAGGTCCACGCGCAGGCCGCGCGCCTTGACCTGGGCATCCTCGAACACGTCGTCCAGCGTGTTGATCGGGCCGCAGGGCACGCCGGCGGCTTCCAGGTCGAGGATCCACTGGGCGCGGGTGCGCGGCTTGACCATGTCGGCGAGGATCGGCACCAGCACATCGCGATGCGCAACCCGCTGCGGGTTGGTGGCGAAGCGCGGGTCGTCGGCCAGTTCGGGGCGCCCGCCGGCAACGACGAACTTGCGGAACTGGCCGTCGTTGCCCACCGCCACGATGATCCAGCCGTCGGCCGCCTGGAAGGTCTGGTAGGGGACGATATTGGGGTGCGCGTTGCCCCAGCGCCTGGGCGCTTCGCCGCTGGCCAGGTAGTTGGTGTTCATGTTGGCCAGCATGGCCACCTGCACGTCGAGCAGGGCCATGTCGATGTACTGGCCTTCGCCGGTGCGCTCGCGGTGGGCCAGCGCGGCCAGCACGGCGATGGTGGCGTACTGCCCGGTCATCAGGTCGGAGATGGCCACGCCGGCCTTCTGCGGGCCGCCGCCGGGCAGGTCGTCGCGCTCGCCGGTCAGGCTCATGAAGCCGCCCATGCCCTGGATGATGAAGTCGTAGCCCGGGCGCGCCGCGTAGGGGCCGGTCTGGCCGAAGCCGGTCACCGAGCAATAGATCAGGCCCGGCTTGATCGCCTTGAGGGAGTCGTAGTCCAGCCCGTACTTCTTCAGCTGGCCGACCTTGTAGTTCTCCAGCACCACATCGCTCTGGGCGGCCAGCGCGCGCACCAGTTCCTGGCCCTCGGGCGTGCTGATATCGCAGGTCACCGAGCGCTTGTTGCGGTTGGCGGCCAGGTAATAGGCAGCTTCCGCGGTATCGCGGCCTTCGCCGTCCTGCAGCCAGGGCGGGCCCCAGGTGCGGGTATCGTCGCCGGCGCCGGGGCGCTCGATCTTGATCACGTCGGCGCCGAAGTCGGCAAGGTTCTGGGCGCACCATGGCCCGGCGAGAACGCGGGTCAGGTCGAGGACGCGGAGGTGGCTTAAAGCTCCCATGGGGTGTATTGCGGATCCGGCAAGGGGTGGGCGAGGGAAGGCCGGGCGGCCCCGCCGTCTGGTCTGGGTGGCGGCTTGCAGGGCAATCGGAGGCTGGCGCGAAACCAGGCTCGGGGGCGTCCGGCTGGGACAGCCAGCACTTTACCACCGGCAGGCCGCCGGGCGCACATCGCGGCCGGCCCGGATCGCGGCGGCGCGCGGTATTGCGGGCGGCGCAAGGCGAATCCCCGGCGGAATGCCGCGCGCTCAGGCTTCCCCGTATAATCAACGGTTTGCAAAACCATCTTGACCGACAGCGCCCTGCCACGACGTGGGACGCCCTTGCCCAGAACATGAAAGTCTCCGACATCCGCAGCAAGTTCCTGCAGTACTTCGAATCGAAGGGCCATACCGTGGTCCGCTCGTCCAGCCTGGTGCCGGGGAACGATCCGACGTTGCTGTTTACCAACTCCGGCATGGTGCAGTTCAAGGACGTGTTCCTGGGCACCGACAAGCGCCCGTACACCCGCGCGACCTCGTCGCAGCGCTCGGTGCGCGCCGGCGGCAAGCACAACGACCTGGAGAACGTGGGTTACACCGCGCGTCACCACACCTTCTTTGAAATGCTCGGCAACTTCTCGTTTGGCGACTATTTCAAGCGCGAGGCGATCCAGTACGCGTGGGAGCTGCTGACCAAGGTCTACCAGCTACCGGCCGAAAAGCTGTGGGTCACGGTGTACGCGGAAGACGACGAAGCCTATGACATCTGGGCCAAGGAAGTCGGCGTGCCGCCCGAGCGCATCGTGCGCATCGGCGACAACAAGGGCGCGCGCTACGCCTCCGACAACTTCTGGCAGATGGCCGACACCGGCCCCTGCGGCCCGTGCTCGGAAATCTTCTACGACCACGGCCCTGACGTGTGGGGCGGCCCCCCGGGATCTCCCGAGGAAGACGGCGACCGCTACATCGAGATCTGGAACCTGGTGTTCATGCAGTTCAACCGGGACGAGCAAGGCAATATGCCGCGCCTGCCCAAGCCCTGCGTCGACACCGGCATGGGCCTGGAGCGCATCGCCGCGGTGCTGCAGCACGTGCACAGCAACTATGAGATCGACCTGTTCCAGGCACTGATCAAGGGCGCTGCGCGCGAGACCGGCACCACCGATCTCAACAACAATTCGCTGAAGGTCATCGCCGACCACATCCGCGCGTGCTCCTTCCTGATCGTCGACGGTGTGATCCCCGGCAATGAAGGCCGCGGCTACGTGCTGCGCCGTATCATCCGCCGCGCCATCCGCCACGGCTACAAGCTGGGCCGCAAGACCCCGTTCTTCCACAAGCTGGTGGGCGATCTGGTGGGTCAGATGGGCGAAGCCTATCCGGAACTGTCCGACGCCGAATCGCGCGTCGTGGAGGTGCTCAAGGCAGAAGAGGAACGCTTCTTCGAAACCATCGAGAACGGCATGTCCATCCTTGACTCGGCACTGGCCGACGTCAAGGCCAAGGGCGGTACCGTGCTCGACGGCGAACTTGCCTTCAAGCTGCACGACACCTTTGGCTTCCCGCTGGACCTGACGCAGGACGTGTGCCGCGAGCAGGAAATGACGGTGGACGAAGCCGCCTTCGACGCGGCCATGAACCGCCAGCGCGAGCAGGCCCGCGCCGCCGGCAAGTTCAAGATGGCGGCCGGCCTGGAGTACAAGGGCGACAAGACCACCTTCCACGGCTACGAAAAGCTGGGCGTGGACGGTGCGAAGATCACCGCGCTGTATGTGGACGGCGCATCCGTCGACACGATGCAGCCCGGCCAGACCGGCGTGATCGTGCTGGATAACACGCCGTTCTACGCCGAGTCCGGCGGCCAGGCCGGCGACCAGGGCGAACTGAAGAGCGGCAGCGCCGTGTTCAGCGTGGTCGATACCACCAAGGTGCAGGCCGATGTGTTCGGCCACCAGGGCACCCTGGCGGGCGGCGCGCTCAAGGTGGGCGACAGCGTCACCGCGCAGGTGGATGCGCAGCGCCGCGCGCGCACCGTGCGCAACCACTCGGCCACCCACCTGATGCACAAGGCATTGCGTGAAGTGCTGGGCAGCCACGTGCAGCAGAAGGGCTCGCTGGTCGACGCGGACAAGACCCGCTTTGACTTCTCGCACAACGCGCCGATGACCGACGAGCAGATCCGTCGCGTCGAGGAGATCGTCAACGCCGAGATCCTGCAGAACGCAGCTACCGGTGCTGAAGTCATGCCCTTCGACGACGCGGTCAAGAGCGGCGCGATGGCGCTGTTCGGCGAGAAGTACGCCGACGACGTGCGCGTGCTGTCGATCGGCAGCTCCAAGGAACTGTGCGGCGGCACCCACGTGACCCGCACCGGCGATATCGGCGTGTTCAAGATCGTGGTGGAAAGCGGCGTGGCAGCGGGCATCCGCCGCGTCGAAGCCATCACCGGCGACAACGCGCTGCATTACCTGCAAGCACTGGACGCCAAGCTGAACGAAGCCGCCGCCGCGCTCAAGGCGCAGCCGTCCGAACTGGTGCCGCGTATCGGGCAGGTGCAGGAACAAGTGCGCGCGCTGGAGAAGGAACTGGAGCGCCTCAAGAGCAAGCTGGCTGCTTCGCAAGGCGACGAGCTGGCGGCGCAGGCCATCGACGTCAAGGGCATCAAGGTGCTGGCCGCACAGCTCGACGGCGCCGACGTCAAGACGCTGCGCGAAACCATGGACAAGCTCAAGGACAAGCTGGGCACCGCGGCCATCGTGCTAGGCGCGGTGGCCGACGGCAAGGTCAGCCTGATCGCTGGGGTGACCGCCGATGCCACCGCCAAGGTCAAGGCCGGCGAGCTGGTCAACTTTGTCGCGCAGCAGGTCGGCGGCAAGGGCGGCGGCCGTCCGGACATGGCGCAAGCTGGCGGCACGGAGCCGGCCAACCTGCCCAAGGCGCTGGCAGGTGTCGGCGAGTGGGTCGCGGGCAAGGTTTGAGGCAGGTCTGAGGCAGATCTGAGGCATTCGCCGAAGCCGAGGAATGGGCCAAAGCCGCGTGCCATGACGACGGCTGTCTCTCCCTCTCCCCTCAGGGGGAGAGGGCCGGGGTGAGGGGTGGCTTAGCTAGGGGCCACTTGAAGCGAAGCCCATGGTTGTTTCCAGCATGACGGCGTGACGAGCACCCGCCCTCTCCCCCAGCCCCTCTCCCGCCCGCGGGAGAGGGGAGTGACCCCCTGCGCAGATCTACCTTTGTCAGCAGTCTGAGGCGCCCCAGGCGCCTTTTTTCACGTCGACTCGCGGCTCAGCTTTCCCACCAGCGTCAGGATGTCGATGGGCAACGGAAACACGATCGTCGAGCTCTTGTCGCCGGCAATCTGCGTCAGCGTCTGCAGATAACGCAGTTGCATCGCTTGCGGTTCCCTTGCCAGCATCTGCGCGGCTTCCAGCAGCTTCACCGAGGCCTGCAACTCGCCCTCGGCATGAATCACCTTGGCGCGCCGTTCGCGCTCGGCCTCGGCCTGGCGCGCGATGGCGCGGATCATGGTTTCGTTGAGGTCGACGTGCTTGATCTCCACGTTGGAGACCTTGATGCCCCAGCTATCGGTCTGGGCATCGAGCGCTTTCTGGATGTCGATGTTGAGCTGCTCGCGCTCGGCCAGCATCTCGTCGAGCTCATGCTTGCCCAGCACCGAGCGCAAGGTGGTCTGCGCCAGCTGGCTGGTGGCCTCGAGGAAGTTCGCCACCTGGATGATGGCGCGCTCCGGGTCGATCACGCGGAAATACACCACCGCATTCACCTTGACCGACACGTTGTCGCGCGAGATCACGTCTTGCGGCGGCACGTCCATCACCACCGTACGCAAGTCCACGCGCACCATCTGCTGCACCGCCGGGATCAGGATCACCAGCCCTGGGCCTTTCACCTTCCAGAAGCGCCCCAGCATGAACACCACGCCGCGTTCGTACTCGCGCAGCACGCGGATCGAGGAAACGATGAGCAAGGCAATGATGAAGACCAGACCGCCTGCGCTGAATCCAAATGCCATGATCATGCTCCTTGGGTGGATGGGGGAATCGGGCCGGATGTCGTTCCAGACGCGTGGAGGGAGCGCACTTCGAGCAGCAGCCCATTGCGCCCGATGACCAGCACCGGCTCGCCGCGCGCCAGCGGCCGCAGGCTATGTACCCGCCAGCGCTCGCCACGCACCTCGGCCCAGCCGTCTTCCTGGAGATCGTCCAGGATCACGCCGGGCGTGCCGATCATCGCGTCGCCGCCGTTGATCGCGGGCATGCGCCGCGCGCGCCAGAGCAGCGTCCAGACGGCGAACAGGAACACCGCGCTGGCCAGTGCCAGGCTGCCGATCAGCCACAGCGGAATGCCGAAGCCGGGCACATTCGTATCGATCAGCATCACCGCCCCAAAGATAAAGGCGATGATGCCGCCCACGCCCAGCGCCCCAAAGGTGGGCAGGTATAGCTCCGCCACCATGCAGCCGATGCCCAGTGCGATCAGCCCCAGGCCCGCGTAGCTGACGGGCAGCATATGCAGCGCGAACAGCGCCAGCAGCAGGCAGATCGCGCCGCCAATGCCGGGTACCACCATGCCCGGCGTGGAGAACTCGAAGATCAGGCCGTAGATGCCGGCCATCATCAGGATCAGCGCCACGCTGGGATCGGTGATGACCTCCAGGAAGCTGTCGCGCCAGTCCGGCTCCAGCACCTGCACCGGCGCGTGCGCCGTGCGCAGCACGCGGTCCACGCCGGCGGCCTGGATGTGCTTGCCGTCCACGGCGCGCAGCAGTGCAGGCAGGTCGGGCGCGATCAGGTCCGCGACCTTCTGCGCGACCGCCTCGCTGGCCGACAGGCTGACCGCCTCGCGCACCGCGCGTTCGCCCCACTCGGCATTGCGCCCGCGCAATTGCGCCAGGCCGCGGATATAGGCCGAGGCGTCGTGCATCTGCTTGCGCTCCATGGTGTCCTGCGGCGGCGCGCCGACAGGGGCGGAGGCTGGGGCCGCCTCTGGCTTCTGTGGCCCGCCGATGCTGATCTGCACCGGGCTGGCCGCGCCCAGGTTGGTGCCGGGCGCCATCGCGGCGATATGGCTGGCGTAGAGGATGTAGGTGCCGGCGCTGGCCGCGCGCGCGCCGCCCGGATAGACATAGCTCGCCACCGGTACCGGTGAGGCCAGGATGCCCTGGATGATCTCGCGCATCGACAGGTCCAGCCCGCCCGGGGTGTCCATTTCCAGCACGATCAGCTGCGCGCCGTCAGAGCGCGCGCGCGCCATGCCGCGCTCGATAAAGCTCGCGCTGGCCGGGCCGATCGCGCCTTTGAGCGGGATGACGAAAACGGGCGGGACAGCGCCGGTGGCCGCGGGCGCGCTCGCCTGCGCATTGGCCGGCGTGGCGGGGACCAGCGGCGTCGCCGCCAAGGCAACGAGGGCTAGCCAGAAGGCCGTTGCAAGCCATCGCAGGAGCATCGGGACATGCTTCATGGCAATGACGCCGGCACGTGGAGTGCAAACGCGGCGCCACTTCCAGTGTAGGCGACCGGGCACATCTTGCCCGGTGTGGCGGCAGCTGGCGGACTCAGGCGGCCGCGGCCAGTCCTGGCCGTGGGGCGCGGAATGTGTCGGCCAAGGCGCCCAGCGCGGTATTGGCCATGGCCGGATGCCAAGCCAGCAACGTGGTGACTTTGCCGGCCTGGCCGAGGTCGTGGAGGCTGATCTTGGGCAGGTCGCGGTACAGGCCAAGTACCGAGCGCGGCACAATCGCCACGCCAATGCCGGCTGCGGCACAAGCAATGATGGCGTGATACGAGCCCAGCTCCAGCACCCGGCGCGGCGGGCTGCCGCTGGCGCCGAACCAGGCTTCGAGCCGGCCGCGGTAATTGCAGCCGGACTCGAACGACAGCATGGTGCGGGTTTCCAGGTCTGCCGCGCTGTGGATGGGAGCATGGCGCTCGCGGGCGATCAGCACCAGCTCTTCCTCGAACGCCGGCAGCGACGCCAGCGCTGGATCGTCCAGCGGCTGGGCCACAAAGGCGCAGTCCACCTCGAAGCGCGCCAGCGCCTGCAAGGCCTGGCGCGTGGGGCAGGTCACCAGCTCAAGCTCCACGTCCGGCCACGCCTGGTGATAGGCGGCCAGCACGGCGGGCAGGCGGCTGGCCGCCGTGCTCTCCATCGAGGCGATGCGCAGGCGGCCTTGCGGCCTGGCCGGCAGCACGGCCTGGCGGGCTTCTTCGGCCAGGTCCAGCACGCGGCGGGCGTAGTCGAACAAAGTCTGTCCGGCCGGCGTCAGCACCATGCGCTTGCCGTCACGCAGGAACAGATCGACGCCGAGCGAGGCCTCCAGCTGGCGGATGCGGGTGGTGACGTTGGACTGCACGCGGTGCAGGCGGGTGGCGGCGCGGGTGATGCCGCCTTCCTCCACGACGCAGCGAAAGATTTCCAGGGAAGCCAGGTCCATTGCGATCCCCTTGCCGGGTGTGATGATGTAGTGATGACGAACAAACGATCATCTCTGAAAAAGATGATTGAGTTCTCAATTATTCATTTTTCGGTTCGTTGACCGGAGCGTAGCATGCGCCGATGAAATCCACATCCACACTGGCACCCCGCAACGCTGCCGCGCCGGCGCAGGCACAGCCTGGCGTCTGGGCCGTGGCCTTGGCGGGGCTGGTGGCGCTGGGCGTGGCGATGGGCGTTGGCCGCTTCGCCTTTACGCCGCTGCTGCCCATGATGCTGCACGACGGCAGCGTCACGCTGGGCGAGGGCGGCTGGCTGGCCACGCTGAACTACCTGGGCTACTTCGCCGGCGCCGCCGCTTGCCTGTTCATCCGGCCCGACCCGGCGCGCATGGTCCGGCTCGGCATGGTGGCCACCGTCGTGCTGACGCTTGGCATGGCCGCGCCCGGCGGCATGGCGGCCTGGGGCCTGTGGCGCGCCGCGGCCGGCGTGGCCAGCGCGATGGTCATGGTCTACGGCTCGGCCTGGTGCATGCACCGGCTGGCCGAACTGGGCCGGGCGTCGCTGGGTGGCGTGATCTTTTGCGGGCCGGGCATTGGCATCGTTATCACGGGCGTTTCCGTCTTTGCCATGGTGAGCGCCGGCTGGCGGGCCAGTTGGGGCTGGCTGGCCTTCGGCGTGCTGGCGGTGCTGCTGGTCAGCGCGGTCTGGCAAGTCTTCACGCCCGCGCCGCGCACCGCGCACGCAGCCGGCCCGGCCGCGTCGGCGCAAGCGGCGCCCCGGCTGGGCCGCGAGACCTGGCTGCTGACCTTTGCCTACGGCCTGGCGGGCTTCGGCTACATCATCACGGCCACGTTCCTGCCGGTGATCGCGCGCCAGGCCATGCCGGGCTCGCTGTGGGCAGACCTGTTCTGGCCCATCTTCGGCGTGGGGGTGACCATTGGCGCCTTCGTGGCCTCGCGCGTCAGCACGGAGCGCGACAATCGCCGGCTGCTGGCCTTTACCTATGTGATGCAGGCGATCGGCGTGGCCATCGCGGTGGTCTGGCCAACGGTGGCTGGTTTCGCGCTCAGCAGCATGCTGGCCGGGTTGCCGTTCAATGCGCTGGTGTCGTTCGCCATGCGCGAGGCGCGCCGGTTGTGGGGCGCACAGGCGCAGCGCCTGATGGGCCTGATGACCGCCAGCTACGGCCTTGGCCAGATCGTCGGGCCGCCGCTGGCCACGGCGCTGGTGGCACGCACCGGCGGCTTCGCCGCCTCGCTTGGTTGCGCAGTGGCGGCCCTGTTGCTGGGTGGCGCGATCTTCGCCTGGATGAGCCGGCAACAACGCAGATAATCCGGCCCTGCCAAGGTGCCGGGGCACGTCCTGACGCAGCGCCTGCCTTGCGCTACAGTATCGCCTTTGCCGCCCCCGGCGCCGGTTGGCTGAACCGGCGCGCGGCACCCGCGCGGCGCAGGAGCCGAACCATGTCCTTTGCCTTGCAGCCCGCCCGTGCCGCGGGCGCCACTCAACCCGTCACGCAAGCCGAGTCGCGCATGCGCGTCGACCTGGCGGCGGCTTACCGCTTGTGCGCCCGGCAGGGTTGGGACGACCTCATCTACACCCATATCTCTGCAGCTGTGCCGGATGAGCCCGATCACTTCCTGATCAATCCGTTCGGCTTTGCCTTCGACGAAATCCGCGCCAGCGACCTGGTCAAGATCAACGGCCGCGGCGAGGTGGTGGGCGACAGCACCCATGCGGTCAACGTCACCGGCTTCGCGCTGCATGGCGCGGTGCATGCAGCACGCCCCGATGCGGTGTGCGTGATGCACCTGCACAACAGCGCTGGCGTGTCGGTATCGGCCCAGGCCTGCGGCCTGCTGGCCCTTTCGCAGCACGCCTTGCGCTTCTATGGCCGGCTGGCCTATCACGACTACGAAGGCCTGGCGTTCACGCCCGCCGAGAGCGCGCGGCTGACCGCGTCGCTCGGCCGGCATCCCGCCATGCTGCTGCGCAACCATGGCACGCTGACGGTTGGCCGGACCGTGGCCGAGGCGTACGTGCTGATGGCGACGCTCATCAAGGCCTGCGAGATCCAGCTTGGCGCGCAGGCTGGCGGACAGGTCGTGCAGCCGCCGCATGCGCTGGCACAACGGGCGTCCGAGCAGCTTGACGACGGCGGCGCCGTCGAGGGCGAACTGGAATGGCCGTCGCTGTTGCGCAAACTCGATAGAATCGATGCTTCGTACCGCGACTGACTTTGACGGGTGCTGGCAGATCCCTCCGCGCATCGCCAGGGCAATCCGCAACGGACAGCGAAAAACAAAACGACAACAGGAAACAGGAAACAAGCCATGCCGACTTACCACGTAGAACTCTTCGAAGGCCGCACCATCGAGCAAAAGCGCAAGCTGGTCGAGGAAGTCACCCGCGTCACCTGCGAAACCCTCGGCTGCTCGGCCTCGGCCGTGGATATCATCATCACCGACATCAAGCGCGAGAACTGGTCCACCGGCGGCCAGCTGTGGGCTGACAAGAAGTAAGCCACGCGCAGCTACGCCGCAGACCGCCCCAGACAAAAACCGCTCCGGGCCAAAGGCCACAAGCCCCGACGCCCATGGCACGCGCCACGCCACCCGCCACGGATCTCCCCATGCAGCATTTCGCCTCCGACAACTACGCCGGCTTCTGTCCGGAGTCGCTCAAGTATTTCCTCGAAGCCAACGGCAGCGGCCACGAGCAGGCCTATGGCGACGATTCGTGGACGCAAAAAGTCTGTGACCGGATCCGCGAGCTGTTCCAGACCGATTGCGAGGTGTTTTTCGTCTTCAACGGTACCGCGGCGAACTCGCTGGCGCTGTCCGCGCTGTGCCAGTCCTACCACTCGGTGATCTGCCATGAGCTGGCACATATCGAGACCGATGAGTGCGGCGGCCCGGAGTTCTTCTCCAACGGCTCCAAGCTGCTGACCGCGCCTGGCGCCAACGGCAAGCTCACGCCCGAAGCGGTGGAAGCGCTGGTGACGCGCCGCTCCGATATCCACTATCCCAAGCCCAAGGTGGTGTCGCTGACGCAGTCGACCGAGGTCGGCACGGTGTACACGGTGGAGGAAGTGCGAGCCATTGCCGCCATCGCCAAGCGCCGCCAGTTGCGCGTGCACATGGACGGCGCGCGTTTCGCCAATGCCGTGGCATCGCTGGGCGTGCATCCGTCGGAGATCACCTGGCGCGCAGGCGTGGACGTGCTGTGCTTCGGCGGCACCAAGAACGGCCTGCCGGTGGGCGAGGCGGTGGTGTTCTTCGACCGCAAGCTGGCCGAGGACTTTGCTTACCGTGTCAAGCAGGCCGGGCAACTGGCTTCCAAGATGCGTTTTATCTCGGCCCCATGGCTGGGCTTGCTCGAGAACGATGTGTGGCTCGGCAACGCCCGCCATGCCAATGCCATGGCGCAGTTGCTGCATGAGCGCATCGCCACCATCCCCGGCGTGCGCATCATGTTCCCGACCGAGTCCAATGCTGTCTTTGCCGAGCTGCCGCTCGCGGCCATCGAGGCGCTGCGTGCCAAGGGCTGGCGCTTCTATACGTTTATCGGCGCCGGCGGCTGCCGCTTCATGTGCTCGTGGGATCTGCAGCCGGAAACCGTCGAGGCGCTGGCCGCGGATATGCGCGCGGCCTGCGGCGCGTGAATGCCGCCGCCCTTATAAAATGGCAACATAACAATACAAAATCAGGAGCTCCCGCATGGCCGTTTACCGATACTGTCCGCAATGTGGATCGCCGCTGGAATTGCTGCCGCATTCCGGGCGCGAACGTGATGCCTGCATCCAGCCAGAGTGCGGCTTTGTCCACTGGAACAACCCGCTGCCCGTGCTGGCCGCGGTGGTGGAATATGAAGGCAAGCTACTGCTGGCGCGCAATGCCGCGTGGCCTGAAAAAATGTTCGCGCTGGTGACCGGCTTCATGGAGCGCGACGAGACGCCGGAGCAGGGCGTGGCGCGGGAGCTCAAGGAAGAAACCAACCTGGACGCGCACTCGGTATCGCTGATCGGCGTGTACGAGTTCATGCGCAAGAACGAGCTGATCATCGCCTACCATGTGCAGGCGAGCGGCACCATCGCGTTGTCCGAGGAATTGGCCGACTACAAGCTGGTGGCGCCCGAGGACATGCGGATCTGGTCGGCGGGCACGGGCTTCGCGGTGGCCGACTGGCTGGCCTCGCGTGGCCATCCGGTGCGGTTCTTCGATCGCCAGACTGGCGAGGACATTCCCGACCCGCGCCGGCGCGAAGGCCTGGGACAGCCGGGCATTTCGCTACAATACCGGCCATAATCATCAGTCATCGATGCGACACGGCAGGCACGGTCCCATGGCCTAATGGCGACTAACGGCCACAACGGGCCATGCCGGACCCTGAGCGCACAGAACCAAGGAAGAGAGGAATGGAGTTCCAGAAAGAAGTAGATGCGCGCGGCCTGAACTGCCCGCTGCCGATCCTGCGCACCAAGAAGGCGCTGGCCGACATGCCCAGCGGCGACGTTCTCAAGATTCTCGCCACCGATCCCGGCGCCACGCGGGATTTCCAGGCGTTTGCCAAGCAGACCGGCAACGAACTGCTGTCGCACCAGGAAGTGGACAAGGTGTTCGTGTTCTACATGCGCCGGCGTTAAATCAACGACAGCTTGACGCGGGCGCGCCCCGCGCCAAATGAAAAAAGCCGCATTTGCGGCTTTTTTCATGGCTCCAGATCTTCTGGCACTCAGATACTATTGGCGCGCGCGCGCAGGTAGGTGCTGAATTCGTCCATCACCTCCGGGTGCTTGAGCGCAAATTCCACGGTGGCCTTCAGGTAGCCCAGCTTGCTGCCGCAGTCGTAGCGCACGCCCTTGTAGCGGTAGGCCAGCACCTGTTCCTGGCTGAGCAGGGACTGGATGGCATCGGTGAGCTGGAACTCGCCGCCCGCGCCCGGCTTGAGGTTGCGGATATGGTCGAAGATGCGCGGGGTCAGGATGTAGCGGCCAACCACGCCCAGGTTGGACGGCGCATTCTCGGGCGCCGGTTTCTCGACAATGTCCGACACCTTGATCACGCCTTCGTCCCATTCGCGGCCATCCACCACGCCGTAGGAGCGGCTCTGCTCCGGCGCGATCTCTTCCACGCCCAGCACCGAGCAGTTGTAGTGGCCGTACATGTCCACCATCTGCTTCATGACTGGCGGATCGCCATCCAGCAGGTCATCGGCCAGCATCACGGCGAACGGTGCGTCGCCCACCAGCTTTTCCGCGCAGAGCACGGCATGACCAAGGCCGAGCGCCTCGGGCTGGCGCACATAGAAGCATTCCACGTGCGACGGCTTGATCGAGCGCACCAGGCTGAGCAGGGCCTGCTTGTTCTTTGCCTCGAGCTCCGCTTCGAGCTCATAGGCCTTGTCGAAGTGATCTTCGATGGCGCGCTTGGAGCGGCCGGTGACGAAGATCATCTCGGTGATGCCCGCAGCCATGGCTTCTTCCACGGCGTACTGGATCAGGGGTTTGTCGACCACCGGCAGCATTTCCTTCGGGCTTGCCTTGGTAGCCGGCAAAAAACGAGTGCCGAGACCGGCTACCGGGAAGACAGCCTTGGTGACGCGGGTTTCCATATCGGTTTTCCTTATCAATTCGGTGTAGACAACCCTGCGGGTGATGCAAAGCTCATGCCGGCAAACGCTGTAGTTGATCCTGCAGCTTGACCAGCGTCTGTTCGAAATCCGACAGACGCTGGGTTTCTTGCGCGACGACGGCGGGCGGTGCCTTGGCGACGAAGCTCTCGTTGGACAGCTTGCCACGGCACTTGCCGAGTTCGGCGCTGATGCGCTCTATTTCCTTGGACAGGCGCACGCGTTCCGCGGCCACGTCGATTTCGATTTTCAGCAGCAGGTGGTTGCCGCCGACGATGGCCACCGGCGCGCCGGCACCTTCCGCCATCAGGGCATTCTGATCTTCGAATACCTTGACCTCCGAAAGTTTCGCCAGCGCCTGCACATAAGCCTGGGCCGACGTCAGGAACGCGCTGTCGCCCTCAGCGTACAGCGGAATGCGCTGGGCCGGCGAGATGTTCATTTCGCCGCGCAGGTTGCGGCAGGCGTCGACCACGGCCTTGAGCTGCGCGGTCCATTGCTCGGCAGCCTCGTCGATCTTTGCCATGGCGGGCAGGGGATAGGCCTGCAGCGCCAGCGTCTCGCTGCCGTCGCCCTTGGCGCGGCCGGCCAGCGGCGCTACCTTCTGCCACAGCTCTTCGGTGATGAAGGGGATGATCGGGTGGGCCAGGCGCAGCACGGTTTCCAGCACGCGCAGCAGCGTGCGGCGGGTGGCGCGCTGCTGCGCGGGCGTGCCGTTCTGGATCTGGACCTTGGCCAGTTCCAGGTACCAGTCGCAGTACTCGTCCCAGACGAACTTGTAGATGGCGCTGGCGATGTTGTCGAAGCGATACTCGGCAAAGCCCTTTTCCACTTCGGCTTCCACGCGCTGCAGCAGCGACACGATCCAGCGGTCCGGCTGCGAGAAATGCAGGTAGCCGTCGGGGCCGCAGTCGTTGCTGCACGGGCCCATGCCGCAGTCGTGCCCTTCGGTGTTCATCAGCACGAAGCGCGTGGCGTTCCACAGCTTGTTGCAGAAGTTGCGATAGCCTTCGCAACGGCCGGTGTCGAAGTTGATGTTACGGCCCAGCGTGGCCAGCGAGGCGAAGGTGAAACGCAGGGCATCGGCGCCGAACGCCGGAATGCCCTCGGGGAATTCCTTCTTGGTCTTTTTCTCGATCTTGGGCGCGTCCTTGGGACGGCGCAGGCCGGTGGTGCGCTTCTTGAGCAGCGGCTCGAGCTCGATGCCATCGATCAGGTCGACCGGGTCCAGGGTGTTGCCCTCGGACTTGCTCATCTTCTTGCCTTCCGAATCCCGCACCAGACCGTGCACATAGACGGTATGGAACGGCACCTTGCCGGTGAAGTGCTTGGTCATCATGACCATGCGCGCCACCCAGAAGAAGATGATGTCGTAACCGGTAACAAGTGCCGACGACGGTAGAAAATGTTGCAACTCCGGCGTCTCGGCGGGCCAGCCCAGCGACGAGAAGGGCACCAGGGCCGAGGAGAACCAGGTGTCGAGCACATCGTCCTCGCGGCGCAGCGGACCGGTGCTGCCGGCTGCGCGCGCCTGGGCCTGCGCCTCTTCCTCGGTACGGGCGACAAAGCACTTGCCGGCCTCGTCGTACCAGGCCGGGATCTGGTGGCCCCACCACAGCTGGCGCGAGATGCACCAGTCCTGGATGTTCTCCAGCCACTGGTTGTAGGTGCTGTTCCAGTTATCGGGGATCAGCTTGATCTCGCCGCTCTGCACGGCGTCCAGCGCCACTTCGGCAATCGAGCGGCCAGGGTGGAAGGTGCCTTCCGGCGCCGGCTTGCTCATGGCGACGAACCACTGGTCGGTCAGCATCGGCTCGATGGCGCTGCCAGTGCGCTCGCTGCGCGGCGTCATCAGCTTGTGCTTCTTGACCTCGGCCAGCAGGCCCTGGGCATCCAGGTCCGCCACGATGCGCTTGCGCGCCTCGAAGCGGTCCAGGCCGGCATAGGCGGCGGGCGCGTCGGCGACGATCTTGGCGTCGAGCGTCAGGATGGACAGCTGCGGCAGCTTGTGGCGCTGGCCAACCGCATAGTCGTTGAAATCATGGGCAGGCGTCACCTTGACCACGCCGGTGCCGAACTCGCGGTCGACGTAGTCGTCGGCGATCACCGGGATATCGCGGCCGGTGAGCGGCAGGCGCACGAACTTGCCGATCAGGTGCGCATAACGCTCGTCCTCCGGGTGCACCATCACGGCCACGTCGCCCAGCATGGTCTCGGGGCGGGTGGTGGCCACCGTCAGGTGGGTCAGGCCGTGCACGGTATCGGCTTCGGCTAGCGGATAGCGGATGTGCCACATCGAGCCATCTTCCTCGACGTTGTCCACTTCCAGGTCGGACACCGCGGTGCCCAGCACCGGGTCCCAGTTGACCAGGCGCTTGCCGCGGTAGATCAGGCCTTGCTCGAACAGGCGCACGAAGACTTCGGTGACCGCCTTGGACATCTCCGGCGACATCGTGAAGTACTCATGGCTCCAGTCGATCGAGGCGCCCATGCGGCGGATCTGGCGCGTAATCGTCGAGCCGGACTCTTCCTTCCACTCCCACACCTTCTCGACGAACTTCTCGCGGCCTAGCTCATGGCGCGATACGCCTTGCGCTTCCAGCTGGCGCTCCACCACGATCTGGGTGGCGATGCCGGCGTGGTCGGTGCCCGGCACCCACAGGGTGTTGGCGCCGCTCATGCGGGCATGGCGGGCCAGGCCGTCCATGATGGTTTGGTTGAAGGCATGGCCCATGTGCAGCGTGCCGGTCACATTGGGCGGCGGCAGCTGGATGCAGAAGTCCGGACGGTCCGGGTCGAGGGTCGGCTTCGCGATGCCGCGCTTCTCCCACTCTGGGCCCCACTTGGCCTCAATGGCGGCGGGTTCGAAGCTCTTGGCAAGGGACTGGTCTTGGGCGGTCATGCTCGGATGTCGATGATTACGTCGGATTCTGCGGGCCAGGCGGGCAGGGGCAACGCGCCGGGAAAACATCAAATTATAGGGGAGGCGGGTGGGGGGCGCGCGATTTCGGCCCGGGATCGGCCGCGCGGCGTCATTTTGCCGGTGCATTGCCCTGCCTGAAAGTGCTCTGCTTACCTCTCGCGAGGGGATCCGCCGCGCTTTTTTGCGCCATTTTGCGTGGTTCCCGGCCCGCCGCCGGACGATCCCCCTGTCCGGCGGCCGGGGCCGCGCGGGCACGGGGGGCACCCCGGTATAATTCGGGGCACTCCACAAGGCCTCTCCGATGTCCGACCTGCTTGCCAATCTCAATGCTGAACAACTAGCCGCCGTCACTTTGCCCGACGAGCCGGCGCTGATCCTGGCTGGCGCGGGCAGCGGCAAGACGCGTGTGCTTACCACCCGGATCGCATGGCTGATCCAGAACGGCCGGGTGTCGCCCGCCGGCCTGCTGGCGGTGACCTTTACCAACAAGGCCGCCAAGGAAATGATGACGCGGCTGACGTCGATGCTGCCGATCAACACGCGCGGCATGTGGATCGGCACCTTCCACGGGCTGTGCAATCGCATGTTGCGCGCGCATTACCGCGATGCCGGCCTGCCGCAGACCTTTGCTATCCTCGACAGCCAGGACCAGCTCTCCGCCCTCAAGCGCCTGCTCAAGTCGCTGAACGTGGATGACGAGAAGTACCCGGCCAAGAACCTGCAGTACTTCATCAACAACGCCAAGGAGCAAGGCCTGCGCCCGGCCGACGTGGAGGCCAACGACGACTTCAACCGCCGCTTCGTCGATCTCTACGCCGCCTACGATGTGCAGTGCCAGCGCGAAGGCGTGGTCGACTTCGCCGAGCTGCTGCTGCGCTGCTACGAGCTGCTGCGCTACAACGACGCGATCCGCCAGCACTACCAGCACCGCTTCCGCCATGTGCTGGTGGACGAGTTCCAGGACACCAACGTGCTGCAGTACCAGTGGCTCAAGATGCTGGCCGGCTTCGGCACGCAGAACCCGGCCGCGGTGTTCGCGGTCGGCGACGACGACCAGAGCATCTACGCGTTCCGTGGCGCCAATGTCGGCAACATGCGCGACTTCGAGCACGAGTTCCGCGTGCGCCACATGATCAAGCTGGAGCAGAACTACCGCTCCCATGGCCACATCCTGGATTCAGCCAACCACCTGATTGCCCACAATTCGCGCCGCCTGGGCAAGAACCTGCGCACCGATGCGGGCCACGGCGAACCGGTGCGGGTGTACCAGGCCGGCACCGACGGCCAGGAAGCCGGCTGGATCGTGGAGGAAATCCGTGACCTGATCGCGCAGGGCATGAGCCGCTCGGAAATCGCCATCCTCTACCGCAGCAATGCGCAGTCGCGGGTGATCGAGCACGCGCTGTTCTCGGCCAGCATTTCCTATCGCGTGTACGGCGGCTTGCGCTTCTTCGAACGTGCCGAAGTCAAGCACGCGCTGGCTTACCTGCAGTTGCTGGAAAACCCGCGCAACGACGCTGCCTTTGGCCGCGTGGTGAATTTCCCCACGCGCGGCATCGGCGCGCGCTCGCTCGAAGCCCTGCAGGATGCGGCGCGCCAGTACAACTGCTCGCTGGCCGAAGCCGTGGCCTTCGTGCCCGGCAAGGCCGGCAGCACGCTGGGCGCCTTTGTGCGGCTGATCGAGCAGATGCGCGCCGAGACACGCCGCATGACGCTGCCGGAAACAGTCGAGTACGTCACCAATACCAGCGGCCTGATCACGCACTACCGCGCTGAAAAAGAAGGCCAGGACCGCATCGAGAACTTGCAGGAACTGGTGACGGCGGCGCAGGCGTTCGTGACGGAGGAAGGCTTTGGGCTGGATGCGCTGGCCAGCGCGATTCCGGTCGGGCGCGATGGCGCGCAGCCGCTGCCCGCGCTGGCCGAGGGCGACCAGGCCCAGCAGGTGCTGGACCCCGAGGCGCTGCCGGCGGTGATGACCCCGCTGGTTGCCTTCCTCACCCATGCCTCGCTGGAAGCCGGCGACAACCAGGCGCAGGCGGGCCAGGACGCCGTGCAGATGATGACGGTGCACGCCGCCAAGGGGCTGGAGTTCAACGCGGTCTTCATCACCGGGCTGGAAGAGGGGTTGTTCCCGCACGAGAACAGCGCCACGGAGGCCGACGGGCTGGAGGAAGAGCGTCGCCTGATGTACGTGGCCATCACGCGTGCGCGCGAGCGGCTCTATCTCTCGTTCGCGCAAAGCCGCGTGCTGCATGGGCAGATGCGCTATCACGTGCGCTCGCGCTTCTTCGAGGAGCTGCCTGAGGAATCGCTCAAGTGGCTGATGCCGCCTGCGCAGGCCTATGGCGGCGGCGGTGGTTCGCAGCGCCGCCAGCAGAACGAGGGCGGCTGGGGCCGCGACTGGTTCAAGAAGGCGGAGGACGTTCCCTATTCGGGCACCCAGCCTACCGGCGGCATGGACACCGGCAACGGCTACGCCGACGCCAAGCGCCAGGCCGGCTCCGGCTTGCGTATCGGCCAGAGCGTGTTCCACAACAAGTTTGGCGAAGGCGTGATCGCCGGGCTCGAAGGCGAGGGCGAAGCCGCCCGTGCAAATATCAAGTTCAAGCGCCACGGGGCCAAATGGCTGGTGCTGTCGGTCGCCAAGCTGGACCCGATCGACTGAGCGGACGGGCGCCCAGGCAGAGGGATCAGTCCAGCTGGATGTTGCCCTCCTTGATCACCTTGGCCCATTCGGTGGTCTGGGCCTGGATGAACTTCGCCGCCTCGGCCGGCGTGCCGGCCACGATCTCCCCGCCCAGGCTGGTTACGCGCTCGCGATTCTCCGGCAGGTTGATGACCTTGCGGATCGCATCCGACAGGCGCTTGACGATTTCCGGCGGCGTGCCCGCCGGCAAGAACACGCCATTCCACTCGTAGACCTCGTAGTGCGGCACGCCTGCCTCGGCTAGCGTTGGCGTGTCCGGCAGGATGGCCGTGCGCTTGGCGCCGGTCACGCCCAGCACGCGCAGCTTGCCCGCGCGCACATGCTGCAGGCCCGACGCCGTGTTGGCGAAGAACACCGGCACCTGCCCGGCAATCACATCGGCCATGGCCGGGCCGCCGCCCTTGTACGGCACGTGCAACAGGTCCAGCTTCATGCGCTGCGCGAACAGCGCGCCTGCCAGGTGCTGGGCCGAACCGTTGCCCGAGGACGCATAGGCAATGCTGCCCGGCTTGGCGCGTGCCATCGCGATCAGCTCCTGCGTGGTCTTGGCCGGGAACTGCGGGTTCACGACCAGCATGTTGGGATACAGCGCCAGCACCGAGACCGGGATGAAGGACTTGACCGGGTCGTAGGGCAGCCGCTTGTAGAGCGAGGGGTTGGCGGCAAACGAGGCAGCGTCGAGCAGCACCGTATAGCCGTCCGGGGCGGACTTGGCGACCAGGTCCGTGCCGATCTGGCCGCCTGCGCCGGGCCGGTTGTCCACCACGATGGTCTGGCCCAGCTCCTGGCCCAGGCGCGGCGAGATCAAGCGGGCCATGGTATCGGCACCGCCGCCGGGCGCGTAGGTGACGACCAGCCGGATGGGCTTGGCCGCGGGCCAGGCCTGTGCGTGCGCAAGGCTGCTGGTGCCGGCGGCGAGCCAGCACAGGGCGGTGGCGCAAAGTCGGATCGGGAATCGCATGAGTCTCCTCGGAATGTGTAGGTCTAGGGTGCTTGCGCCGGCCCGCGCTTGCGGCGGCGCCGCGCGCGGGTTCAGCGAACCTCGGCGCGATAGTGGAAATCGTCGGCATTGCCCAGCGTCTGGCGGAACTCCACGCGCCGGCCCGCCAGGTCAAACGCCACGCGGCTGACCGCCAGCGCGGGATGGCCTGCTGGCAAGCTCAGCTGAGCGGCCTCGCGCGCGCCAAGCCGGGTAAAGCGCAGGTCGTCGACGGCGCGGCCGACCGTGACGCCGCAACGCTCGGCATACATCGGGTAGAGCAGGGGCGCGAATTCGGCCGGCTTGAGCGCGGCCAGCGCGCCGAACAGCGGCGCCGGCAGCCAGATGGTCTCGAGCAGGCGGACCTGGCCTTCCCAGCCGCGCTGGCGCAATACGCGCAACACCGGCGTTCCCGCAGCCAGGCCAAGCTGCACGGCGACATCCGCCGGCGCCGCCAGCGTGCGCAGCGACACGATGCGCGACTCGGGGATCTCCGAGCCGGCATCGCCAAAGCGGAAGAACCGCGCCATGGTGGCGCCGGTCAGCGCGCCGCGCACAAAGGTGCCGCGGCCATGCACGCGTTCCAGCAAGCCTTCGTCCACCAGTGCCTGGATGGCGGCGCGCATGGTGCCCAGCGCCACGCCGTAGTGCTCCGCCAGTGCGCTCTCGGCCGCAATGGCGGTGCCGGAAGCCCATTCGCCGGCCAGGATGCGGCCCTTGAGCGCGGTCGCGATGCGGGCCCAGCGCGGCGCCGCCAGGCTGGCTGGCGAGGCGTCGAGGCCGGCTCCCGTCGGGTCGGGCAGGGCGGAACGGTCTGGCATTCGTGTCTCCATGCGTGCCCCGGCAGCGGTGCCTGTTCGGGGAGAGAGGTGGACTCTAGTCATCTATAGGACTAGAGCATAGAATGGAGGGGCGTGGGTGTCAACCGGCGCTACCATTCATGGCGGCATGCGCCATTCCTTGGGCCAGAACATGTTCCAGATCGATTCCCATTTCCACGTGTTTTCCGCCGAGGCTCCCGCCGTGGGCGGGGCGCGCTACCGGCCCGCCTACGGCGCCAGCCTGGCGCAGTGGCAAGCCATTTCCGGGGCGCATGGCGTGCGCGCGGGCGTGGTGGTGCAGCCAAGTTTTTTTGGCTGCGACAACAGCGAGCTGGAAGCAGCGCTGGCGGCTTCACCCGCGCTGCGTGGTGTTTGCGTGGTGGGCCCGGAGGCATCCGCCGGCGAGCTGGCGCGGCTGCATGGCCTGGGCGTGCGCGGCCTGCGCTGGAATATGGTGGGGCGGCACGACGACGCATCATGGCGCGATGCGCGCTGGCCCGCGCTGCTGGAGGCGGCCCACGCGCTGGGCTGGCACCTGGAGTTGCACACCGATCCGGGCCGGCTCAACGAACTGCGGGCCTGGTTGCCGGCGGTGCCGATCGCGCTGGTGCTGGATCATTTCGGCAAGCCCGCGCCCGGCGCGCAGGCCGACGCGCCGATGCTGGCTTGCGCCGCGCACTGGCGCGGGCAGAGGGAGGTCTACGTCAAGCTGAGCGCGCCGTATCGCGTGGCGGCGGACCTGGCAGGCGTGGTGGCTGGCTGGCACCACTGCCTGGGCGAGCAAGGCTTGCTATGGGGATCGGACTGGCCTTGGACCAATCACGAGGCCGAGGCCGGCTATGCCGGCCTGCAGCGCAAGGTGTGGGAGTGGCTGGGCCCGCTGTGCGAGGCGCCGGACCGAAACGCGGCCCGGCTGTTCGGCCTGTGAGCCGCGTGACCTGGGTGACCCGGGTGACCGCGGCGTGACCTGCCTTCAGGCGGCCAGGTCCGGCCTGCCGGCGGCTTCTTCCGGCACGACATTGAAGCAGCCGCGGTAAGTGGCGTAGAACGAGCAATACATGATCGCCAGCATCAGCAGCGAGTACGGCGTGACCAGGAAGGACAGCACCGCCTCAGCCCCCAATGCGCCGAACAACGCCTCCAGGAAGAACGGCACCGCCACCAGCAAGACCGCGAACACCACGCCATAGGCCAGGAACGCGCTACGGTTGCGCCAGCACGCGGTCCAGCTGAAGAACAGTGCTTTGACCGGCGGCACGTTGTGCCACGCGGTGAGCAGCGGCGCAAACCAGAACAGCATGGCAATCGGCGTGTACAACGCGGCCCCGATCATCAGCGCGAAGTAAAGCTGCCGCACGGATTCCGCCGACGGCGCTTCTTCCTTGAGCAGGATCGGCACCAGCGTGCTGATGTCCACCAGGCTGCCCGCGATGAGGCTCAGCACGAAGACCAGGCCTGCGTAGATGCCACCCAGCACCAGCAGGTTGCGGCTTGCCTGCTTGCCGTTGCCGCGAAATCCTGCCAGTAATACGGTCGGCAGCACGCGCTTGTTCAGGATCACCTCGCGGCAGGCGGTCATGATGCCGACCGACAGGCCCGGGGTGACCACCAGCAGCGCGATGATGCCGATCAGCGGCACGAACACGGCCAGTTGCGCGGCGATCAGGTAGACAAACAACAGCATCAGGAAGGCGAGCGGATTCTTGCGGAACAGCCAGACACCCTGGCGGAACCAGACATAACCTTCCTTGGCGGAGACTTCCAGTAATTGCATGACGGTCAGGTCCAGGGCAGCGCGGCGGCTTCGATGCGCCGGCGCAGGATGCGTTCAAAGTGGGTCGGGTCATGCGGTTGCAGCATGTCGGCCTCGCGTGGCAGGTAGAAGTCCCACAGGCGGGAAATCCAGAAGCGCAGTGCGCCGGCGCGCAGCATGTCGCGCCAGTGCTGCGCCTCGATGGGGCCCAGCGGCCTCACGGCATGATAAGCCCGCAGCAAGGCCTGGCCGCGGGCGGCGTCGAGCGCGCCGCTGGCCAGGTCGATGCACCAGTCGTTGACGGTGACGGCCAGGTCGAACAGCCACTTGTCGTTGCCGGCGAAGTAGAAATCGAAGAAGCCCCCCAGTTTCTCCTGCCCGGCCGGGCCAGCCTCGAACAGCGCGTTGTCACGGAACAGGTCGCAATGGCAAGGGCCGCCGGGCAGCGCCGCGTACTCCGCGCCGCCGAAGAAAGCGGTCTGGTGGGCCAGTTCCTCGCGCAACAACGCTTGCTGGCCGGCATCCAGGAAGGGCAGGATCTCGCCTTCCGTTTGCTGCCACCACGGCAGGCTGCGCAGGTTGGGCTGCTGGCGCGGATAGCTCTGGCCGGCAAGGTGCATGCGGGCGAGCATGTCACCCACTTGCGCGCAGTGCCCCACGCCTGGCGTCAGCTGCGAGCCGCCCGGCAGGCGCGTGACGATGGTCGCCGGCTTGCCCTTGAGGGCACGCAGGATCTCGCCGTCGCGCCCCGGGATGGGCGCCGGCACGCGGATGTCGTGCGCGGCCAGGTGGGCCATCAGGTGCAGGTAATACGGCAGTTGCTCGAACGTCAGGCGCTCGAAGATGGTCAGCACGTACTCGCGTGTGACACCGTCCTGCTCCATGGTCAGGAAGAAGTTACTGTTCTCGATGCCTGAGGCAATGCCGCGCAAGTCGCGCATTTCGCCCAGGTTGTAATCAAGGAGCCAACTGGCGATCTCGTCCGGCGAGACCGTGGTGAATACGGCCATACTCTTTGTGTGAATCGAAACGGATGGCGGCGGGCGCAAGCAGAGCTTGGCTTTCGCGGCATGGATGCCGGAAGCGCCGGCGCGGCCCCGCCGTGATCATCTGGCGGGGTCGTGTGAAATCGGAAAACAGAAAACAAGTAGCAGAAGCGAAAACCAGGACCCGGGAGCCGGGGTGCTAAAACCCGGCACGCCGACGCTCAGAATTGCAGCACTTTGACCGATGGTACGCGGTTCGTGTCGTGGTCCCGGATCTTCGGCGAGCTGTCTTCCGGCTTGCTCATCTGGTATTTGGTGCCCATGCCGGACTTGACCTCGATATCGGTGGCCTGGCCTTTGTTCTTGTATTCCCGGATCTGGGTGCCATCCCGCTCATTGAGCTGGAAGCTCGGTTCGCGCGGCTGGTTCAGCTGGGTCTTGGCCGGCGAGGTGATCGGCCGGTTGTTGATCTGGTTCAGCTCTTGCTGGGTCAGCGCGCCGCCTGCCTGCTCGGCCGGCTGCGCCATCACCGCGGCCGGGGCGCCAAGCGCCACCAATGCTGCAAAAGCCAGCGCGCGCAGGGCGGCCGGACGGGGGGCTCCAAGCGGCTCCGGCGCTTGCGCGCGGGCGGTGGCCAGGAGTGAGGGGGAGGTCATTGAAGGCTCCTGCGCGGCGCAGCAGGCCGGGGGCATGCTGCGCCACAAATGGCGCTGCAGCCCGGCGGCGCCGGGCTTTGGCAGTGTGTCAGGCTTCCATTCTAGCAATTCCTGCCCGCGCCGGGCCCCTTGCGGTGACCCTGCGGGCACCTTTGCGGGGCGGGCGGCGCGCGCGGAAGCAGCCTGGCGGGCCTGTTCTACCTGGCTTACAGGTAGAACATCTCTTCCTTGGGCGGGATCGGGTTGTCGCCACCGCGCTGCTCGTAGTACTCATATACCGCTTCGAGCACTTCGTGCGGCTCGTCCACGATCTTCATCAGGTCGAGGTCATGCTCGGCGATCAGGCCCATCGGCAGCAGGGTGAAGCGGAACCAGTCAAGCAGGCCCTTCCAGAAGCGGCTGCCGAACAGCACCACCGGCACGGCGCGGGACTTGCCGGTCTGCACCAGCGTCAGCACTTCGGCCAGCTCATCCAGCGTGCCGAAACCGCCCGGCATCACGATAAAGGCGTCCGAATTCTTGACGAAGGTGACCTTGCGCGTGAAGAAGTGGCGAAAGCGCATGGCGATGTCCTGGTAGGGATTGCCTTGCTGCTCGTGCGGAAGCTCGATGTTCAGGCCCACGCTGGCTGACTTGCCCGCGTGGGCGCCCTTGTTGGCCGCCTCCATGATGCCCGGGCCGCCGCCCGAGATCACCGCGAAGCCGGCGTCGGAGAACAGGCGGGCGATCTCGATGGTGCGCTGGTAGTAAGGCGAATCCTCGCGCAGGCGCGCGCTACCGTAGATCGATACCGCCGGGCGGATCTCCGAAAGGTACTCGGTCGCCTCGATGAACTCTGCCATAATCGTGAACATTTGCCACGAAGCGCGCGCCTTCTTTGCTGTCGCGCGGTCTTCGTCGGCCAGCGCACGCAGGCTGGGAATCATCTTGCGTGGGTTGGCGCGGATGCCGGCGGCGGGAGACGTATCTCCCGGGCCATCGGCAGCGGCGCTGACCGTCACGTTCACATCCATATCGGCCGCGGTGGTAATACTGCCTTGCGCGGCCTGCTTGAGGGCTGCCGCCGGGTTATCGGCGCCGGCTGCGTCGGAAGGGGGGGCGGCGTTCGCACCGCCTGCGGCGGCACCAGTCAATTTTGAGTCCATGGGAATGTCGGATAGTCCAAAAACACTCTTGCTCGTCGATGGGTCGAGCTATCTGTATCGTGCGTATCACGCTCTGCCGGACCTGAGGAACGGTGAGGGCCTGCCCACAGGGGCAATCTACGGCATGATCAATATGCTGCGCAAGCTGCGCAGCGATTTCCCGGCAGAGTATAGCGCCTGCGTGTTCGACGCCAAGGGTAAGACCTTCCGCGACGACCTGTATCCGGCCTACAAGGAGCATCGCCCGTCGATGCCCGAGGACCTCGCCAAGCAGATCGAGCCGATCCACGAAGCGGTGCGCGCGCTGGGCTGGCCCATCGTGGTGGTGGAAGGCGTGGAGGCGGACGACGTGATCGGCACGCTGGCGCGCCGGGCCACCGCCGAAGGCATGCGCACGGTGGTCTCCACCGGTGACAAGGACCTGGCGCAACTGGTCGACGACCACGTCACGCTGGTCAATACCATGAGCGGGGAAATCCTCGACCCGCCCGGCGTGGCCGCCAAGTTCGGCGTGCCGCCGGTGCGCATCGTCGACTATCTCTCGCTGATTGGCGACGCCGTGGACAACGTGCCCGGCGTGCCCAAGGTGGGCCCCAAGACCGCGGTCAAATGGCTGACCGAGTACGGCACGCTCGACGATGTCATGGCCAATGCCCCCGGCATCAAGGGCGTGGTGGGCGAGAACCTGCGCAACACACTGGCGTGGCTGCCCAAGGCGCGCGAGCTGGTGACGGTCAAGACCGATTGCGACCTGACGAGCTCGCTGGCCGACTTCCACCAGCTTGAGGGTGGCAGCGAGGACAAGGACAAGCTGATTGACTTCTTTGCGCGCTATGGATTCAAGACCTGGCTGCGCGAGGCCACCGGCGAAAGCCTGCCCAACCCGCGCGCCCAGGCACGCGCAAGCGCGGCGCCGCCCGCGGCCGGCGCCGCCGCGGCGGGAGCCGACCCGGGTCCGGCCCAGGGCGGCCTGTTCGACAGCGCCCCGGCCCCGGCCCAGATCCGCTACGAAACCGTGGCCACCGAGGCGGCGCTGGAGGCCTGGATGCGGCGCATCGAAACCGCGCCGCTGGTGTCCATCGATACCGAGACCACTTCGCTGGACCCGCTGCAGGCCCAGCTGGTCGGCATCTCGCTGTCGATCGAGCCAGGCGAAGCCTGCTATATCCCGGTGGCGCACCGCGGCCCGGACGTGGTGGGCCTGGAAGCCAATGGCCAGCTCACGCGCGAGGCCGTGCTGGCACGCATGCGCGCCTGGCTCGAAGACCCGTCGCGCGGCAAGGTCGGCCAGAACCTGAAGTACGATTCCCATGTCTTTGCCAATCACGGCGTCAGCCTGCGCGGCATCGTGCACGACACCATGCTGCAGAGCTACGTGCTGGCGTCCCACCGCAACCATGGCATGGACAGCCTGGCCGAGCGCCTGCTTGGCCTGAAGACCATCAGCTACGAGGAAGTGTGCGGCAAGGGCGCGAGCCAGATCGGCTTTGACCAGATCGACATCGCGCGCGCCACCGAGTACGCGGCCGAGGATGCCGACGTCACGCTGCGCCTGCATTGCAACATGTACCCGCAGGTCGAGGCGTTGCCGGGGGTGCATTACGTCTACGAAAAGATCGAGATGCCGGTCTCGGTGGTGCTGCAGAAGATCGAGCGCAACGGCGTGCTGATCGACGCCGAGCGCCTGGGCGCGCAAAGCACGCAGCTCGGCCAGCGCATGCTGACGCTGGAGCAGGCCGCGTACGAGGCCGCGGGCCAGCCTTTCAACCTGGGCTCGCCCAAGCAGATCGGCGAGATCCTGTTCGGCCAGATGAAGCTGCCGGTGGTCAAGAAGACCGCCAGCGGCGCGCCATCCACCGACGAAGAGGTGTTGCAGAAGCTGGCCGAGGATTACCCGCTGCCCAAGCTGCTGCTGGACTATCGCGGCCTGTCCAAGCTCAAGTCCACCTACACCGACAAGCTGCCGAAGATGGTCAACCCGGCCACCGGCCGCGTGCATACCAGCTACGGGCAGACCACGGCGGTGACCGGCCGGCTGGCTTCCACCGAGCCCAACCTGCAGAACATCCCGGTGCGCACCGAGGAAGGCCGGCGCATCCGCGAGGCCTTTATCGCCGGGCCGGGCAACGTGATCGTGTCGGCCGACTACTCGCAGATCGAGTTGCGCATCATGGCCCATATCTCTGGCGACGAGAACCTGATGCGCTCGTTCGCCGAGGGCGAGGACGTGCACCGCGCCACCGCCGCGGAGATCTTCGGCGTGGCGCCGGATGCCGTCAGCAGCGAGCAGCGCCGCTATGCCAAGGTCATCAACTTCGGCCTGATCTACGGCATGAGCGCCTTCGGCCTGGCCGGCAACCTCGGCATCGAGCGCGAGGCTGCTAAGCACTACATCGACCGCTATTTCATGCGCTATCCCGGCGTGGCGCGGTACATGGAAGAAACGCGCCAGACCGCGCGCGAGCAGGGCTTCGTCGAGACCGTGTTCGGGCGCCGCCTGTGGCTGCCGGACATCAATGGCGGTAACGGCCCGCGCCGCCAGGGCGCCGAGCGCGCCGCCATCAACGCGCCGATGCAGGGTACTGCCGCCGACCTGATCAAGCTGTCGATGATCGCGGTGCAGGACTGGCTGGAACGCGATGGCCTGGGCACGCGCCAGGTCATGCAGGTGCACGATGAACTGGTGCTGGAAGTGCCGCAGGCCGAGCTGGAACTGGTCAAGGTGAAGTTGCCGGAACTGATGTGCAACGTGGCTGAACTGCGTGTGCCGCTGGTGGCCGAGGTTGGCGCCGGCAGCAACTGGGAGGAGGCCCACTAAGCGCGCGGGGCGGCCTTCGGGGCCGCCCCGGGATTGCACCCGTCCCGGTATTCCTGCATCCTGGTTTCGATTGAAGCGACCGCTGAATCGGTGAATGGCGTCTTGCCAGTTGTGCTGCTGTGCAGCAGACTGATGAAAAGCCGAGGTCACTGGCTCGCGTCAGGCCCCGCAAAAGAATATCGACGACACTGGGTAGATCATGAGCACAGAGGGAAGGGCGCATCGCATCATCGTAGTCGGAGGAGGAGCAGGCGGGCTGGAGCTGGTCACGCGGCTGGGCGACAAGCTCGGCAAGGGCGGGGCCGCGCAGGTGGTACTGGTCGACCGCTCCCCCACGCATATCTGGAAACCGCTGCTGCATGAAGTTGCCGCCGGCAGCATGGATCCCCACACCCATCAACTCGAATACGTGGCGCAGGCCCGCTGGCATCATTTCGAATTCCAGCAAGGCGAGCTGACCGGCATCGACCGGGATCGCAAGACGATCTCGGTGGCGGCCTGTGTCGATCTCGACGGCACGGAGCTCTTGCCCGCACGCGATCTTTCCTATGACACCCTGGTGCTGGCGATTGGCTGCGTCACGCATTTCTTCGGCGTGCCCGGCGCCGCCGAGAACGCCATCGCGCTCGATACCGTGGACCAGGCGGAGCGCTTCCGCCGCAAGCTGATCTCGGCCTGCGTGCGCGCCCAGAACGGGCGCGGGCGCATCGGCGAGGATGGCCGCCCGCGCGTGGATGTTGCCATCATCGGTGCCGGCGCCACCGGTGTCGAGCTCTCTGCCGAGTTGCGTAATACCGCGCACGTGCTCAGCGCCTATGGGCTGCATCAGCTTGATCCGCGCCGCGATGTGCGCATCCACGTGGTCGAGGCCGGCCCGCGCATCCTGCCCGCGCTGTCCGAGCGCGTGTCCACCGAAACCACCAAGCTGCTGCACAAGCTCGATATCGAAGTCCTCACCGCCGAGCGCGTGACCGAAGTCACCGAGGATGCGGTGCTGACCGCCAGCGGCAAGCGCATCGACGCCGACCTGACGGTGTGGGCCGCCGGCATTACCGCGCCGGCGGTGCTTTCCACCCTGGGCCTGCCGGTCAGCCGCATGGGCCAGATCATCGTCAAGCCCACGCTGCAAAGCGAGATCGATCCCGATATCTTTGCCTTTGGCGACTGCGCCAGTTGCCCCTGGCCCGAGAAGCAGGGCGCCGTGCCGCCGCGCGCCCAGGCCGCGCACCAGCAGGCCACGTTCCTCTACGGCGCGCTGCGCGCGCGCCTGGACGGCAAGCCGCTGCCGTCTTTTGGGTTCAAGGACCTGGGCTCGCTGGTGTCGCTGGGGCATTTCAGCGCGGTCGGCAGCCTGATGGGCGGCCTGATCGGCGGCTCCATGTTTATCGAAGGGTTGATGGCGCGCGTGATGTACAGCTCCCTGTACCGCATGCACGTCATGGCGTTGCACGGCGCCGTGGGCATGGGGCTGGATACCGTGACCCACTGGCTGCGCAGCAAGACCAGCCCGCGCGTCAAGCTGCACTGACACGCGCCGGCGCAGGGCGAATCGCACTGCGAATCGCCCCGCTTGCCGGCCGCGTGCGCTGGACTCCATGTTTGCTTAGAATCGGATCTCGCCACGGCGGCGGTGCCGCGCCGTGCGTTGTCCATCCAGATTCGCCATCCATGTCAGACAGGAGACCGCATGCTGAAGCCAGAAGTCGACAGCCTCGTACCCAGCCAGTCCTATGACCGCCGCGCGTTCGTCAAGACGGCGCTGGGTTCGGCCTTTGCCGCAGCAGCCTTGCCTGTGATGGCACAGGCCATCAAGACCGATTTCGCAGGCCTTGCCGCCGGCGAGGTGACGATTCCCTCGGGCGGCTTCAACATGCCGGCGTACCGCGCCCAGCCGGAAGGCAAGACCAACCTGCCGGTGGTGCTGGTGGTGAGCGAGATCTTCGGCGTACATGAGCACATCGCCGACATCTGCCGGCGCTTTGCCAAGCTGGGCTACCTCGCCATCGCGCCGGAGCTGTTCGCGCGCCAGGGCGACCCAAGCAGCTTCGGCACCATCCAGGAACTGCAGGCGAAGCTGATCTCCAAGGTCCCTGATGAACAAGTGATGGGAGACCTCGACGCGGCGACGGCCTGGGCCAAGGCCAACGGCGGCAACACCAGCCGCCTGGCCATTACCGGCTTCTGCTGGGGCGGGCGCATTACCTGGCTGTACGCCGCGCACAGCCAGCAGGTGAAGGCAGGCGTGGCCTGGTATGGCCAGCTGGTGGGCGAGCCGACCCCGATCAAGCCGCGCAACCCGATCGACCTGGCCGGCCAGCTCAAGGTGCCGGTGCTGGGCCTCTACGGCGGCAAGGACACCGGCATCACGCAGGAACAGGTCGAGAAGATGAAGGCGGCGCTGGCGGCATCAAGCGACCCCTTTGCCAAGGCTTCCACGTTCGTGGTCTACCCGGAATCCGGCCATGCCTTCAACGCGGACTACCGCCCAAGTTACCGGGAAGCGGATGCCAAGGACGGCTGGCAGCGTTGCCTGGCCTGGTTCAAGCAGCACGGGGTTTGAGGCGCGGCACGCCCTGGCGCGCATTTGCAGCAGGGTGCGGCGCTGCCGCGCCCGTAGCCAGGAGCGGCTTGTGCCACGGGATTTGCAAAACCGGCTGCAACCTACGTACAATGCGGGCTTCGTTTCTTGCAACCGTGTTGCGTTTGAGATCGATGCTGCTCCCTAAGAACGGAAAAGCCGATCCCGGGAGCCCATCATCGATTCCACGCTTGTCTACATCCTGCTTGCAGCCACCATCTCGGGGGTGGGCAGTATCTTTGGCGCGGCGCTGTTGTCGCTGACCGTGGCTTCCCGCGTGGTCGAGCGCATGGTGAGCTTTTCGGTAGGGGTGCTTCTGGCCACGGCGCTGCTGCATTCCCTGCCCGAGGCGTTCGAGTCCGGCGCCGATCCGCGTGCCTTGTTCGGTACCTTGCTGGCCGGCCTGCTTGGCTTCTTCCTGCTGGAAAAAGTCGCGCTGCTGCGCCACTCGCATCATCACGAGGGCGATGGGCACCACCATCACCACGGCCATGACCGAGAGGAAGCCGGCCGTAGCGGCATGACCATCCTGGTGGGCGACACCTTCCACAATTTCGCCGACGGCATCGTGATTGCCGCGGCCTTCCTGGCGGATCCGCATATTGGCCTGGTCACCGCGCTGGCCATCGCCGCGCACGAGATCCCGCAGGAGGTGGGCGATTTCATCGTGCTGCTCAACGCGGGGTTCTCGAAGGCGCGCGCCTTTGCCTTTAACCTGCTGTCCAGCCTGGCGGCCATCGCCGGCGGCGTGGTGGGGTACTACCTGCTCGACCAGATGAGCGGCTGGATTCCCTACGTGCTGGTGATTGCTTCAAGCAGCTTCGTCTATATCGCCGTAAGCGACCTGATGCCGCAGATGCAGCGCAAGCCGCGCTGGCGCGAATCGATCATCCAGGTCGTGCTGGTCGCCACCGGGATCTGCGCCATCTTCTTCATCACCAATGGCGTGCACGAAGCGCATGACCATGGTCATGGCCATGCACATGGCGTGGCGGCTGCCGCCAGGTAAGCTGGCCCTGGCGGCTTGCGCCGCTCGCCATCAGGCCCCGCTTGCTACTGGCCGCGCCGGGTCGGCGCACCACTCGCTCCACGAGCCCGGATAGAGCGCGGCGCCCGGCATGCCGGCTACTTCCAGTGCCAGCAGGTTGTGGCAGGCGGTCACGCCCGAGCCGCACTGCATGATCGCCTCGCTGGCCGGCTTGCTGCCCAGCACTTGCCCGAACTCCTGGCGCAACGCGCTAGCCGGCTTGAAACTGCCGTTTTCTCCCAGGTTGTCCTTGAAGAAGCGGTTGGCCGCGCCCGGGATATGCCCACCCACGGGGTCCAGCGTTTCATTCTCGCCACGGAAGCGGTCTGCCGCACGGGCGTCCACCACCAGCCGGGCCGGGTTTGCCAGGTTCGCCAGCACGGCGTCGGCGTCCACCGTGGCCACCAGCGCCGCCTTGCGCGTCAGGTTGCCCGGGGTTTCGGGCTCCGGCGTGTTGCCTGCCTCGAGCGGCAGGCCCGCCGCCACCCACGCATTCTTGCCGCCATCCAGCACGGCCACGGCGCCGTGGCCCAGCCAGCGCAGCAGCCACCAGGCGCGCGCCGCGTACATGCCGCCCTGCGCGTCGTAGGCAATGAGCTGGGTGTCTTCGCTAACGCCCAGCACGCGCAGGCGCGCGGTCAGCGTGTTCGGGTCCGGCAACGGGTGCCGGCCGTTGGTGCCGGTTTTCTCGCCGGACAGTTCGTTGTCCAGGTGCAGGTAGAAGGCGCCGGGCAGGTGGCCCACGTGATAGGCCTCGCGTCCGGCGGCCGGGTTGGCCAGGTCGAAACTGCAGTCGATCACGACGCTGTGGCGGCTGCCGTCTTCGCGCAGCGCGCGCAGGTCCTGGCTGGAGATCAGGGTGGTGAACATGGCGTAACCTTGGGTTGGGATCGTTGCGCCGCAACGGCACGGGCAGGCGCGGTGAGAGGGCGGGGTGAGCACGGTCCGCCACCCCCGATGCTACACCTCGGGGTGCACTTCCGCCTCGGCCGACTTGACCGGGGTATCGGCGGTTGGCTGCCGGTTGGAGCCTTCGCGCGCCCGGGTCAGCGTGGTGGCGATGCCGCTGGCGATGATCAGCGCCATGCCGACCCAGGACAGCCAGTTGAGCTGGTCGCGCCAGACAATCATGCCCCATAGGCTGGAGAACACGATGCCGGCGTATTGCAGGTTGGCGGTGAGCAGCGTGTTGCCGCGTTTGTAGGCGCGCGTCATCGCGGTCTGGCCGAGCGTGGCCAGGATGCCGATCGCCAGCAGCAGGCCCGCGCCGCGCCAGGTGTGGGTGCTCGGGCCGGTGTACAGCATCCAGGCCAGGCCGACCACCATCCCGACTGCCGAGAAATAGAACACGATGCGGCCTTCGGGCTCGCCCAGCTGGCCGAGCTGGCGCACCTCGACATAGGCCAGCGCGGTGAACATGCCGGAGATCAGGCCGATCAGGCCGCCGGTGAGCTGGTTATGGCCGACAGAAGGCTGCAACAGGCAGATTACGCCGCCGAACGACATCAGGATGGCGCCGATCAGCTTGCGGTCCGCGCCGCCGGTGCCGGTCAAGGCTGCGCCGGCGCCCAGGATCAGCGCGATCCAGACCGGCGACATGTAATTCAGGGTCATCGCCGTGGCCAGCGGCAGCATGGTGATCGAGGTGAACCACAGCAGCAGGGCGGTCACGCCGAACAAGCTGCGCTTGATATGCATGGCCATGTGCGGCGTACGCACCGAGGTGCCCGACGAAGCCAGCACCGTCCACATGATGATCACGCCGATCAGGCTGCGGTAGAACACGATCTCGCCCGTGGCATAGATCTCGGATGCCAGCTTGACGCCCACCCCCATTAAAGAGAAGGCGAAGGCGGCGAACAGCATCCAGAGCGATTGCATGGTGGGGCGAAAGGAAGAATGGACAGCGCGCGAAGCGGGTCCTGGCGGGGGCGGGGATCCGAATCGCGAAAGGCTCCGCATGGGGCGAATGGCGGGCAGGGCAGGCGGCGAGACGCCGGACGCACACCGGAAGCGGCGATTGTATCAGCGAGTGTGCACCGCACCAAAGGCAAAACGGACCGCATGGGCGGTCCGTTTTGCTTGCGTCTGCGCTGCGCTGTCGATGCCGCGGCTCGCTGGGACTTGGCTGGCGGGTCAGTCCGTGAAGGACATGGCGCGGCGATACCATTCATGAAAGTGCTGCATACCGTCTTCCATGGGCGACTGGTATGGACCCGTCTCACTGACGCCGCGTTTGGCCAGCGCCCGGCGCCCGGCATCCATGCGCTCTGCGATCTCGTCGTCCTCGACGCAGGTTTCCATGTAAGCGGCGCGCTCGGCCTCGACGAACTCGCGCTCGAACAGCGCGATTTCCTCGGGGTAGTAGAACTCCACGACGTTGCGCGTCTTGTTCGGCCCGAGCGGGTGCAGGGTGGAGACCACCAGCACGTTCGGATACCACTCCACCATGATGTTGGGGTAGTAGGTGAGCCAGATCGCGCCGTACTTGGGCAGCACGCCGTTGTTGAAGCGCAGCACGGCCTCATGCCACTTCTGGTACGTAGGGCTGCCCGGGCGCTTCAGGCCCGCGTGCAACCCGACCGTCTGGACGCTGTGCCAGTCGCCGAACTCCCAGCTCAGGTCGTCGCAGGAGACAAAGCTCCCGAGGCCCGGGTGGAACGGCACGACGTGGTAGTCCTCCAGATAGACCTCGATAAAGGTCTTCCAGTTGTAGTTGCACTCGTGGATCTCGACGTGGTCGAGCAGGTAGCCTTCGAAGTTCAGGTCTTCGGCCACGCCCAGGCGGGCCAGGTCGGCGCGAACGTCGCGCTGCCCCTCGAACAGCAGGCCGTTCCAGTTCTGTAGCGGCGAGCGGTTCAGGTGGACGCACGGACGCTCGGCGAAATGCGGCGCGCCGAGCAGTTCGCCCTTCAGGTCGTAGGTCCAGCGGTGCAAGGGGCAGACAATGTTCTTCGCATTGCCGCGGCCATTGAGCATGATGGCCTGCCGATGGCGGCAGACATTGGACATGAGCTCGATCCCGTCGGCATTCCGTACCAGGATGCGGCCCTCGTCCTCGGCGGCCAGCGCCTGAAAATCGCCCGTTTCGGGGATCATCAGTTCGTGGCCGACATAGCCCGGGCCCTTCTTGAACAGCAGTTCCAGTTCTTGTTGATACAGTGCCTCGTCGATGTAGACGTTCACGGGCAACTGCGTATCAGCCGGCACCAGTTTCAGCGCGGTGCTGAGATTGGACATTATCCCCACTCCCTATGACAGGCGAAAGCAGTGAACAACCCAACCATCGAAAAAGAAATCGATTTGGGAAAGACAGTCAGCCGCGCCGTGGCCCGCTTCCGGGTCGAAAGATGGAGATCGCGCTGACGAACCGCGGATTGTACCCGAGCGAAAAAGTTAAGGGACTGATTATTTAGCCTTTTTAGCGAAAAAGTCGACCCGGGTCGTCATGGAGGTGTCGTTCGGGGCGCATTCGGAAAGACGACCCAAGCGCACAAGTCACTTTCCGGCAACGCATGTCGATGCCCCCTGTTGCATGGGATGCGGGCAATGCCCCGCTTTGGCGTAAAATCCCAGCTTCCCCAGATTCAATGTCCGCAATGCCAAAGACTACGAGCTCCCCGGCCCAGACCGATCCGGCCGCGACCGACCAGCGGTCCGCCTCCGCGCCGCCCGCCTCCTACGAGGCCGCCATGGCCGAACTGGAGGCGCTGGTAGCCAGCATGGAGGGCGGCGCCTTGCCACTGGAAGATTCTTTGGCCGCGTACAAGCGCGGGGCCGAACTGGTCAGGTACTGCCAGCAGATGCTCGAACGCGTGGAACAACAGGTTAAAGTGCTGGACGGCGATGTGCTCAAGCCCATGGCCGCCGATGCTGGAGACCTGGAATGAGTGAATCGCAACAAGCTACCGAAGCCGGCGATTTCGCCGGGTGGATGCGCGCCACAGGCGCCAGGACCGAGGCCGCGCTCGACGCCGGGCTGCCGGCTGTGGAGACAGTGCCTTGCACGCTGCACGAAGCCATGCGGTATGCTGTGCTCGGCGGTGGCAAGCGGGTTCGCCCCTTGCTGGTGCACGCGGCCGGTGAAGTAGCGGGCGCCGCACCCGAGGCCTGCGACGCGGCAGCCAGCGCGGTGGAGATGATCCACGCGTACTCGCTGGTGCATGACGATATGCCCTGCATGGACGATGACGATTTGCGTCGTGGCCGTCCCACCGTGCACAAGGCCTATGATGAAGCGACGGCGCTGCTGGTAGGCGACGCGCTGCAGACCCAGGCCTTCGTGGTGCTGGCCGAATCGGCCTTGCTGACCTCGCTCGACGCCGCCGCGCGCCTGCGCCTGGTAGCGGAGCTGGCCCGGGCATCCGGCTCGGTGGGCATGGCAGGCGGGCAGGCGATCGACCTGCAGCATGTCGGCCTGGCCATGTCGCTGGAAGAACTGGAGGGCATGCACCGCATGAAGACCGGTGCGTTGCTGCGCGCCAGCGTGCGCATGGGCGCTTACTGCGGTGCCGTGGACGAAGCCGGCCTGGCCGCGCTTGACCGCTACGCCGCAGCCGTGGGCCTGGCGTTCCAGGTGGTGGACGATATCCTCGACGTGACCGCGGATACCGCCACGCTGGGCAAGACCGCCGGCAAGGACGCGGCAAACGACAAGCCGACCTACGTGTCGCTGATGGGGCTCGAACCTGCACGCCAGCTGGCGGAGCAGCTTCGGGCCACGGCGCATGAAGCGTTGGCGGTGTTCGGCGCGCGCGCCCGACGCCTGGGCGAACTGGCCGATCTTATCGTGCTGCGCTCGAATTGAATGGATACGCAGGAAAAACTGACAACCGGGCACAAGAATCCGGCCGCCGAACGGACATCATGACCTACGCACTGCTCAAAACTATTGACGACCCCGCAGCCCTTCGCAGGCTGGACCGCCGCCAGCTCAAGACGCTGGCCGACGAACTCCGCGCCTACGTGCTCGAATCGGTGTCGCAAACCGGCGGCCACCTGTCGTCCAACCTGGGCACGGTCGAGCTGACCATTGCCCTGCACTATGTGTTCAATACACCGGACGACCGCGTCGTCTGGGACGTGGGGCACCAAAGCTATCCGCACAAGATCCTGACCGGTCGCCGCGACCGCATGCATTCGCTGCGCCAGTGGGGCGGCATCTCGGGCTTCCCGCGCCGCTCGGAAAGCGAGTACGACACCTTCGGCACCGCGCATTCGTCCACCTCCATCTCGGCTGCGCTGGGCATGGCGCTGGGTGCGCGCACGCTGGGCGAGAAGCGCGTTTCCATCGCCGTGATCGGCGACGGCGCGATGACCGCCGGCATGGCCTTCGAGGCCATGAACAACGCCGGTGTCTACAAGGACCTGCCGCTGCTGGTGGTGCTCAACGACAACGACATGTCGATCTCGCCGCCGGTGGGCGCGCTCAACAGCCACCTCGCGCGGTTGATGAGCGGCAAGTTCTACGCGGCCACCAAGAAGGGCATTGAACGCGTGCTGTCAGTGGCCCCGCCGGTGCTCGAGTTCGCCAAGCGCTTCGAGGAACATGCCAAGGGCATGATGGTGCCGGCGACGCTGTTCGAGGAATTCGGCTTCAACTACATCGGCCCGATCGACGGCCATGATCTCGAATCGCTGGTGCCGACGCTGCAGAACATCCGCCAGCGCGCCCTCGAAGGCGGCGGCCCGCAGTTCCTGCACGTGGTCACCAAGAAGGGCCAGGGCTACAAGCTGGCCGAGGCCGACCCGATCCTGTACCACGGCCCCGGCAAGTTCAACCCGGCCGAAGGCATCCGCCCGTCGACCAAGCCCGCCCGCAAGACCTACACGCAGGTGTTCGGCGAATGGCTGTGCGACATGGCCGCCGCCGATCCCAAGCTGGTGGCGGTGACGCCGGCCATGCGCGAAGGCTCCGGCATGGTCGAGTTCGAGAAGCGCTTCCCCAGCCGCTACTACGACGTGGGCATCGCGGAGCAGCATGCCGTGACGTTCGCCGGCGGGCTGGCCTGTGAAGGCCTCAAGCCCGTGCTGGCGATCTACTCCACGTTCCTGCAGCGCGGCTATGACCAGCTGATCCACGACGTGGCGCTGCAGAATCTGCCGGTGGTGTTCGCACTCGACCGCGCCGGCCTGGTCGGCGCCGACGGCGCTACCCATGCTGGTGCCTACGATATCGCGTTCCTGCGTTGCATCCCCAACATGATGGTGATGACGCCGGCCGACGAGAACGAATGCCGCCAGCTGCTGACCACCGCGTACCAGCAGGATTGCCCGACCGCCGTGCGTTACCCGCGCGGCGCCGGCACGGGCGTGGCGACCGAGGCCGCGCTCACCGCGCTGCCGGTGGGCAAGGGCGAGATGCGCCGCACGGGCGGGGCGCGCGCCGGCCAGCGCGTGGCTTTCCTGGCGTTCGGCTCGATGCTGCATCCGGCGCTGGGCGCGGCCGAGGCGCTCGACGCCTCGGTGGCCAACATGCGCTTCGTCAAGCCGCTTGACGAGGCGCTGGTGAAGAAGCTCGCGAGCGAGCATGACTACCTCGTCACCGTCGAAGAAGGCTGCGTGATGGGCGGCGCTGGCAGCGCGGTGCTCGAAGCGCTGGCCGCCGCCGGCATCGCCATGCCGGTGCTGCAGCTCGGCCTGCCCGACCGCTTCGTCGATCATGGCGACCCGGCCTTCCTGTTGTCGCAGTGCGGGCTGGACGCCAAGGGCATCGAGCAATCGGTGCGTGAGCGCTTCAACCTGGCCCAGCCTGCCGTCGCCACCCGCGCGGCCTGAGCCAACGGCGCGCCCGCAGCTTGCGGGCGCGCCGGTTTTCCTGATGGTTTCCTGATGCCATCACCCGTGCATCCCGTACGGGTATCGCCCCGCTCGTGGGCAGTCAAAGGCAAATTCCCTTAGAATCCCAGGTTCTGTGTTCGCAGCTGCGGGAAGCCATCGGCTTTGCCATCCCCGCGGTTTCACACTCGTTGCGCGGCAAGGTTGACTGCGAAAAATGCCGCGACCGTAGAGGAAACCTGATCGATATGAATGACATCAATCCCGCCTTTGTGATGCCCGACGTGCAGTCGAGCCTCGATACCCGCCAGATCCCCATCCAGCGGGTTGGCGTGAAGGGCGTGCGTTACCCCCTGTCGCTGAAGACGCCGGCTGGCGTACTGGCCACCGTCGGCACCTTCAATCTCGATGTGCACCTGCCTGCCGACCAGAAGGGCACGCACATGTCGCGTTTCGTCGCGTTGCTGGAAGAAGAGCGCGAGCCGCTGGAACTGGCGAGCTTCCGCACGCTGCTCGACAAGATGCTGGTCAAGCTGGAAGCCGAGGCTGGCCGCATCGAAGTGACCTTCCCGTATTTCATCAACAAGACCGCGCCGGTATCCGGCGTGCAATCCTTGATGGACTATGAAGTCACGCTGATCGGCGAAGTGCGCAACGGCGCCACCAAGGTCTTCCTGAAAGCCCTGGTTCCGGTCACCAGCCTGTGCCCGTGCTCGAAGAAGATCTCGCAGTACGGCGCGCACAACCAGCGCTCGCACATCACCATGAACGTCGAACTGGCGGCCGACCTGCCGGTCGAGGCGCTGGTGCGCATGGCCGAGGAAGAAGCCTCGTGCGAGTTGTGGGGCCTGCTCAAGCGCCCGGACGAGAAATTTGTCACCGAGCGCGCTTACGAGAACCCCAAGTTCGTCGAGGACCTGGTGCGCGATATCGCCATGCGCCTGAATGCGGACGATCGCATCGTGGCCTATGTGCTGGAGGCCGAGAACTTCGAGTCCATCCACAATCACAGCGCCTACGCCGTGATCGAGCGCGACAAGCGCGCGCAGTAATCCCGCCGTGCCGCAGTAAAAAAAGCCACCGTAAGGTGGCTTTTTTTACTGCATCGAAGCGTTCGCTTCAGGCGGCGGGGCGCTCCGGCAGCCGGATGTCTGACAGCTCCCAGCGCGGCGTCACGCCGTAGCCGTAGTCGCGCTTGGCCAGCTCCGGCGCGGCTTGCAGCCGCATGGCGCCGGCGAAGGCGATCATGGCGCCGTTGTCCGTGCAGAAGGCCAGGTCCGGATAGTAGACCTCGATCTTCTTCTGCGCGCCAAGCTGGTTCAGCCGCTCGCGCAGCTGCCGGTTGGCGCCCACGCCGCCGGCCACCACCAGGCGCCGGTGCCCGGTCTGCTTGAGGGCGGCCATCGACTTGGCGGCCAGCACGTCGACGATGGCATCGACAAAGGAACGTGCCAGGTTGGCCCGGTCCTGCTCGCACACATTGCCCAGCTTGCGGGTTTGCGTGAGCACGGCGGTTTTCAGGCCGGCGAAGGAGAAATCGAGGGTGCCCGAATGCAGCATCGGACGCGGCAGGGCGTAGGTGCCGGGCACGCCGAACTCGGCCAGCCGCGAGACTTCGGGGCCGCCCGGGTAGCTCAGGCCGAGCAGCTTGGCGGTCTTGTCGAACGCTTCGCCGGCGGCATCGTCCAGGGTCTCGCCCAGCAAGGCGTAATCGCCGATGCCGCGCACTTCCATCAGCTGCGTGTGCCCGCCCGAAACCAGCAAGGCAACGAACGGGAATGGCGGCGGATTGGGTGTCAGCAGCGGCGACAGCAAGTGGCCTTCGAGATGGTGCACGCCCAGCATCGGCACGTTCAGTGCGAAGCCCAGGGCGTTGGCCACCGATGCACCCACCAGCAGCGCGCCGGCCAGGCCGGGGCCTTGGGTGAAGGCAATCGCATCGATGTCGGCGCGGGTGCGGCCGGCTTCGTCGAGCACCTGCTGCAACAGCGGCAGCACGCGGCGGATATGGTCGCGCGAGGCGAGCTCAGGCACGACGCCGCCGTAGTCGCGGTGCATGGCGATCTGCGAATGCAGGGCGTGGGCGAGCAGGCCGGCTTGCGTGTCGTAGAGCGCGAGGCCGGTTTCGTCGCAGGAGGATTCGATGCCGAGGACAAGCATGGGGCAGGCAAGGCCGGCATCAGCGAGGCCGGCAAATCAAGGGGTTGGAGCGGCCTGACGACCATCGGGCCGGCAGCCGGGCATTAGGCCAGCAGGGTAGCACAGCGGCGCTGGCCATGCTTTTCGCTACAATCGCCGCTTCTTCCGCAGGCACTAATCAGGCATTCATTGGGCAAGACAGACATGGGCAGCAAGCAGACCACAGAGACCGGCCGGGCCGGCGCGCGCGCAGGGCGCTTCGACGTGGCGGTGCTTGGCGCCGGGGCCGCCGGCATGATGTGCGCCGCTGTGGCGGGGCAGGGTGGCGCCAGCGTGGTGCTGATCGACCACGCCACCAAGGTGGCGGAGAAAATCCGCATCTCCGGTGGCGGGCGCTGCAATTTCACCAACCTGCAGGCGGGGCCGGCCAATTTCTTGTCGGCTAATCAGCACTTTTGTCGTTCCGCGCTGGCCCGCTACACGCCGCAGGATTTCCTCGCGCTGATGCGCAAGCATGAGATCGACTGGCACGAGAAGCACCGCGGCCAACTCTTCTGCAACGACAGCGCCGAGCAGGTGATCGAGATGCTGCGTGCCGAATGCGGCGCGGGCAACGTGCACTGGCGCACCGGCTGCGGCGTGGACGAAGTCAGGCGCGAGGGTGACGATTTCCTGCTGATGACGGCAAGCGGGCTGGTGCGTGCCGGCGCGCTGGTGGTGGCCACGGGCGGCCTGTCCATCCCGAAGATCGGCGCCACCGACATCGGCTACCGCATCGCCCGCCAGTTTGGGCTGGGCGTTGTCGAGACGCGCCCGGCGCTGGTGCCGCTGACGTTCGACGGGCAGGGCTGGGCGCCGTTCGTGCCGCTGGCCGGCGTGTCGATGGAGGTAGATATTGCGACGGGTAACGGCAAGACGGCCGGCGCTTTCCGCGAGGACTTGCTGTGGACCCATCGCGGCCTGTCCGGCCCGGCCGTGCTGCAGATTTCCAGCTTCTGGCGCCCTGGCACGCCGATCACCATCGACCTGTTCGACGGCAACGACGCCAGTGAATGGCTGCTCGGGCAAAAGGGTGGCAGCCGCAAGCACCTGGCCAACCTGCTCGCCGAGCGCCTGCCGGCGCGTCTGGCCGACGCCTGGTGCGCGGCAGCGGGCCTGAACGGCGCGCAGCCGCTGCACGATATGCCGGACAAGGCACTGCGCCGGCTGGGCGCGGCGCTCAACAGCTGGCAACTGGTGCCGGCAGGCACCGAGGGCTACCGCAAGGCCGAGGTCACGCTTGGCGGCGTGGACACGCGCGCGCTGTCGTCGGCGACCATGATGGCGTGCACCGTGCCCAACCTGTATTTCATCGGCGAGGTGGTCGACGTCACCGGGTGGCTGGGCGGGTACAACTTCCAGTGGGCGTGGGCATCCGGCGTGGCCGCCGGGCAGGCCGTGGCAGAGAGCGCAAGGGCCATGGCGGCGGGGACAGCCTGAGTGTCGTAAGCAGCATGGCGGCAAAAAAACCGCCATACGGGCTTGACAGCGGTTGTGCTACACTTGTAGCTTTCGTAAAACCGCTAACAGCTGCTACTTATTTCAGCAAAATGACCACGATCCACCTTAAAGAAAACGAGCCGTTTGAAGTTGCCATGCGTCGTTTCAAGCGCACCATCGAGAAAAACGGCTTGCTGACTGAATTGCGGGCTCGCGAGTTTTACGAAAAGCCGACGGCGGAGCGCAAGCGCAAGAAGGCCGCGGCCGAAAAGCGCCACTACAAGCGCATCCGCAGCCTGATGCTGCCGAAGAAGATGTACTGAGCGTACCCTTCGCGTTCCGCATCAAAACCCGCTGTGGGCAAGGCTCCGGCGGGTTTTTGCATTGGCGGCCCGACGGCCGGCGTTGCGCCTGCCGGCACCATCCCGGCACCATCCCGCCCAAACTTTCCTGGAATAATGCGATGTCCCTCAAAGCCCGTGTAACTGAAGACATGAAGGCCGCCATGCGTGCCCGCGAGACCGAGCGCCTCGGCACCATCCGCCTGCTGCTGGCTGCCATCAAGCAACGGGAAGTGGACGAGCGCATCGAGCTCGACGACACCGCCGTGCAGGCCGTGATCGAGAAGCTGATCAAGCAGCGCAAAGACTCCATCTCCCAGTTCACCCAGGCCGGCCGCACCGACCTGGCTGACAAGGAAAGCGCGGAAATCGAAGTGCTCAAGGTCTACATGCCGGCGGCCCTGTCGGATGCGGAAGTGGCCGCCGAAGTGCAGGCCGCGGTCACGGAAACCGGCGCCACCGGCCCGCAGGACATGGGCAAGGTCATGGCCGTGCTCAAGGCCAAACTGGCCGGCCGTGCCGACATGACCGCCGTCTCCGGTCTGGTCAAGGCCGCGCTGGCGGCGCGTTGAGCGGGGCGGGCCGCCAGCTGGCACCTGGCGGCCGGAGGCCGCGGAGTACGGCTAAAGGCACTTTTTGCCCGGCACCCCTCGCCGGCGCTGGCTGCAATCCGTTGCGTCTGCACTACAATGTAGTGTTAAGAGGCCGGAAAGCGCAGTGCCGGTCACGCACTTCATGAACCAGATATCGCCGCTGCCCGGTACCACGGGCAGTTCGGCCATAGGACGACAAGCCGGGTGATTCCGCAATCCTTCATTCAGGACCTGCTCAACCGTGTCGACATAGTCGATGTGGTGGGCAAGTACGTGCAGTTGAAGAAGGGCGGCGCCAACTTCATGGGGCTCTGCCCCTTTCACAACGAGAAGTCGCCGTCGTTCACGGTCTCGCCGACCAAGCAGTTCTATCACTGCTTTGGTTGCGCAGCGCATGGCTCGGCCATCGGCTTCCTGATGGAATACTCGGGGCAATCCTACCCCGATGCTGTGCGCGAGTTGGCGCAATCGGTCGGCCTGTCCGTGCCCGAGGAGCGCGACCGGCTGCCGCCGGCCCAGCGCGCCGAAGTGCAGGCGCGCTCGCTGGCGCTGTCCGATGCCATGACCCGCGCGACCGAGTTCTACCGCAAGCAATTGCGCAGCGCGCCGCAGGCGATCCAGTACCTCAAGAGCCGCGGCCTGACCGGCGAGATCGCGGCGCAGTTTGGTCTGGGCTATGCCCCGGACGACTGGCAGGGGCTGGAGTCGGTGTTCGGCAATTATCGCGACGATGCGATCGCCGGGCCGCTGGTGGAAGCCGGCCTGATGATCGAAAGCGCCGAGAAGCGCGACGCCGACGGCAAGCCGCGGCGCTACGATCGCTTCCGGGACCGCATCATGTTTCCCATCCGCAGCACCAAGGGCCAGGTGATCGGCTTTGGCGGGCGGGTGATGGGGCAGGGCGAGCCCAAGTACCTGAATTCGCCGGAAACACCCCTGTTCAGCAAAGGCACCGAGCTATATGGCCTGTTCGAGGCCCGCCATGCGATCCGGGAAACCGGCTATGTTTTGGTGGTCGAAGGTTATATGGACGTGGTGGCCCTGGCTCAGCTGGGCTTTGCCAACGCCGTGGCCACGCTGGGCACGGCCTGCACGGCAGTGCATGTGCAAAAGCTGTTGCGCCAGACCGATGCCGTGGTGTTCTCGTTTGACGGCGACGCGGCCGGGCGCCGCGCGGCGCGCCGGGCCCTGGAGGCCTGCCTGCCGTACGTGGCGGACAACAAGACCATCCGCTTCCTGTTCCTGCCCGCCGAGCACGACCCGGACAGCTATGTGCGCGAGCAGGGCACCGACGCGTTTGCCGCGCAGGTGCGCGATGCCATGCCGCTGTCGCGCTTCCTGCTGCAGGTGGTGTCGGAGGGGCAGGAGCTGCGCCAGGCCGAGGGGCGCGCCCGCGCCCAGTACGAGGCCAAGCCGCTGCTGCAGTCCATGCCTGCAGGCGGCCTGCGGTTGCAGATCGTGCGCGAGCTTGCCGATGCCACCGGCACCACGCCGGCCGAAATCGAAGCCGTCTGCGGGCTGGCGAGCGACCCGGCGCGGGTCGGACGCTTTGCCCAGCCGCGGCCGCGCACCAAGCGCCAGGCCCCCACCGGGCTGGAGCAGCGGGTGCTGCAGTTGCTGATGCGCTACCCGCAGCTGTCGAGCCGGCTCGACGCCGATAGCCGGGCACTGCTGCTGGAAGACGAGCAGGCCGACGCCGAAGTGCTGGCGCACCTGGTGTCCGCGTGCGACGAGTTGCAGGGCGAGGTGAACTTCGCGGCCTTTAGCGAGCATCTCGCACAGTCGCCGTACGCCGAGGTCTACGCCAATGTGCGCGCCGCGGTACTGCGTGAAGAGATCGATGAGGAACCTGCCGAGCAGGAGTTCGATACCGCCATCGCCAAGCTGCTGGCGGGGCCGTTGCGCCGCGAGCTCGACATGCTCCAGCAGTCGGTGATCATGGGCACTGCGGATGAGCAAGGCAAGAGCCGCATGCGATGGCTGGTCAGCGAGATCAATCGCCGGCGGCAGTTGGGTTGAATTGGGTTGAATCGGGTTGACCGTCCGGTAGGTCGGGCAAGGTGGGTGGTGACAAATAAGTGAGGGCTTGGCGCGGCATGGCTACGCTTAAGCCTTGATTTTTCAGGTGAAAACCTCACCTGTTGGGAAGCCGGCTAATTGCTAGTGCTACAATAGCCGGTTTGGATAGCGAGATCTTTCTCTCCCCTTCTGGTGAAAGTGAGCGTGCCAATGGCAAAGGCCAAAGCAACCGAAAAGGTTTCCACTAAAACTCCCCAATCGGGGAGCGGCAAGGCGTCCGTGAAAACAACGGCGGCTGCGAAGACAGCCGCGTCAGTCAAGGCGCCAGCCCAGCCTGTGCCAGCTAAGACAGCTCGGAGCGCCAAGGCGCCCGCAGCGTCCACTTCCACCGGGATCCGCCCGTCCGAAAACCTGAAGCCCTCGACTTCGGCACACGAGAGCGGCGATAGCGCCAATACAAGCGGCAAGCACGCCGCATCTGTACCTGTGAAAGGCAAGAGTATTACCGTGGCGAAACAGCAGAATACCGAAGTCGAGAGCAAGAAAGCGGCAGCGACCAGCGCCAAGACCGGAGACGCCAAGCCAGGCGCCGCCGAGCCCGAGGCCACGCCGAATGCCACAACTTCCGCCCCCGTTGCATCCGAGCGTCCCGCCGCTCCGGCAGTCAAGCCGGAGCCGAAGAAGCGTGGCCGCAAGCCCAAGGCCGGAGCGCAGCACGACGACAGCACACCAGACGACGTGACTGAAGAGCTTTACGAAGACGAGATCCCCGCGGCGGCAACGCCGACTGCAGCGCCCAAGAGCGAAAAGCAAAAGGCTCGCGACCGCAAGGCCAAGGAAAAGGCTCTGCTGAAGGAGTTCGCCTCGACGCAGCAGGGTACCGAGGAAGAACTGGAAGTACGCCGCCAGAAGCTCAAGGCGCTGATCAAGCTCGGCAAGTCGCGCGGCTACCTGACGTACGCGGAAATCAACGATCACCTGCCGGACGACATGGTCGATTCGGAAACGATTGACACGCTGGTCGCCACGCTCAACGACATCGGCATCGCCGTCTACGAGCAGGCGCCGGACGCGGAAACGCTGCTGCTCAACGACAATGCCCCGTCCGCCACCAGCGAGGAAGAAGCCGAGGAAGAAGCTGAGGCCGCGCTTTCCACGGTGGACTCCGAGTTCGGCCGCACCACGGACCCCGTGCGCATGTACATGCGCGAGATGGGCACGGTGGAACTGCTGACGCGCGAAGGCGAAATCGAAATCGCCAAGCGCATCGAGGCCGGCCTGAAAGACATGGTGATGGCGATCTCCGCCTGCCCGGTCACGATCTCCGAGATCCTGGCCTTGGCCGAGCGCGTTGCCAGCGATGAAATCAAGATCGACGAGTTCGTCGACGGCCTGATCGACCCGAACGCCGCGGACGTGCCCGTGGCCCCGCCGGCTCCGGCCGTGGTGGCGGCTGCCGAGGAAGACGAACTGGAGTCTGACGGCGAAGAATCCGACGAAGACGAGGATGACGATGCCGGCGGCCTGGCTGCCTCGGCACGCCAGCTCGAAGAGCTGAAGCTGGCCGCGCTGGAAAAATTCCGCGTGATCGCCGAGCAGTTCGACAAGATGCGCCGCTCGTTCGAGAAGGAAGGCTACAAGTCCAAGTCCTACGTCAAGGCCCAGGAAGCCATCCTGAACGAGCTGATGAGCATCCGCTTCACCGCCCGCAATGTCGAACGCCTGTGCGACACGCTGCGTGGCCAGGTGGACGAAGTGCGCAAGCTCGAGCGCTCCATCCTGAAGATCGTGGTGGACAAGTGCGGCATGCCGCGTGCGGATTTCGTCGCCCGTTTCCCGGGCAATGAGACCAACCTCGAGTGGATCGACACGATTATCAAAGACGGCAAGCCGTACAGCACCATCGTCGAACGTAATGTGCCGGCCGTGCGCGAGCTGCAGCAAAAGCTGATCGACCTGCAGATGCGCGTGGTGCTGCCGCTCAAGGAGCTCAAGGAAGTCAACCGCAAGATGAGCGAGGGCGAGAAGCGCGCCCGCGAAGCCAAGCGCGAGATGACCGAGGCCAACCTGCGCCTGGTGATCTCGATCGCCAAGAAGTACACCAACCGCGGCCTGCAGTTCCTCGACCTGATCCAGGAAGGCAATATCGGCCTGATGAAGGCGGTGGACAAGTTCGAATACCGCCGCGGCTACAAGTTCTCGACCTACGCGACGTGGTGGATCCGCCAGGCCATCACCCGCTCGATCGCCGATCAGGCGCGCACCATCCGTATCCCGGTGCACATGATCGAAACGATCAACAAGATGAACCGCATCTCGCGCCAGATCCTGCAGGAAACCGGCAACGAGCCGGATCCGGCAACGCTGGCCGAGAAGATGGAGATGCCGGAAGACAAGATCCGCAAGATCATGAAGATCGCGAAGGAACCGATCTCCATGGAAACGCCGATCGGTGACGACGACGACTCCCATCTTGGCGACTTCATCGAAGACACCAACACGCTGGCCCCGGCCGAAGCGGCGCTGCACGGCTCCATGCGCGACGTCGTCAAGGACGTGCTGGATTCGCTCACGCCACGCGAAGCCAAGGTGCTTCGCATGCGTTTCGGCATCGAAATGAGCACGGACCACACGCTGGAAGAAGTCGGCAAGCAGTTCGACGTCACCCGCGAGCGGATCCGCCAGATAGAAGCCAAGGCATTGCGCAAGCTGCGTCACCCGAGCCGCTCGGATAAGCTTAAGAGTTTCCTTGAAGGCAGTTGATCGGTATCATGCCGGTCTGACTTTCCAGGGCCTCTAGCTCATGCTTGGTTAGAGCAGCGGACTCATAATCCGTTGGTGCCGTGTTCGACTCACGGGAGGCCCACCATTGTTGAAAAAGCCCCGCAGATTCCTGCGGGGCTTTTTCTTTGCCGCGTCGGACTTAAGCTAAGCAGGCTGCCCTACTTGTCCATGCCGGCAGTGGGCGATTTCTTCTGGCTTGGCACCTTGCCAGCCGGCTTCTTGGTCGAAGCCTTTGAGTCGGTGAGCGCCGAGGCCGTGTTCTGGTTGGCACCCTGGGTGTACGGGTCAAACTTGTCGTTGGCCTTTGCGGTGTCTGGCACGTAGCCGTCCTTGTTGGTAGCGCGTTCGGCATCGGGTACGTAGCCGTCTTTATTGGTCGTGCGTTGAGGGTCCGGCACATAGCCGTCCTTGTTGGTGCTACGCATGTTGTAGTCGTAGCGATCCGCTGGATTTGCGGGGCCTGCGGCGTAGACGGTAGCAGGCAGGAGAACTGCAATTGCCATTGCGATAGCGATCTTCATGGATGACTCCTTCCAATCAAAGTCGATGCAAAGCCGATGACCCTCGCGCGCTCAACTGGCGCAACGGTCCGCCTATTAGCGTAGCCGTCAGGCTTGCAGAATTCCAGTGATCATTTTGCTGCCCGCCTGTGGCTGAGCTCATGTCTGCAGTTCGCTACTTCAACCGCATCCAGTGGCAACGCGGCCGGCCGGGCCTGCCGCGTTTGCTGCGATCGCCGTGTCTTCCTCCGTTTCCTTGCCATCGCGCCGGAGGTACTATTCTGACCGGGCTCAGGCAAGGAGGGTGTATGCCGCAAGATTTCCACACCAGTCGCAAAGCGCATCGCATTGCCCTCGCCGGAGCATGCTTGTTGGTTTCTTGCGCCGTTGCCCAGGAGGCCGCGCCGCCTGAGCTCCAGCCCGCCGACGTCCATCGTACGATCGCGACCCTGCATGCGTCCGGCGTGCAGATCTATGTATGCAAGCGCGATCAGGGCAGTGCATTGGCGTGGGCGTTCAAATCCCCCGAAGCGGATCTGCGCGACGATTCCGGCAAGCTCATCGCCCGGCACTACGCCGGGCCGACCTGGGAGGCGCCGGACGGCAGCAAGATAACCGGCAAAGTACTGCGGCAGGCCGCAAATGCCAGGGCGCCCGACAGCATTGCGCTATTGCTGTTGCAGGCGACGAGTTCCGGAGGGGCGGGCTTGCTAGCGGGAGTGCATTACGTTCAGCGCTTGAACACGCAAGGCGGCATTGCGCCCGCTCAGGCCTGCACCGAGGAAGGACAGGAAAGCCGCGTGCCTTATCGCGCGGACTATGTATTTCTCGAATAGACGCGTCTCGTCGAGGCAGGCGCGTTCGTTCCGATGGCGTTGCCGTCCGCGCCGCTCGGGCGAGCCGCGCAGCACCAGGCCTTCAAAGCTTCTGCACGGCAGCCAGGTCGAATATCTTCGCCCAGCGCAACGCCTCCTTCCGGCTTGCCATCGGGATCTGCCAACTGCGTCGCGCTTGGTGTTCGAGACGTAAGGCAAGCATCCATGCGCTGCCGTTCTCCAGCGCGGTGGCACTCGCTATATCGGCAAAAATAAACTTCGCCTGCTGTCCGTCGACATCCAGTGCGCCACGCTTGCGCTCCGGATCCACGTGCATCGTCCCCCATGCGCCCTCCAGCGACAGGATGCGCTCGCCCTTGATCTTGACGCCGTGGATCGCGCGGTAGCGGCGGACCAGGCTTGCGACGAATGCCACGAGCAGCGCCGCGCAGAACAAGACGGCGGTGGTCCCGGCGATCGCGCCATAGGCTGCGGCCACCGTGGCGTACAGGCGGACCGCACCATAGATGAGGGCACCGATCAAGGCGAGGCCGGCGATGATGAATGGCACGTCTTTTCCCTTAAAGAAACTGTGGTGAATGAACTAGCTTGCGGCTAATGCGGCTATGGCCGCTGCGGCGTGACCGATGTGCCGAAGGTATTGCCCATGCGGTGGCTGGTCGCCGAGTAGTTGAACAGCCCCAGCGCGTTGGAGGGACGCTCCACGATAGCCTCGGACGCCAGCTTGCGCTCCGAGGGTGGCTGGCCGGGGGTGGGCTTGGGGCTTAGCTTCTGCGTCAGGCAAGGAAACGACGGGGCCCGCATGCCATTGACTTCGACCTCGACACAGCTCGCCGTGCCGTCCCCCGTTGGTGGGGATGCTTCCGCAGCGAGTAGCGGGCAGGCCGCGCCAAGGCTACCTGCGGCAATCACTACAGCGTTCAGCCATCCGCGCATTTCGTGCTCCGTCTTCATTGATTGCCAACCACGCCATTGGCGACATGCCTGAAGTGTAGCGCTCCATTCCGAGTAGCGCGGCATGCAATTGCCCTGCGATATCGCCGCCGTTGAGGCGCATCGCCATGCCCCGCGCCGGCACATGAAGCTTTCGTGACAAACGACAGTCGGCGCGCGGGCCGTTCGTCTAACCAATCGTACGCGGCGCTGAAATGATGACCGCTCATCATGGCCTCATCGGATGCGATCGCTTACGACTTGCCTCTGGTCGAGGCGCCGGCGCAAGGGAACGACGGCAATTGTTTCGCAAGGGATTGAGCAAACACATGCATGACAAGAACAAGAACGATGTGTCCGCGCGCTGGAGGGCGCTATGTCTGGCGGTGCTAGGACTAGGGACGCAGGGAACCGCGATGGCGCAGGCCCCCGCTGCCACCGAGGCGGCAACGCCTGGCGTGCAGGCCGATGCGCAACGGCGCGTCGACATCAACGAGTACATCGTGCGTGGGAACACGGTGCTGGATGCGCGCGCGATCGAGCGCGCGGTCACGCCTTACCTTGGGCCGAAGCGCACGCTGAAGGATATCGAGGGCGCGCGCGATGCGCTGCTGGCGGCCTACCAGGCAAAGGGATACCAGTCGGTCTACGTGGACCTGCCTGAGCAGCAGGCGGTTGGCGGCGTGGTCTTCCTGCAGGTGAGCGAGACCAAGGTGGGTCGCGTGCGTGTGGTGGGAGCGCAGTACAACTCGCCGGTAGAGGTGCGAGAGCAGGTGCCCGCGCTGGCGGAGGGCGCGGTGCCGGACTTCAACCAGGCGCAGACGGAGCTCACTGCCTTGAACCGGACCGCGAACCGGCAGGTGATGCCGCTGGTCAGGCAAGGCGCGCTGCCTGGCACCATGGACGTTGATCTCAAGGTCGAGGACAGCAGCCCGTGGCGGGCAAGCGTGGGCCTGAACAACGACTACAGCGCGGATACCAAGCAACTGCGGGCCACGGCTTCGCTGGGCCACGACAACCTCTGGCAGCTGGGGCACAGCGCCTCGGTCAGCTTCTTCGGCGCCCCGCAGGACCTGAACCAGACCCAGGTGTGGTCCGGCTCGTATGTGGCGCCGCTGCGTGGCACTAACTGGGGCCTCGAGGCTTCCGGCTACAAATCGGACAGCAACGTCGCGACGCTAGGCGGCACCAATGTATTGGGCAAGGGCTATGCGGTTGGCGTGAAGGCCACCTACACCGTGCCGAACACCGGCGCATGGTGGCACGCGTTCAGCGCCGGCGTGGACTTCAAGGACAACGACGAGGTGACGCGCCTTGGCAGCGCCGGCGATACGGTGCCGCTCAAGTACGCGCCGATCACGCTCGGCTACTCGGGCTTTGGCCAGACGGAGCGCGGCACCTATGGCCTGAACCTGTCGCTGGTCGCGGGCACGCGCAGCTTCCTTGGCTACGGCAGCACCGCGCAGCAATTCGACTACAAGCGCTACAAGGCGTCGCCGAGCTTCATGGTGCTCAAAGGCGATACCAATGGCTCCTACACCTTCGCGGGCAACGCGCAGCTGGGCTGGCGCCTGGCTGCCCAGATCACGGATTCCCCACTGGTCTCGAACGAGCAGATCGCGGCCGGCGGCATGAACTCGGTGCGCGGCTACCTGTCCGCCGAGACCACCGGAGACTATGGCGTGGTCGGGTCCGTGGAAATGCGCACGCCGCCGCTGGCCTTCTTCACTTCCGTGGTTGAAAACTGGCGTGCTTACCTGTTTGCCGATGCCGGCCAGGTCCGCCTGCGCGATCCCTTGCCCGAGCAGAAGAGCAACGTCTCGCTCGCCTCGGTGGGGGTGGGCACTACGTTCCGCCTCGGCCAGAAAGTTACCGGGCGCCTGGACCTGGGCTATCCGCTCAAGGACGGGCCACGCACGCAGCGTGGCGACCCGCGCGTGAACTTCAGCGTCACCGCCAGTTACTGAGCGCGTGCGGCGCGCCGCTTCCAACCTGATACATCGACTCCCGACGAGCTAACCGAGAACCACTGTCATGCGACGCATCCTTTTGCTCGTGCTCACGCTGCTGAGCACACTCCTGCCGGACCTGGCCCATGCCTGGTGGCAGCCCGACTGGGCTTATCGCAAGCCGATCACGATCGACGCCGGCCCCAAGGCCGGCGCGATCGGCGGCGATGCCGGGCGTACCCCGGTGCTGCTGCGCCTGCATACCGGCAACTTCAGCTTTGAAGGCGTGAGCGAGACTGGCGCCGACCTGCGCTTTGTTGCCGCCGACGACAAGACCGTGCTTAACCACCAGATCGAACAGTTCGATCCGCTCCTGGGCATCGCGCTGATCTGGATCGACGTTCCGTCGGTCTCGGCGGCGGGCCCGCAGCAGCTGTGGATGTACTACGGCAACGCCAAGGCGCCGGCATCGGGCAATGGCCAGCGGACCTTCGACCCTGACTACACGCTGGTCTACCACTTTGCCGAAGGCAGCGTGCCGGCACGCGACACCACGGCCTACGGCAACCACAGCCAGACCGCAGTGGTGAGCGTCGATGGCACGGTCATCGGCAAGGGCGCGCAGCTCGGCGCCGCCCCGCTGGTGCTGCCGTCGTCGCCGTCGCTGGCGCTGGCCGCGGGCGCGCCGTTCGGCTTCTCCGCCTGGGTGCGCCCCGAGAAGCTCGGCCCGCAGCAAGCCGTCTATGCGCGCCGCGATGGCGCGGGCGAACTCGTCATCGGCATCGACCAGGGCGTGCCGTTCGTGCAGGTCAATGGCCAGCGCAGCAATCCCGGCCAGCCCGTGCAGGCGGGGCAGTGGTCGCACCTGGCAGTCAAGTCCGATGGCAAGAGCGTGTCGCTGTATGTCGGCGGACGTCCTGCCGCGTCGCTGGCAACTGCCTTGCCGGCGCTGAACACGCCGGCCACGCTCGGTGCCGACGCGGCGGCGGCCAACACGCCGGCCGCGGCGACCGCGCTGAGCCCGTTCACCGGTGCCATCGATGAAGTGCGCTTGTCCAAGGTGGCGCGCCCGGATGCGCTGATCCTCGCCGACGCCGTATCGCAAGGTGCCGAATCGCGCCTGGCCGTGTTCGGCGCGGACGAGCAGCAGGCCGGAAAGAGCCATTTCGGCTTCATCCTCGCCGCCATGCCGCTGGACGCCTGGATCGTGGTGGGCCTGCTCGGCATCATGATGGCGCTGTCGTGGGCCATCATGATCAGCAAGGGCCGCAGCTACGGCGCCACCTCGCGCGCCAACGCTGCCTTCATGGTGCATTTCCGCGAAGCGGCCGGCGCGCCGCTGGACCAGCTGGCCAAGAGCAACCGCGTACCCGAGGCCGTCAAGGCGGATTCGTCGCTGTGGCGCTTGTATGAAATGGCGGTCGAGGAACTGCACCGCCGCCATCAGATGGGCTACGACCTCAACGCGGTCTCCGACGCGACCATCAGCGCGATCCGCGCGGCCATGGATGGCGTGATGGTGCGCGAGAGCGAGCGCATGGCCAAGCGCATGAACTGGCTGTCGACCACCATCGAAGGCGCGCCATATGTGGGCCTGTTCGGCACCGTGATCGGGATCATGCTGGTGTTTGTCGTGGCGGCCATGGCCGGCGCGGTGGATATCAACTCGGTGGCGCCGGGCATGGCCGCGGCCTTGCTGTGTACCGCCGCCGGGCTGGGCGTCGCGATTCCCGCGCTGTTCGGCTACAACTGGCTTGCCTCGCGCTCGGATTCGATCGGCGCCGACATGGCGGTGTTCGTGGACGAGTTCGCCACGCGCCTGGCCGAAGAGCAGGGCGAGGGACGTCGCGTCCCCGCTGCCCTGCACCGGGCTTAAGGGGAGCGCGCGGCCATGGCATACGCAGCCAAGTTCGGCACCAAGAAGCGCACGGGCGGCATCAACATCACGCCCTTCGTCGACGTGCTGCTGGTGGTGCTGGTGATTTTCATCCTGACCAGCAATGCCAGCATCCCGGGCATCAAGGTGGACCTGCCCAAGGCGAGTTCGTCGGTCGCGCTGGAGAAGCCCAAGACCAAGGCCATCACGATCGACAACGCGGGCCAGGTCTTCCTCGACGCCTATCCGGTGACGCTGCCGGAGCTGGAGGAGCGCTTGCGCACGGAGAAGGCGCTCACGCCGGATTTCCCCGTGATCGTGCGGGGCGACGCCGCCGTGCAGTACGCGAAGGTGGTGGAGGTGCTGGACCTGCTCAGGCGCATCGACCTGAACCAGATCGGCCTCGTCACCGGCAAGCCGGCGTGAGGAGAGTCGGGTGAAACATCGTGATCCAACTCTTCCGCCCCGGCAGCGTGCCATCGCCTTGTGGCGCCGCTGGGGCGGGCTGATCATCGGCGCGCTGGTCATCATCGGGCTGGCCGTGCTGGTCTGGCGCTTGCTGTCCGACACCGCCAGCACCAAGCGCGAGGTGGCGGCCACGCCGATGCTGGTGCTGCCACCGCCACCGCCGCCGCCTCCCGAGCCCGAGAAGCCGCCCGAACCGGTGCCGGAGAAGGTCAAGCCGGAAGTGGTCGAGCCCGAGCCCAAGCCGGCGGACCCGCAGGAAGCGCCGAAGGACGACGCACCCCCAAGCCCGTCGAAGGATCTCGGCGACCCGGTCACGATCGACGGCGCGGCGCAAGCCGGCACGGATGCATTTAGCATCCAGGCCGGGCGCGGCGGCGGCATGACCGGCGGTGGCGGCGGGCTGGGCAGCAGGTCCTATTCGAGCTACGTCTCGGGTGCCTTGCAGCAGGCCTTTGCGCGCGACCAGCGCACCCGGCAGCTGGCGTTCGAGGACATCCGCATCGAGCTGTGGCTGGACGCCGACGGCCGCGCCACGCGTGCGCAACTGGTGCGCAGCACCGGCAACGCGCAGACCGATGAAGCCGTGCTGGCCATGGTGCGCGATTTCCGGGCCGACGAACGGCCGCCGGCATCGCTGCGCTTTCCGATGCGCATGTCGATCAAGGGGCGCCGGCCGTGACGTGGCCAGCAGGCCGCCGCCGCAAGTCTCACCGCATGCCCAACCTATTCCACCTCATTCTCGTGAACGAACCGATGAACCATCCAGCACACTCCCGCCGCCATGCGGAGCCGGCCCGCAAGACCCACGCGCTGGCCGCCGCCATGGCGATCGCGCTGCTCGGCGCAAGCGGCGCGGGCTACGCGCAAGGCGCGGCACCCGCCGATAGCACCATGGTCAAGCTGATCCGTGGCCTGATGCAAAGCGGTGCCCTGAAAAAAGATGCCGGTGAAGCCTTGCTTGCCCAAGCCCAGACCGAAGCCATGGCGCAGCAGCAGGCGCAGCGCGTGGCGTCGGCAGCGCCGGCCGCCGCTGCCGGCGGGTTGCGCGTGGAGCCGGGCGACGTGCGCGTGCCCTATATTTCCGACACTGTGCGCGACCAGATTCGCGACGAGGTCAAGGGGCAGGTCATGGCCCAGGCCCAGGCCGAAGGCTGGGCGGCACCGAACGAAACGCCGGAGTGGACCAAGCGTATCCGCATCGAAGGGGACGTGCGCGTGCGCGACGAGTCGCGCTTCTACTCCAGCAACAACAGCGATATCGCCATCGACTGGGCGGCCATCAACCAGGGCAGCGGCTTTGACGTCAACCCGAACACCAATCTCTCGCTGCCGCCGCTGGTCAACACGCGGCAGAACCGCGTGAGCCTGCTGCGTGCCCGCGCCAGGTTCGGCGTGCTGGCCGATATTTCCGACAGCACGCATGCGGGCATCCGCATTGCCACCGGCAACGACGACAGCCCGGTGTCCACCAACCAGACCCTGGGCGGCGGCCTGGCCAAGAAGAACGTGTGGCTCGATCAGGGCTGGCTGTCGTACAAGCCGGCGGAATGGGTCAACCTCACGGCCGGGCGCTTCGGCAACCCGTTCGTGTCGTCCGACCTGCTGTTCTCGAACGACCTGAACTTCGACGGCCTGGCCGCGCAGTTCGACAAGGCGTTGCCCAACCGGGACGTCGCGCTGTTCGGCACACTCGGCCTGGTGCCGCTCGAGTATTCCTCCGACAGCTTCCCCAGCCGCAGCCAGAACAAGGCGAGCAGCGAGAAGAAATGGCTGCTGGGTGCGCAGATCGGCGCGAGCTGGAAGCTCAACAACGACAATCGCCTGCGCGGTGCGCTGGCGTACTACGACTTCCGCAACGTCAGCGGGCAGGTGTCGCAGCCTTGCGCGTTGTACGCCGGCGCCGACGGCTGCAGCACCGACTGGTCACGCCCGGCCTTCATGCAGAAGGGCAACACGCTGATGCTGTTGCGCAATATCGCGCTTAATCCGCTGGATCCGGCCGGCACGCCGCAGCCGCAATACGTGGGCCTGGCGTCCAAGTTCCAGCTGCTGGACCTGAACTTCCGCTGGGAAACCAAGGTGGCGGGCAGCCTCGGCCTGCGCATGGATGCGAACTACATCCGCAACCTGGCCTATGACGAGGGCGGCATGTTCTCGCGCGCAAACGGCGGCATCGTCAATAACTTCGGCGGCAGCGGCGGCACCAGCCGCGCGGACTTCAAGAGCGGCGGCAACGCCTATATGTTCCAGGCCACGCTGGGCAAGCCCGTGACGCTGGCCAAGGGCGACTGGAACATGCTGCTTGGCTACAAGCGCATCGAGCCGGATGCCATGCCGGACGGCTACAACGATTCGACCTTCCACCTGGGCGGCACCAACGCACGCGGCTACTACGTGGGCGGCTCGTACGCGCTCGACAAGAACACGTGGGTGACCGGCCGCTGGACGTCGACCAAGGAGGTCTATGGCCCGCCGCTGGCGATCGATATCTTGCAGGTCGAGATCAACACGCGCTTCTAGGAGGGATACCGTGTCATCCACATCACGCTTGCGCGGCGCCTGGCGTCCGCTGGCGCTCGCCGCCAGCTTCATGATGGCCGGCGCAGCGGCTCACGCCCAGCCGGCCCAGACCATGGAAGAGCGCCTGCGCGCCCAGTTGCGCATCACCACCACGCAGCTGCAACAGGCGCAGAACGAACTGGCCGCGCTCAAGGCCGGCGCGCCACATGCCGGCGCCGCGCCATCCGGCGCGGACGCCGACGCGAAGAAGGAACTGGAGCGTGCCCGCGCGCAACTCGCTGCCGAGCGCCAGGAGCGCGAGCGGCTGAGCGACAGGAACCAGCAGGCGCAACAGCAGGCACAGGCGGTTGCCGAGAAGGCCAGCACGCAGATTGCACAGTACCGCAACGCTTATGACGAACTGCTCAAGCTCGCACGCGCGGCCGAGGCGGACCGCCAGCGCCTGGCCCTGGAGGCCAAGACGCAGCACGCCACCTTGGCACAGTGCGAGGCCAAGAACGCGAAGCTCTACGCAGTGGGCCAGGAGATCCTGCGCGCCTACGAGACGGTGGACCTGGGTACGGTGATGATCGCGCGCCAGCCCTTCGCGGCGCAGAGCCGGGTGAAGTTCGAGCAGATCGCGCAGGAGTACGGCGACAAGCTGTACGAAGGGCGCTTCGTGGCCGGCGCTGCGGCAGCCGCCGACGCACCCGCGCAGGCGGCCGCCGAGGTCAAGGCTGCGGCGAGCACCACGAGCACCGCAAGTGCCACAAGCACCACGAGCACCACGAGCGCCACGGGCGCGGCAGAGGCGCCACGCCCATGACGCGCAAAGCCGGCAACGGACCGTGCATGGCGGTGGCGCCGAGCCTGCTGTTGCTGGGGCGTGAGTGTTTTGTCATGTTGCTGCGATGTCATGAGGCGCGCGGGCCAGCGCGCGGGCAAGGCGATGCCGCCGGCCCGCGCAAGCGTTCGCCCGCGCTCACAGAGAAAAAAGGTAAGACACAGATGATTCGAATGAAATCGCACGTCCAGTCCATGCTGCCGCCCGTGCGCACGGCCATCGGCGTCCTGCTGGCCTCGTGGCTGAGCGCAGCGCCGGTGCAGGCGGCGGAGCCCGCACCGGCAAGCGGCCCGGTGGTGGCGCGCGCCGGCTCGGTCACCGTTGGCCAGGATGACGTGGAGCGGCTGCTGCAAGGCCTGCCGGAAGCGGACCGCGCCGCGGCCAGGAGCAACCGCGCGGGCATCGAGAGCTGGCTGCGCCAGCGCCTGGCCAGTGAAGCGCTGCTGCGCGAGGCACAGGGCAAGGGCTGGGCGGAACGACCCGAGGTGAAGGCGCGCGTCGATGCCGCTGTGCGCGAGATCTCCGCGCGGATCGTTGCCTCTACCTACCTGGAGTCGGTCACGCAGTTGCCGGCGGGCTATCCGTCCGAGCTCGAGGTGAAGGCGGCCTATGAAGACGGCAAGGCGAACTTCCAGGTGCCCGCCACTTACCGCGTCGCGCAGATCTTCCTGGCCACCCAGGGCAGCGATGCCGCGGCCACGGCCAAGGTGCGCGACGAAGCCCGCAAGCTGGCCACGCAGGCACGCCAGGGCGATTTCGCGGCGCTCGCCAAGAGCCGCTCGCAGGATCCCCGCGGTGCCGAACGCGGCGGGGAGGTCGGCACGCTGCCGCTGGCGCAGATGCTGCCGGAAGTGCGCGATACCGTTGCCAGGCTCAAGGTTGGCCAGGTGAGCGACCCGGTGCAATCGGCCGCGGGCTTTCATGTGGTGAAGCTGCTGGACACGCAGGCTGGCCGCACCGCAACGCTCGACGAGATCAAGCCGCAGTTGGTGGCGGCGATGCGCCAGCAACGCCAGCAGCAGCTCGTGCAGGCCTATATGGAGAAGCTGGTGGCGCCAGGCGCGGCCAGCATCGACACCGCCGCGCTGGATGCCGTGCTGCACAAGGCGAACTAAAAAGGATGCGGGCGCGGATCACGGCGCCCGGTCACGCAAGCCTCAATCCCGATCCAAGTCCCAATCCAAGTCCCAATCATTTCAACACCAGGATACCCATGAACACCACCGCAACCCAGATCGACACCTCGGCAGACAGCCAACCCGCACTGCTGATGGCAGTGACTTCGGAGCAGGTCTGCGATGCCATCAAGGCCGCCGGCTGCGCCGTGACGGCCATCGAGCAGGACGGCGTGCTGCGCCTGCACAGCGCCAGCCACGGCGTTGGCTTCCAGGTCCTCTGGGGCAACTCGGCTGCGCCGGATGCGTACCTGGATTTCACGCTGAGCTGTCCGCTGCGGGTGCAAGGCGGCGCGTTGCCCGAGGGTGTGCTGGGCGACTGGCATCGCGCCAAGCGCTTCGCGCGCGTCGCGCAGCACGGCGAATTCCTGGTGCTTGAGATGGACGTGGTGATCTCCGGCGGCGTGGGCCCCGACTATCTCACCGTGGCGCTGCAGCTGTGGACGCAGATGATGGGCCAGTTTTTCCTGCATCTGCGCAATTTCCAGCCGGCGGCATCGGATACAGCTGCGGATGCAACTGCGGATGCTCCTGCGCAGGAAGAGGCAGCCGCCGCGTAGTGGCCAACGCACCATGACGAAAGACAGGAACTTCGATGCATTCCCCGATTGAGCCAAGCCGGCAGGCCAGTCCTGCCGCGCGCAAGCTGGCTGCGCCCCGGAAAATGTGGGGGCGTTTGCTCCGTACGCTGGGGCTGGTGGGCCTGGGCCTGGGCGCGGCGTCTTCCGCCGCCGCCCCGGCGCAGCCGTTCCCGCAGCACTGGATGCGCTATGCGCAACTGGCCAGCACGGAGTTCCAGGCGCGGCTGGGGGACCCGGCCGACGCGAGCGCCCTGCGTTTGCAGGATTGGATGCAGGCCCGCGCGCAGCCGTCCGCGTCGTTGGTGATGCGTGTGTGGCTTGCTCCCAATGGCCGTGTGGAGCGCATGGAGTTCGACTCGCTGGGCAATCCGCAGGCCGACGCGGACCTGCGCGCGGTGCTGATGACGAAGGCGTTGCCCGAGCCGCCGCCGCCGGATATGCGCCAGCCCATGGTGCTGGAGCTGGGGCTGGATGGCGCGCAAGCGAGCTGACGTGGCGATGGCTTTGGACCCGGGCCGCCGCGGCGGTCTTGCGCGGCGCTCGCTGGCTTTTGCCACCATGGCGCTGCTTTTCGCGCTGGCGGCAGGCACGGCCGGATGCGCGCCGCTGCAGGCGGCGGCGTGGCGAGCCGCGCCCGATTTCTCGCGGCTGGTCCGCGAGAACGGCCCGGCCGTGGTCAACATCGGTGTGGCCCGCGAGGCGTTGCCCGATCCGCTGCGCGGGCGTGCGCAGGGCCAGGACAATGTCGACGAGACCAGCCTGGGCTCGGGCTTTATCCTTAGCGGCGACGGCTATATCCTCACCAACGCGCACGTGGTCGCGCGCGGGTCCCTGGTCAGCGTGAAGCTGACCGACCGGCGCGAGTTCAAGGCCAGGCTGATCGGGCTGGATGCCGTTGCCGACGTCGCCCTGCTCAAGATCGACGCCACCGGCTTGCCGACGGTGAAGATCGGCGACGCCGCGAGCGTGGAGGTGGGCAGCTGGGCCCTGGCCATCGGCTCACCCTATGGTTTCAGTAACTCGGTCACGGCCGGTATCGTCAGCGCCAAGGGCAGGGTGCTGCCTGGCGCCGAGTACATGCCCTTCCTGCAGACCGACGTGCCGGTCAATCCCGGCAACTCCGGCGGCCCGCTGTTCAACCTCAAGGGTGAGGTGATCGGCATCAATTCGCGCATCTACAGCCGCAGCGGCGGCTATCAGGGTTTGTCGTTCGCCATTCCCATCGATGTGGCCATGCGCATCAAGGACCAGTTGCTGCGCCAGGGCGCGGTGACACGCGGGCGTATCGGCGTGACGGTGCAGGAGGTCTCGCAGGCGCTGGCCGATTCGTTCCGCCTGCCCCGGCCTGCGGGCGCGCTGGTGAGCTATGCGCAGCCCGGCGGGGCCGCCAGCCGGGCCGGCATGAAGCCGGGCGATGTGATCCTGCAGGTGGGCGCGCGCGACGTCGTGCAGTCCGCCGATGCGCTGATCTGCATCGCGGACCTGGCCCCCGGCGTTGTCGTCCCGCTGCGCATCTGGCGGGACCGCGCCGCGCTCGTGCTGGAGGTGCGGCCCGATCGCTTCGACGCGCCACGGGTGGCGCGCACGGCGGCGCCCGGGCACGCGCCGCTGGGCATGATGGTCAGGCCGCTGTGGGCGCAAGAGCGGCAGGTGCTGCGTATCGACGGTGGCCTGCTGGTGCAGCGCGTTAATGCGACTGCGTCGCGCACCGGCATGAACGCCGGCGACGTGATTCTCGCCGTCAACGGCCAGCCGGTCGACAGCATCGAGGCGCTGGCCGACGAGGCCAGCGCGGCGGACGGCGCGGTGGCGCTGCTGGTCCAGCGTGGCAACGCGCGGTTGTTTATCGCGATCGAGACGCAGCAGCCGGCGGGTCCCGGCCAGGAGGAGTGAGCCATGTCACGGCAGTGGCTGGCACGCCTTCACGGCGGCGTCACATTGGATCCCTACGATGCGCACGGGTATGCACTTGGGCCACGCGCTCGATGCGGCAAGGACTCCTCAACGCACATGGCATTGGATAGTGATGGCAAGCTTGGTCGCAGCCCCCGGTGCGCGCGCACTGGTCGTCTATATGGCGGTCCTGGCCCTCTGCCTCGCCTGCCAGCAGACCCGCGCCCAGCAGCCCGCCAACCGCGGCGCGGTGGAGATGGCATTCGACCTGCCGGCCCAGCCGCTCAAGCAAGCGTTGGCGCAATACGACGCGCAGACCAGCCTGTCCGTCTTCTTTTCCTCCGAGCTGGCAGCGGGGCGAACCTCGACTGCTGTCCACGGCACCTTCAGCCCGGAAAACGCCTTGCGCAAGATGCTCGAGGGCACGGGGCTGAGCGTGCAGGCAGCCGCGGCCGATGCCTTCGTGCTGGTGCCCGCGCCGCGCTACGCGGACACGGCCGTCGCGCAGCCCCCGGCCAGCGCCGCGCGGCAATATGACGGCGCCGTGCAGTCGCAGGTCTATCAGGCGCTATGCGCGCGGCCCGCACTCGCGCTCGGGGACTATCGCCTCGCGCTCTATGTGCAGCTCAACGCGGCCGGCCACGTTGCGCACGTGCGCCTGCTGGACACCACCGGCGACAAGGCACGCGATGCGGCCATCATCGAGACCGTGGAGCACGTCGATGTGGGCCAGCCGCCCGGGGATCCGGCCAAGGCATTCGTGCTGCTGGTCAAGCCGGTGCGCTGTGACGCCGCGGCGGCCCGCTCCGGCTCGTGCCAGCCGCCCTGCGGCCGGCAGGCGAGCCGATAGATGAGCGACTCCAGCCGCTCCAGCTTGCGCGAGCTGCTTGCGCAACGCTACGACGACCTCAAGCGCCGCCTGACATGGCGCCTGGGCTCGGCCGAGCTCGCCAGCGATGCGCTGCACGATACCTGGGTGCACCTGGAAGACCGCAAGGAGGAGGGCGAGCCGGTCAAGAGCCCGGCCGCCTACCTGATGCGCATGGCCACCAACCTGGCGCTGGACCGGCTGCAGCGCGACCGCCGCTACATGAGCGCAGAAGAAATGGAGACGCTCATGGCCGAGATCGTCGATCCCGCGCCCGGCCCCGCGCAAACGGTCGCGGCGCGTGACGAGGTCGAGGCCGTTGCACGCCTTATCGAAAGCATGCCGCCACGCCGGCGGGCGATCTTCCTCGCGGTGCGGGTCGATGAACTCTCGAACCAGGAGGCCGCGGTGCGCTTCGGCGTGTCGCCGCGGCTGATCGGCCTGGAGCTCAAGCGGGCCCATGAGTACTGCATGGCCCATAGCCCCAAGCATGGATGAAAAAAAGCATGCCGATCTGTTGCTTCCCAACCGTCTTGTCTATGTCCATGGGCAAACCACGGTGGCGGCTCGCTTGATGCCATGATACGAATGATGATTCCTGCGCGACAACCGGAACGCACGCTCGACGCGATCGAGCGGCAGGCGCTCGCCTGGGTGCGCCGCGTGGCGGCGGGCGAGATGACGCAGGCCGACGGCGCCGCGCTGCGGCGCTGGTGCATGGCCGATCCCGCCAACCGGGCTGCTTTGTCCGTGGCACGGCAGCGATGGGCGCAGCTGGGCGAGGCCAGCCAGCTGGTGGTGGCCCGCAACCCGGCCAGCCTGCGTTTTGCCAGGACGCCGCGCGCGCCGAACTGGCAGCGGCGTGCATTTCTCGGCGGCGCCATGAGCGCGGCGGCAGCCGCGGCGACGGTGGCCGTCATCCGGCCGCCGCTGGGCCTGTGGCCTTCCGTGGAGGAGATGCGCGCGGACTACCGCACCGCGACCGGCGAGCAACGCCGGCTGGCGCTGGCCGAGGATGTCACCGTGGAGCTGAATACGCGCACCAGTATTGCCGTGCGCTCCGGCGCGGGGCGTGTGCAGGGCATCGACCTGATCGCCGGCGAAGCCGCTGTCGATACCTTGAACGCGCCGCGGCCGTTCGCGGTTGTCGCCGGGCCGGGGCGCGCGTTTGCGCAGAGCGCCCGGTTTGAAGTGCGGGTCACGCCTGCCGGTGTATGCGTGACTTGCGTCGAGGGGACCGTGCAGGTGGCGCACGGCGCAGGCATCGCGACGCTGAGCGGCAAGCAGCAACTCACCTACGATAGTGCTGCGCTCGGGCGCATCGTGCATGTCGATCCGACATGGATGCCGGCGTGGCGCGATGGCTACCTGCGGTTTGCCGATACACCATTGCATGAGGTGGTTGAGGAGATCAATCGCTACCGGCCGGGCAGGGTGGTGCTGTTGGATAAGCGGGCGGCAGGCAGACATGTGACGGGGCGGTTTCAGATTCGGTCGCTGGATAAGGCGATTGCGCAGATACAGCGCTCACTTGGGTTGGAGGTGCGGTCGTTGCCGGGGGGGATTGTGTTGCTTAGTTAGGTGTTTCTTAGGGGGCTTTTGGTTGCTGCTGACGTGGGTGGGCGGTGTTTTAATGCTTCTAGCTGCTGGCGCGGCTGTACGGTATTGGCTGTTTTAGAACGTGTGAGATGTTACTTTTCTTTACTCGTAAAGAAAAGTAACCAAAAGAAAGCGATCCTTGCAGGAGGCTGGCGTGGCGTCATTGGGAATCCCAATGGTTTCGTCGTACGGCCCTGGGTGCTAATGGACTCGTGCCGTTACCAGTTTAGATCATCACGACCCAGCCAATGCCCAAGGATTCGTGGTGGCCCCCACCGGTAGATTCCACCACGAATTTGAAGCCGTCTGTCGCTCGCGGTGTGGGCGGCCACGAAGTTGCAGGCGTCCCGTTTCCGTCGTGGGCGCGGTGGCACCGATTTGATAGGCCCGAAGAATCTCTTCACCGCGCCCACCCCACCACGAAACCATCATGGTGTGATATATCGTGGCGCTTCGGACCGGTACCGGCAGATGTGTGAACGAGCAGGGATGCCGCTACCGAGCAGCCTCACCACGAAACCAGCGTCATTTGCTGGATAGTGGTCCTTTAAACCGGTAACGGCACGAGGCCGTTAGAACCCGGGGCCTGACGACGAATCCACCGGGCTGCGCAACCCAGAAAAGCCAGCCTCCTGCAAGGATCGCTTTCTTTTGGTTACTTTTCTTTACGAGTAAAGAAAAGTGACATCTCACACGTTCTAAAACAGCCAATACCGTACAGCCGCGCCAGCAGCTAGAAGCAATAAAACCCCGCCCCCAAACGCCAACAGCAACCAGAAGCCGCCCAATACCCCCCCAATAACCCCCCCTATCCCCCTGTCACGAAATCTTCAAATAAAACCTTGCCGATTCCCCCGCGCCCAACGGTCTAGATCCCAGGAGCATCGACGGCGCTTGCCATCGATGGACATGATCGCAGTGCCTGTTCGCCAAGCAATGCCGGGCAATGCCGGGCGAGCGGGCCACGCCGAATGAGCTAGACGGGAATGGAAGCCAGAATGAACATGCGCGTTCACTACAAGAAGATGCCCTCGCGACAGACAACGCGATTCAGCAGAACGGTACTCACGATCCGACCCCTGGCCCACGCCATCGCGTTGCTCGTGGCAGCCGGTGGCAGCATGCACAGCGCGCATGCGCAACAAGCCTTCAGCCGCGCCTGGATGGCGCAAAAGAACCTGATGCAGGACACGGCGGCTGCAACCGGCCGCCTGCCCAATGGCCAGCCCGCCGCATCGCTGACCAACCCGCAGGCGCAGCAGCAACGCGCTAACGAACAACTGCAACGCTCCATCGACAACCTCAACGTGGCGGCGCGCGGCATCGCTGCCATGCAGGCCGCGCAGGCCGCTGCGCGGCAGGCTGCGATGAACGATGCGTCGGTGCCCGATGGCCTGGCCGAAGGCGGCCTGAAGGTGGATACCAACAGCCTCACCGCGGGCTGGATCAATGCGAGGCCGCTGGACAAGGAGACCGGGCAGAAGGTCGTCGATGGCAGGACGCAGGTTACCGTCCGGCAGACCGCGGACAAGGCCATCCTGAACTGGGAGACCTTCAACGTCGGCCGCAACACGACGGTGCAGTTCGACCAGCAGCCGAGCTGGTCGGTGCTCAACCGCGTCAACGATCCGCAGGCGCGGCCCAGCCAGATCCAGGGGCAGATCAAGGCAGACGGCACGGTGATGATCGTCAACCGCAACGGCATCCTGTTCTCGGGCAGCAGCCAGGTCGACACGCGCAACCTGGTGGCGGCAGCAGCGGGCATGACGGATTCGCAATTCCGCAAGGGTCTTTACAGCGATGCGCTGGGTGTCGGCTATGTGCCGACCTTTGCCAACGACCTGGTCAGCACCCCGAGCACGTCATCGAACGGCAATGCCACGGGCGACGTGATCGTCCAGGCCGGCGCGCGCATCGCAACGCGCAAGCCGCAGTCGGTGACCGAAGGTGGCGGCTATGTACTCCTGGCCGGGCGCGAAGCGCACAACCACGGTTCCATCTCCACGCCTGGCGGGCAGGTCACGCTGGCCGCCGGCGACAGCTTCATCATCCGCAAGGGCGTTGGCACCGACGCCAACCAGGATTCGAGCACGCGCGGCAACGAGGTCAGCGTGCAGCGCAACGCCGGCAGCCTGGCAGGCCGCGTGAGCAATAGCGGCTTTCTCCAGGCGGCGACCGGCGACATCACGCTGGTTGGCCGCAGCGTGGAGCAGTCCGGCGTGGCGCTTGCCAGCACCTCGGTCAACACGCGCGGCACGCTGCACCTCACAGCCGTAGGCGACGCCGAGAGCCGGGTGATCCTGGCGCCCGGCAGCGTCAGCGCGATCCTGCTCGACGACAGCAACGCAACCGCCCTGGATGCGCAGCGCGATGCGCTGATCAAGGATTCCGCGCGGCCGAGCGATGGCGCCTACAACCGGCGCGACCAGTCTTTGGTGAAGATCGATTCCAGCGGCGACGTCGACTTCCAGTCCGACTCCATGACGCTCGCCACCGGCGGCCAGGTAATGGTGGGCGCCGTGCGCCGCACGCGCGTGGCGGACCGCGCCGCGATCGACGTGGCCGGCGCCGTGGGCGTCAGCGTGGCGATGGAATCCAACAACGTCATGATCAACGTGCAGGGCAACGAGCAACGCGACGCGCCGCTAAACCGCGACAGCAAGCTGCTCAACAACGCCAACATCTGGATCGACCGCCGCACCCTGGTGCGCGTCGCCGCGGGCACCAACGGCTATGCCACCGAGCGCATGTACACGGGCGGCGGCCTGCTGGAAGTCAGCGGCTACCTGAGCACCGGCGGCCACAGCATCGGCGAATGGGCGGCGCAGGGCGGCACCGTGGCCTTCAGCGGCGGCGAGCTGGTCACGCAGGCCGGGTCCGGCATCAACGTCTCCGGCGGTTCGCTGAACGTGCAGAGCGGCATCATCAAGCAGACCTGGCTCAGGGGAGCTGACGCTCGCTTGTATAACCTGGCTACCGCGCCTGCGGACAACCTCTACACCGGGCTGTATCGCGGCTTCGAGAACACGCACGCGCGCTGGGGCAAGAACACCACGGAATACTTCCTCAGCCCGCTGATCGCGCCGGGCGAGCGGCTGGAGAACGGCTACACGGTCGGGCGCGATGCCGGGCGCGTGGTTGTTGGCACGCAGTCCGCGGTGCTCGAAGGCCATATCGACACCACGGTATTCCAGGGCGATCGCCAGCGCGACGCGCGGGATGGCAGCCTGGACGGCTACAAGCAATCGCAGATCGCCGCGCCACGTGCCGGCCAGTTGATCGTCGGGCAGCTCACGCCGATCTACGACAGCAAGACCGGCATGCTGCGCGACAGCCCGCAGGCACTGGTGAAACAGGTGGATATCGGCGTCGTGCAAGGCATCGCGGATGGCCTGGCCATGACGGACGCGCTGCCCGACGAGCGCAAGGGCAAGTTGCGCCTGGATGCCGGGTGGATCAACGGGCTAGGCCTGGGCGCCTTGAAGGTCTACGCCAGGGACGGCATCGACGTTGGCGCCCCCGTGCAAGTGGCCGCGGGCGGCGACCTCGCGCTGCATGCCACGCAGGTGGATGTGCGGGCGGACCTCGCGGCGCGCGGCGGCCGCATCGCGCTGGGCAACATGATCAATCAGTACACCAGCAGCGCCGGTGGCGCCTGGCTGGATGTGCCGGTGGCGGCGTTACCGGCCAAGGGCTATACGCCCGGCGTTTCGGTGGGGCAAGGTGTCACATTGGATGGGCGTGGGCTGTGGTCCAACCTCGAACTGGACTTCACCCGGATCGGCGGGCTGCCCTACGTCAACGGTGGTGCGATCACCATCAGCAGCACTGGCGACGTCACCCTTGGCACGGGCAGCGTGCTGGATGTGTCGTCGGGCGCGGCGCTGCTCGCCGGCAACAAGGTGCAAGGCGGGCGGGGCGGCAATATCACGCTGTTGTCCAACCAGAACGACGTCGCTGGCAAAGGTTCCGGCGCGTTGCGGATGAACGGCGAACTACGCGGCTATGGTGTCAAGGGCGGGGGTACGCTCACCATCGATACCGGCGTGGGCATTGCCATCGGCGGCGGCTTGCTGGCCGACAGCGGCCTGTTGCCGGCGGGCCAGTCGGTATCGGTCAACCTGACGCTGGCGCAGTCCGTCACGCTGCCGGCCGGCACGGTGCTGCCCAGTGATTTCACGTACACGGCGGACATCGTGGCGCCGGGCCAGGCGATGCAAGGCAACCCGCTGTTCAGCGCGACGCGCAAGGTCACGCTGCAAGCGCCGTGGCTGGTGCCGCGCGGCACGACCTGGAACTTCGCGGTCATCGACGACAAGGGCCGCTTTTATTCCAATGGCAACATCGCCCCCGCCGGTACCGTGCTGGTAGGCTCATCGGGCGACCTGGCACCGGGCTACGTGGTGCCTGCGGACGTCTTTCCCAACGGCATCCCCGTGCCCGAGTTCAATAGCACCCTGCAGGCCGGCACGCCGTTGCCCAAGGACGTGGTGCTCGCCGAGGGCGCCAGGCTGCTGGCCGGCACGAAGCTGCCGGGCGCGGTGGCGGTCAAGCCGCTGCTGGTGATCGGCAACGAGGTGTTCCAGAGCGGCTTCTCGCGTTACGCCGTGGCCGCCCAGCAAGGCGTGCAGGTCGCCCGGGATGCCAACGTGGCGGTAGCGATGCCGGTGCTGCGCTTTGACGCCTCTGCGGGCCACGCGGTGGCAAGTGGCGCCGATCCGGCGCAAGTCCTGGAGCGCTGGCTGCCGCCCCTGTGGCAGGAAGACCTGCTCAAGGCCACGCTGACCCAGCGCGGCGGCGCCGACCTGGCATTGTCGGCCGGTTCTGTCTACACCCAGGCGCCGCTGGTCATCGGGCAGGGCGCCACCGTGACCGTCGATCCGGGCCGTGCGCTGACCCTGCAGGGCAATGGCCAGATCACCGTCGAGGGCACGCTGAACGCCTGGGGCGGCAATATCGCATTGCTGCCGGGCAAGCTTGGCACCGGCAACCAGGCGGACCGGCCCAACGGCATCGCCGATGCCATGTCGATCTGGATCGGCAACGGCGCCGTGCTCGATGCCGCCGGGCGCGCGGTCACCGCTGTCGACGCGCGCGGGAACGTATATGGCAAGGTGGGCCAGGGTGGCACGATCGAGATCGGTGCGCGCCATAACCTGGACGCTACCCAGATCGACGCCGCGGACGCCTTCGTCGTGGTTCGGCCGGGCGCGCGCATCGATGCCTCTGGCGCTTCCGCGCGGCTGGACCTGCCCGGGCTGGGCGCCACGCAGGTGGCGAGCGACGGTGGCGTCATCGCGCTGAGTTCCTTGCGCGGCCTGTTCCTGGACGGCAGCCTGCGCGCGGCCGCCGGCGGCCAGGGCGCCGCCGGCGGCACGCTGGCGCTGAACCTGGAGACACCGGCCTACGGGCCGGTGGACAACTATACCCAGAAGAGCCCCAGCGTCGAGGACGCGGTGCGGGCCGCGCGCGAGCTGGTGGTGGCGCAAACGCAGGGCGCCACCGCGCTGGCGGCCGGACTGCGGCCCGGCGAGCGCGATGCCGCCCTGGCCTACGGCGCCGGGCGCATTGGCGTGGACCGCATCGGGGCGGGTGGGTTCGACAACGTTGCACTATTGGCCAACGGCTTGATCAGTTTCGATGGCAACGTCAACCTGGCCGTAGGGCAGAGCTTGCGCCTGACGACCGGCGCGATCGCGCTGGCGGAGCATGCCGCTGCCGGCACCCAGGTCAGCCTGGCCGCGCCCTATGTTCGCCTGGCCGGCACGACCCGTGTTCCGCCCGACTTCTACTACATGCCCAACCCCACCGTGAACACCGTGGGCGTGCCGCTGGTGTCGCAAGGCACCCGGCTGCAAGTCGAGGCGGATCTGCTGGACCTGGTGGCAGCCACGCAGCTCGGCGTGCGCGGCGTCATTAAACGCAACGCTGACACATCGCTGACGGTGGAGCGAGGTGCCTTCGACGAAACGACCCTGCGCAGCCGCGGCGACATGCGCATGTACCGCGCCGCCTCGCTGAGCGTACCCGGCAACCTCACGCTGGCGGCCGCGCAGATCTACCCGGGCATGGGCGATAGTGGTTCGGTGACGGTCGGACAGCGCAGTTTTCTCGACAACTACGGCAACGTCCAGCGCGAATTCGACCCGGCGCGCCACCTCAACATCGAGCGCGTGGGCGATGAACTGCCCGCCATGCCCTATTCCGTCTTCGGCCGCCTGACCTTGCGCGCCCCGACCATCAACCAGGGTGGCGTGGTGCGGGCGCCGCTGGGCAACCTCGAGCTGGGATCGGTGGGCTATGGCGCTGTGACGGAGCACCTGAACCTGCTGCCGGGCAGCGTGAGCTCGATCAGCGCCAACGGCCTGGTCATGCCCTATGGCGGCTCGCTCGACGGGCTCAGCTACCTGCACGACGGCAAGGACGTGGCGTTCAACGGCGTGGGTAATGGCCCGGCCATCACCCTGGCCGGCAAGACGATCGACGTGCGGCAGGACGCGGTGCTGGACCTCAGCGGTGGCGGCACGCTCACCGGCGCGGCCTTCCTCGCCGGGCGCGGTGGCTCGGTGGACGCGCGCATGAATCCGCTGGTGCAGGTCGGCGCCCGCGGCGGCTTCACCTTGCCGGGCCTGTCGACCAACCCGGTCTATGCGATCGTGCCGGGCGTGCAGCCCGGCTATGCGCCGGTGGTGGCCGAGAAAGGGGCCAGCGATCCGGCCATTGGCCGCCAAATCACCATCGGCGCCGGCGTGCCGGGCCTGCCCGCTGGCACCTACACGCTGTTGCCTTCCACCTTCGCCTTGTTGCCCGGCGCGTTCCGCGTCGAGCTCAACGGGCTTGGCCATGGCACGTTGGCGGCCGGTGGCGCCATGGCCATGCGCAATGGCTCGTACGCGGCCTCGGCGCAGCTGGGCGTGGCCAACACCGGCATCCGCAGTGCCGTGCCTACCCAGGTCTTCCTGACGCCTGCCGACGTATTGCGCAGCTATTCGCAATACAACGAGATGAGCTACGCGGATTTCGCGCTGGCCCAGGCCGCACGCGAGGGCGTGCCACGCGTCCAGCTGGAGCGGGACGCCAAGACACTGCGCTTGTCCTTCGCGCCGAGTGCGCCGCGCGCCCCTGGCGATGAACCTGTCCTGCACTTTGCGGGGCGCACCTTGTATGCGCCCGCCGCAGGCGGCTTTGGCGGCAGTGCGCTGATGATGGGCGAAACCAGCTACGAAATCCTGGCCGCCGGCGCGGCGCCGACGCCGGGTTTTAGCGGCACCTCGCTGTACGCGGCGGATATCAATGCCATCGGCGCCTCGCGCATCGGCATCGGCGGGTTGCCGTCAGTGCGCTATGTCGACTACACCGGCAGCAGGCAACGCGCCAACATCGCCACGTTCGATAGCGGGGCGTGGAGCATCTTCCTGCGCGAAGGCGCGGTGCTGAAGGCCGCCGAGGTGTACCTGGTGACCAGTACCAAGTCCGGCGGCATCTTCGTGGAGCAGGGCGGCGGCATCAATACGCTGGGGCAGGGCAAGGCGGCCTGGGATTCCACCAACGGCTATGTCTACGACCCGGGCTCCAGCAGCGTGCTGGCGGTCTCCAACGGCTGGCTGGACATGCTGGCTCCCGGCTACAGCGCGGATCCCCTCCGGGGCGCGGGCCGCATCGACATCGGGGCCTGCAGCCCGGGGGCTGTCTGCCACGGCACCACGCCGCTGTATTCCGAAGGCACCATCGCTGCCTCGACCGACCAGAGCTTCAACCTGCGCGACGCGGCACGCTATGGCACCCGCAACCTGGTGTTGTCGGTCGGCGCAATCAACGCGGGCAACCAGGCGACGCTGGCGGACCTGGCCGCGCGCAATGCGCTGCCGCCAGGCCTGACGCTGAACCAGGAGGTGCTGGACCGGCTCCTGAAGGGCGACACCAGCACCGGCGCGCCGGCGCTGGAGAACCTGGCGCTGACCGCGCGCGACGCGCTGCGTTTCTATGATTCGGTGGAGCTGTCCACCATCGACCCGGCCACCGGCAAGTCCTCGCTCGCGCGCCTGGTGCTGGGCACGCCGGCCATCCAGGGCTATGGCAGTGCCGATGCGCTGGCCCGCATCCACACCGACATCCTGGTGTGGAACGGCGCGACCAATGCGCCGGGGCTGGTGGCAACCGGCGGCGCCGGCACGGGCAGCGGCCGCCTGCAGGTCGACGCGAAGCAGATCGAGTTCGGCTATGGCCCCAACAGCCGCCCCGACACCATCCACGCCATGGACCGGATGGTGCTGGGCTTCGCTCAGGTCGACCTCAACGCCAGCGAGCGCATCACCGCCAACCAGAAGGGGTCGCTCGCGGTCTACCAGTCGCAAGGCGCCTGGGACGACGCCACCAAGGGCTATGCCTACAGCGGCGGCAACCTGAATCTCAACACGCCGCTGCTGACCGGCCAGGCGGGCTCGGTCAACAAGATCACCGCCGGCGGCGACATCCGCTTGACCGCGCCTGCCGGTGCCGCCGCGCCGGCCCTGTCCGGCAAGGCCCTGGCCGAAGCCCTGGGCGCGGAGATTTCGCTCAACGGCAACAGTGTGGCGCTGGATAGCACGGTAGTGCTGCCCAGTGGCAAGCTCACCGTGTCCGCCGAGCGCGACGTGGTGTTGCGCGACGGCGCGCGGCTCGACCTGGCCGGGCGCAAGCTCGATTTCTATGACGTCAGCAAGTACAGCTGGGGCGGCGACGTGGTGCTGGAAAGCCGCGCCGGCGACGTGCGCCAGGCGGCGGGCGCGCTGATCGACGTTTCCGCCAAGGAGAACCGCGCGGGCAAGCTCACCGCGCTCGCGCTGGGCGCGGGCGCGGGCACCATCGACCTGCGCGGCAGCGTGCTGGGCGGCAGCAGCGGCCACTACGATGCCGGCGGCACCCTGGTGCCGTTTGCGGCCGGCGGGGCGGATATCCGCGCGCAGCATATCGCCGATTTCACGGGACTGAACCAGCGCCTCAACGACGGCAAGCTCTCCGGCATCCGCAGCTTCCAGCTCAAGCAGGGCGACCTGGCCATCGGCGACGAGCTCAAGGCGCGCGAGGTCAGCGTGTCGGTGGACGGCGGCAAGCTGACCGTGACCGGCACCATCGACGCCAGCGGCGAGCAGGTCGGCAGCATCCGCCTGGCCGCGCGCAACGGCGTCACCATCGGCGGCGGCGCACTGCTCGACGCGCACGGCACGGTGCTGCGCGTGGACAGCTACGGCCAGGTCATCGAAGCGCCCAACCGCGCCACCATCGAGATCAACGCCGGCACGGGCCGGCTCACGCTGGAGCGCGGCGCGCGCATGGACCTGCGCGCCGGCACCGGCGCAGGCGCACAGTCGCTCGGCACGGTCGAGCTCAACGCCCCGCGCCTGGGCGGCGCCACCGGCAACGATATCGATATCGACGCCAGCGGCGCGCTGCGCATCGACGGCGCGCGCTCCATCGCGGTCAACGGCTTCTGGTCTTACAAGGACGCGGCCTGGGGCACCGATCCGATGGCCGACGGCCGTCCCTACCAGGTCATCAACCAGGCCTACCTGGACGCCAAGCACGCAGATAGCCTGGTGTTCATGAGCAATGCGCTGGCCAACGGCGACCTGATGAACCGCAAGCTCGCCGGCCTGCGCGGCTACGCGGATGCTTTCCACCTGCGCCCGGGCGTGGAGATCGTCAGCGCCACGCCGGATGGCGACCTGCACATCGACGGCGACATCGACCTGTCGCGCTACCGCTATGCCAGCGTCAACCCGCGCACGCAGCAGACCGGCGTCTATGGCTCCGGCGAAGCCGGCGCGCTGGTGCTGCGCGCGGGCGGCAACCTGAATGTCTATGGCAGCCTGACCGATGGCTTCGACGCCTCGGCGCTGCCGGTCACCCCCGACGATCAGGGCTGGGTGCTGGTCAAGGGCAGGGTGCCCTGGGGCGGCGATGTCGTCATCCCGCAGGGCCAGCTGGTCACGCTGGCGGAAGACACCTTCTTCCTGTCCGGCCGCACGCTCAACTACGACCTGCCGATCAAGGCGGTGAGCCTGCGTCCCGGCACGGTGCTGCCCGCGCGCGCCACGCTGGCGGCGGACCTGGTGCTGCCAGCCGGTACGATACTGGGCGGCGCGGTGCGCGATGCGCAAGGCAATGTCGTGCAAGCGGCGGGTACGGTGCTGTCGCAGCCGCTGACGCTGGCCAGCGGCATGCAGCTCGATGCCGGCAACCGGCTTGCCGGCGGAGCCAGCGTGGCGGCCATGACCTGGCCTGCCGGCGTGCCGCTGCCGCAGACCGGCACGAGCGTGGAGACCGCGCCAGGGGTCTACCTGGCGAACGCACTTGCCTTGCGCAAGGGCGCGGTGATCCCGAGCGAAACGGTGGTCAAGCTGCCGGACGACGCGGTCATGGTGTCGCTGCGCCCAGGGGACGCCAGCGGCAACCAGGGCCGCAACTGGGCGCTGGCGCCGATGCTGCCCGAGGGCTCGCAATCGTGGTCGGTGCGGCTGGTGAGTGGCGCCGACACGCAGGCCGCGGACACGCGCGCCTTGCAGACGCACGGCAAGCAGGCGTCCATGCTGCTGGCCGACACCCACTACGGCCTGGTCTCGACGAACGTCTTGTTGCCGGGCACCGGCTTGCCGGGCGAATACGTGTGGGCGGGGGATTCGCTGGAAGTTATCGGCATCGAGCCCGGCACGCCGATCGACCTGGACCAATGGGGCGGCGAGCAAGAGGTCAAGAACCTCAACGACTTGGGGTATGGCTTGCTGGTCGTCAAGGTCAAGGACGGCACGCCCCCGGTGTACAGGACGCAGCTGCAGCCAGCCCGGCAGCAGCTCTTCAGCGTGCTGCGCACCGGCACCGGTGACCTGGACCTGATCTCGGGCGGTGACTTCACCATGACCTCGCCGTTCGGCGTCTACACCGCCGGTACGCAGTCCGCCGGCGTGGGCGCGGCGTACAACCTGCCACGCGCCACTGCCTTCGACGGCACGCTGCTGGGCCCGGATGGCACGACGTTTGCGCCGTATATCGATGGCGGCAGCCAGAGCCTGTACCGCGCCTGGTACCCGGAGCACGGCGGCAATGTGCTGGTACGCGCCCAGGGCGACGTAAAGGGTGACCTGATCGGCGTCAGAGGCAACCAGTCCCGGACCGACGCGATCGGCGCCCTACGCGCCCACGTCGGCTCCACCGCCGTTGGCAACTGGCTGTGGCGCCAGGGCACCGGCAGCGCCGTGACAGGCAGCGAAGGCGTGCCCACCGCCTGGTGGGTCAACTTCGGCAGCTATGTGGCCGGCCAGATGGACGGCTACGACTTGTTCGCGAGCGCGCCGTTCCTGGTCGGGTTCACCGGCATCGGCACGCTGGGCGGCGGCAACCTGGTGCTGGAGGCCGGCGGCGACGCCGGCATGCTGTCGTCGCGCATGACCGCATCCGGCAGCTTTGTGTCCCGCAGCCAGGGCTTGAACCTGGCGGTGGCCAGCACGGGCCGCGTTTCGGCCGATGGCAAGCAGCTCACCCTGACCGGCGGCGGCGACCTCGACATCCGCATCGGCGGAGGGCTCAACCCCGTGGCGGAAGTGCGCGCCTTCTCCTCGCAGACTGGTGACGTCACGCCGGCCACCCGCTACTCGGGGGTATATAGCGATATCAACAGCACCTTCGTCAACCTGCGCGGGGCGTTGCGCATGGAGGCCGGTTCGGTGGGCGGCATCGAGCTGCGTTTCGACCGCGCGGATCCCGCCGAATCGCGCGCCTACGACGTGTACAAGGCCACGTCCTCCATCGCCGGCGGCGGGCCGGTGCTGGTACCCGGCGATGCCGGCGTGCGCATCGACGCGCGCGGCGACCTGGTGCTCGGCGGCGTGGGCGACCCGGGGCGTGTGGCGCTGGTCAACAACGGCACGCCGTTCCGGGCCAACGGCGCCAGCTACACCGGCGACGGCTGGACCTGGTTCTCGCTGTGGACGCCGGGCACCGCCATCGACCTGTTCAGCGCGGGCGGTAATCTGACGCCGTCCACCGCGGCGGCGGACAATGGCTATTCCGGCAACCATACGGCGACCGACGGGCGTTTCATGATGCCGTCGGTGCTGCGCGCGGTGGCGGCCAGCGGCAGTCTCTACTACGGCAATTCCAGCACCGGCGCCATCGATGGAACGAACCGGCCGGTCCAGTCCAGCACCACGCTGATGCTGGCCCCGTCGCCGGTGGGGCCGCAATACGCCCGCATGGGCGCGGGCCAGCTGGAGCTGCTGGCCGCCGACTCGATCTACGCCGGGGGCTACGGGATCACGCAGTCGGGCGCCGATCCCACTGCCCTGCCAAATCCGTTCAACGCCGCTTTCAGCGGCAGCACGGTGAAGATCATCTACGGCACGCTGAAGCTGAGCAATATCAGCCCGGACGGGCTGGCAGCCAGCGTGTTCCTGGCGAACAACGGCGGCGCAGTTACATACCAGGCCTACCCGTTGTTCAGTTTCACGCCACCCACGGCCTCGGGCTACGCGGTCCCCGGCAGCCAGCCGGCGCGCTTCTATGCGGTCGATGGCGATATCGTCGGCCTGCGCACGGGGTCGATCATTTCCCGTGCCAATGGCGTCGGTTCGGCCCTCACGTTCGGTAACTGGTATGAAGGCAGCGGACCGGTGGCGATCCGCGCGGGGCGCGACCTTGTCAACGCGGGCACAGCGCTGGGCGAGGCCGAAGACGTGCCCGCCGATGGCCACGGCTGGTACCTTCCTCCTCGCCGCGGCGACGGCACCTTTGCCGAGAAGCCCGTCCCGGTCCTGAATGCCAGCGCGCGTGGCAACCTGATCGTGCATAACAACGCGGACGATGTGTCCGTGGTCTCCGCGGGCCGCGATATCCGCATGAGCAACTTCTACGTGGCCGGTCCCGGCCTGCTGGAAGTCACCGCCGGGCGCGACCTGTACATGGCCGACCGGGCCGAGCTCAAGAGCATCGGGCCGGTGGCCAACGTGACCCCGGGCGACCGCGGCAGCGGCGCCAGCATTGCGGTGGCGGCGGGTGTGGGCCGCAACGGGCTGGACTTCAACGCCTTCGCCAGGCGCTACCTGGATCCCGCCAACCAGGCAGACGCGGGCCGCGCGCTTGCCGACCAGCCGGGCAAGGTGGTGGCCATCTACAGCGGCGAGCTGAAGCTGGCTGACTGGCTGCGCGCCCAGTTCGGCTACGCGGGCGACGAGGCCGGCGCGCCGGCCTACCTGCAAAGCAAGCAGGCGGAGCTTGACAGCACGCGCCAGCAAGCCTTGGCGGCCGGCGCGGCCGCCCCCAACCGCGACCTGCGGCGCGAGTACGGGCTGGCCGGCCAGCTGCACCTGGTCAATTGGCTGAGTGGCCGCTTTGGCGGGCATAACGGCCTGGGCCTGCACTTCGACGCGGCCAGCATGGACGCGCGGCAGTTCTTCGCCGCGTTGCCGGCCGAGCAGCAGCGGGCCTACCTGCGCAACGTGTACTACGCCGAGCTCAAGGCCGCCGGGCGCGAGTACAACCAGGCGGGTGGCCCGCGCGAAGGCAGCTACCTGCGCGGCCGCGAGGCCATCGCCACGCTGTTCCCCACGCATGACGCGCAGGGCAACGCGCTTGCCTACGAGGGCGACCTGACCATGTTCAGCAGCGCCAACTACTACGCCCCGGTCTCCGGGGCGCAAGCCACCAAGCGGCCGCTCAAGGGCGTCACCTACCTGCGGCGCGACGAGTACAAGGCGGCCGGCAACCCATACAACGTGGGTGTGTACGACCTGCTGGACGCCGGCATCCATACGGACTTCGGCGGCGACATCGACATCATGACGCCGGGCGGGCGCACGCTGGTCGGCGTGGATGGCGGTTTCGTCCCGGGCGAGGGCTCGGGCGTGCTGACGCAGGGCGCCGGCGAGGTCCAGATCTACGCCAGGGACAGCATCCTGCTGGGGCAGAGCCGCATTTTCACCACCTTTGGCGGCAACATCCTGGCGTGGTCGGCGCAGGGCGACATCAACGCCGGGCGCGGCTCCAAGTCCACCGTGGTCTACACGCCGCAGCGGCGTGTGTACGACGGCATCGGCCTGGTCACGCTGTCGCCCACCACGCCGAACACCGGCGCGGGCATCGCCACGCTCAACCCGGTTCCCGAGGTACCGCCGGGCGACATCGACCTGATCGCGCCGCTGGGCACCATCGACGCGGGCGAAGCCGGCATCCGCGTGTCTGGCAACATCAACATTGGCGCGCTGCACGTGGTCAACGCCGAGAACATCCAGGTGCAGGGCAAGGCCACCGGCATCCCCGTGCTGGCCGCGGTGAACGTTGGCGCGCTGACCAACGCCAGCGCGGCGGCTTCGCAGGCGGTGAGCGCGGCGCAGGACGCGCTGCAGCGCGAGCGCACGGCGGCGCGCCAGGGCTTGCCGTCGATCTTCACCGTGCGGGTGCTCGGCTTTGGCACGGATGCGGATGAGGCAGCGCCGAAGGCGAGGGAAGGCGCCAAGGTGGTGCCGGCCAGCTACGACCCCAACGGGGTGGTGCAGGTGCTGGGCCAGATGGAGCTGAGCGAGTCGCAGCTCAGCCAACTGAGCGCCACGGAGCGCCGCAATCTCCAGCGCTGAGCCCCTGGCGGGGGCGTTCCCGCGCGCGCGCCGGCTGCAATGGCGCCACCCGTGGTGGGCGTGGCAAGTGTTGTCATGGAGCGTGGCGACCTTGGCTGCGCCTACCTTCCTCACCATCGGCGTGCTGTTGATGCAGGACGCGCGCAGCGATCATCCGTTCTTCTGGCCGTCGCTGATGGGGATCGTGGCGGCAGCCAATGCCGTGGCGATCCTGCGCATCAACCACCTGCACCGGCATGCCGCCTTCACCGGACGCGCGGCACTGGCGCTGCGGTATTCGTGTGCCGGCATGTCGGCGGGCTGCGCCATGTTCCTGGTCCTGGGCTGGGGCACGGGCGTGCTGCCGGAGATGGTGGCGCCGATGGCGGGCACGGTCGACGCGGCCGCGCCCGTGGTGGCGACGGCGCCGTGGAGCGCGGCGATTGCCGTGCTGTTCGGCGTTGGCTCCTTCGCGCATGCTGGCGTGCTGCATGCATGGATCGGCTTTTGCCATGCGCAGGAGGGAGCCGGCTAGCGGATGGCTAGCCAGACTTGCGCACCACCGGCCGCGTGAAGATCAGCGCGGTCTCGGTGCCGGCGGTGTCGGGGTCGTAGAGGTCCCAGTCCAGCCCGCACAGCGAGAATCCCAGCGCGCGGTAAAAGCCGATGGCCGGGTAGTTGGTGTTTTGCGTTTCGGCGCGCAGGCAGCGGGCCGGCGTTGCTAGCAGCAGGCGGTTGATTTCCCCCAGCAGCACGCGGCCGATGCCGGTGCCGCGGAACGCGGGCGCGACGATGATGGCGCTCAGCAGCGCGGACCGGTTCCAGGCTTCGAGCCTGACGGCGGCAAAGCCGCCGATGTCGCCGCTTGCGCTCTCGAACACCAGCGCGTGGTCGGCCTCGGCGCAATCCTGCTCGAAGCCGGACGGGTCGTAGTGGTTGAGCACGGGCTGGCCCAGCACCTGCTCCACGAGCCAGATGCCCAGCGGGCCGCTTTTGACCGCGTAGATGCGATCGGTCTCGTAGGTGGTGTCGAGCTTGAGGATGCCGGCGCCGTCACGCGCCCAGTCGAGCGGTCTGATAGTCATGCGGTGATGCTTTCAAGTGCGGTGCGTGCCGGCCTTGACCCGTTTCCCATTCTAGGCGTACCGCCCTGGTTGTGCATTGCTGATGCGCCGCCCGGGCGCCGATGCCCTCAACGCCGGCGCAGCAGCGCCTCAAGCTCACCCGCGGCGTGCTTGAGCGCCGGCAGGTAGTGCTGCTCCAGGTGCGCCGCGCCACGGCTGCCCAGCACCATGCTCAGGCCCAGTCCCGCCACCACCTTGCCGGACTCGGCGCGCACCGGCACCGAGATGCCGGCGAAGCCGTCCACCAGTTCGCTGATCAGCGTGCAGTAGCCGTCGCCGCGCACTTGCTTGAGTGTGCGCGCCAGTGCCGTGCGCGAGCTGACCGTAAACGGGGTGAGCTTGCGTAGCTGCGCGGTGGCAAGGTAAGCCTCGAGCGCCTTGTCGTCCAGCCCGGCCAGCAGCACGCGGCCGAGCGAGTGGGCGTAGGCCGGCATGCGCCGCCCCACGCCCATGTCGACGCGCAGGATCTGCGGCGGCTCTTCGCGCGCCACCAGCGCCACCGATTCACCGTCCAGCACGCCCAGCGAGCAGGTTTCCCCCGTCTGCTCGGAGAGCGCCTTGAGGTAGGGCGCGGCCAGTTGCGGCAGGTTCATCGATGCAAAGTACGCGTAGCCCAGGTCCATCACGCGCGGGGTGATGGAAAAGTCCCGGCCGTCCTGCGCGACATAGCCATTGTGTTGCAGGGTCAGCAGCAGCCGCCGCGCCGCGGCGCGGGTCACGTCGAGCTGTTCCGCCACGTCCTGCATGGTGAGGCTCCCCGCGCCGGAGGCGAACAGGCGCAGCAGCGCCAGGCCATTGGTCAGCGAATCGAGCAGTTCTTCCTTTTTCTGCGGGTTGGCCAGGGGCGTGTCGGGGCTGTTCATAGCGTGAGGAGACGGAGACAGGGTGATTTTAGTGCGCTGAACGCACTTGCGCGATGTCGGCATGACTACGTATGATAGGTGTTTTGCGAACAAATGTTCGCGGAATATGTGGTGTGCAGCGCGGAGTGCGGTCCGGCGCAATGCGTGCAGGCAGCACGCCGCACGCCGCGCCGAGAAGAACACGATGGAGACAGCCATGAAGGTCATCAGCGCGCAGCAGGCGGCTGCGCTCGTGCAATCCCGGTGGACCGTGGCCAGCGCCGGTTTCGTGGGCGCCGGCCATGCCGAGGCGGTAACGGACGCGCTTGAGCGCCGTTTCCTGGACGCCGGCATGCCGCGCGACCTGACGCTGGTGTATTCGGCGGGGCAGGGCGACCGCGGCGCGCGCGGCGTGAACCACTTCGGCAACGCGGGCATGACCGGGCGCATCGTGGGCGGGCACTGGCGCTCCGCCACGCGCCTGGCCTCGCTTGCCATGGCCGAGGCGTGCGAGGGCTACAACCTGCCGCAGGGCGTGCTGACCCACCTGTACCGTGCCATCGCCGGCGGCAAGCCCGGCGTGCTGACCAAGATCGGCCTGCACACGTTCGTGGATCCGCGCACCGCGCAGGACAGCCGCTACCACGGTGGCGCCATCAACCGCAGCGCGCAGGCGGCAATTGCCGAGGGCCGCGCGAACTGGGTCGAGGCGGTCGATTTTCGCGGTGACGAATACCTGTTCTATCCGAGCTTCCCGATCCACTGCGCGCTGATCCGCTGCACCGCCGCCGATACGCGCGGCAACCTGAGCACGCACCGCGAGGCCTTTCACCACGAACTGCTGGCGATGGCGCAGGCGGCGCACAACTCCGGCGGCATCGTGATCGCGCAGGTGGAGTCGCTGGTGGATCACCACGACAACCTGCAGGCCATCCACGTGCCCGGCATCCTGGTCGACTACGTGGTGGTGAGCGAGAACCCGGCGCATCACCAGATGACGTTCGCGGAGCAGTTCAATCCGGCCTACGTGACGCCGTGGCAAGGAGAAGCTGCCGGCACTGTCAACGTCACCAGCGCACCGGCGCCAGCGGTGCCGGCAGTGCCCCCGGTGCTTGATGCCCGCACCATCGTGCAGCGGCGCGCGGTGCTGGAGCTGGCGCGCAGGCAGCCGCGCGTGGTCAACCTCGGGGTTGGCATGCCCGCCGCCGTCGGCATGCTGGCGGTGGAGGCCGGCGTTGACGGCTTCACGCTCACGGTGGAAGCCGGCCCGATCGGCGGCACGCCCGCGGATGGCCTCAGCTTTGGCGCATCCGCCTATCCGGAAGCGATCGTCGACCAGCCGGCGCAGTTCGATTTCTATGAGGGCGGCGGCATCGATCTCGCCATCCTCGGGCTGGCCGAGCTGGACGGGCACGGCAACGTCAACGTCAGCAAGTTTGGCGAAGGCGCTGAAGCGCTGATCGCCGGCGTCGGCGGCTTTATCAACATCACGCAGAGCGCCAAGGCCGTGGTCTTCGTCGGCACGCTCACCGCCGGTGGCCTGGAGGTGCGCGCCGAGAACGGCGCCCTGCGCATCGCGCGCGAAGGCCGCGTGAAAAAGATCGTGCCGCAGGTCTCGCACCTGAGTTTCAACGGCCCTTATGTGGCTTCGCTCGGCATCCCCGTGCTCTACATCACCGAGCGTGCGGTCTTTGAGATGCGCCCCGACGCCATCGGCGCGGAGCACCTGACCCTGATCGAGATCGCGCCGGGCATCGACCTGCAGCGCGATGTGCTGGACCAGTGCGCCACCGCGGTCACCGTGGCGCCCGACCTGCGCACCATGGATGCGCGATTGTTCCGCTCAGGTCCATTGAAGCTCTGAAGCTCTGAGGCGCGCCGCCGCCCGATAACAAACGACCGGCCATGACCGGTCATGGAGGAGGCCATCGAAGCTTTGTCCTGTCTTTCCCGTTAGTGTTGCTGGATCGCCGACGCGCGCGCGGGCTGTCAAGCCGGCACGCGTCATTGCTGGATTACGTTTCATACTCATCATGCAGAAGACAAGCCGTCGTATTTTCTCGCGCCGCCTGGGTGCGGCCATCCTGGGCGTTTCGCTGCCGCTGTGCGCGCCGCAGGCCTTCGCGCAAGCCTATCCGTCCAAGCCAATCCGCCTGGTGGTGCCGTTCCCGCCGGGCGGCCCGACCGATACCGCCGCGCGCATCATCGGCCAGAAGATGGGCGAATCGCTCAAGCAGACGGTGGTGGTGGACAACCGGCCAGGCGCTTCCGGCACGATCGGCGCGGAAGCCGTCGCCAAGAGCGCGCCGGATGGCTACACGCTGATGGTGCTGGCCACGCCCACGCTGCTGGCGCCGCACCTGATCAGCCGCAAGGGCTACGACATCTTCAAGGATTTCACGCCGATCGGTTCCGCCTACGACCTGCCCATTGTCATGGTGGTCAACCCGCAGGCCATGCCCGACGTGACCGACCTGCAGCAATACATCGCCCGCGCCAAGGCCAAGCCTGGCGCGCTCAACTACACCAGCGCCGGCAATGGCAGCTTTGGCCATCTGTCCACCGAACTACTCAAGAGCACTGGGCATTTCGACGTGCAGCACGTGCCCTACAAAGGCAGCGCGCCGGCGATCTCCGATCTGCTGGCCGGCCAGGTGCCGATGATGTTCTCCGACATGATCGCGGCGCTGCCGCACATCAAGGCCGGCAAGCTGCGTCCCATCGCCGTGGGCTCGGCCAAGCGCGTGAGCTTCACGCCCGATGTGAAGACGGTGGCGGAGCAGGGCTTCCCCGGTTTCGAGGCCACCGCCTGGGGCGGCCTGCTGGCCCCCGCCGGCACGCCCAAGGATGTGATCGCCAGGTTGTCGGCCGAGCTGAAGGCGGCGCTGGCCGATCCCGTGGTGCAGGAAAAGATGCTCGGCGCGGGCACGGTCGCTGCCTACCAGCCGCCAGAACAACTGGCAGCGCGCATGCGCAACGACTACAAGAAGTGGGGCAATGTGATCCAGGACAGCGGCATCAAGAGCGACTGAGTCTGGCAGGTGCCATCGAACGTTGCCGGCCAGGATTGGATCGGTAGTGGAGAAGGGCCGGACGCACGGGGTGTCCGGCCCTTATTCTTTTTGCTCCGCTTTGGGCGGCTACGAGGCGGGCAAGTCGGACAGGCCGGGCAGAGGCAGCTTGTCGTGCATCGCGGGCGGCCCCGGCAGGATCTGGTGAACCAGGCCGACCAGCGCCTGCGCCGCCGGCGACAGCGAGCGCCCGGCGAGCGAGACCAGCCCATACGCGGCCTTGAGATCGATTGGCGGCGTGACCTGCAGGGCCACGAGCGCGCCGCTGGCTTGCTCCGCGGTCATCATGGCCCTGGGCACCAGGCCGATGGCGTCGGTGTTGAGGATCAGCGTGCGCAGCGTGTGCATGTCGTCGCAGGTCACCGTGAGCAACTCGCGCGCGCCCTCGCCAGCCTCCGCCCGGATGCGCTCGCGAAAGAAGTCCGCCACCCGCGCCGGGATGCGCGGGCCGGCCACGGGAAACGCCAGCAGGCCGGTCAGCGCGGCCGCCCCGCGCGCGGCCAGCGCATGGCCGCTGCGCACGAAGAAGCTGGTCTCCAGCGAGCGCAGGCGGTCGATCCGCAACTGCGCTTCATCCTTCAGGCTCTGGCTCTCGCCCACAAAAAAATCCAGCTGCTCGGCCTTGAGCTTTTGCACCATCGAAGGCGTGTCCGCGATCTCGATGTCGATTCGCAGCTTGGGATAGCGCGCCAGCAGCGCCGTCAGCACGGGCTCCATCAGGATGGCCGCGGCAAACGGGCCAAAGCCTACGCTCACTTCGCCCATCTCCACGTCGCGCAGCAGTTCCAGGTCGCGCCGCAGCTCGCGGCCTTCGCGCAGCATGCGGCGCGCCCGCTCCAGCACGATGCTGCCGGAGGCCGTGGGGCGCGCCTTGCCGTAGCTGCGGTCCAGCAGCTGGCTGCCGAACTCGTCTTCCAGGCCCTGGATGCTGCGCGAGAGCGCCGGTTGCGACAGGTGCAGCGCGGTGGCGGCGCGGGCAAAGCTGCCTTGCTCGATCAGGGTGACGAAATGATGCAGGCGGCGCAGGCCCATGATTTTGCTTTTTCTGCATGGAAAACTGAAAAATATTGCATTGGACGTATTTTCTCAAGTCGGTAAGCATGTCCCGACCAATAAAAGAAGATTTCTGGAGACTAGGCATGGTTCGACGCGCTTTGCTTGCGCTTGCCCTTGGCGGCACTTCCCTGATGACTTCCCACGCCATGGCTGATGCTTACCCGGCCAAGCCGGTGCGCGTGGTGGTGCCCTATGCAGCCGGCGGCGGCAGCGATATCGTGGCGCGCGCGCTGGGCGAGAAGCTGAGCAAGAAGCTCGGCCAGCCCATCATCGTGGACAACAAGGCCGGCGCCTCCGGCATCATCGGCACGGACGCGGTGGCCAAGGCGGCGCCGGACGGCTACACGCTGCTGGTCACGATCACGCAGTCCGTGCTGACCAACCAGTTCCTCTACAACCGGCTGCCCTACGATCCGCGCAAGGACCTGACGCTGGTCAACGTGATCGCCGATGCGCCGCTGGTGCTGGTCACCACGCCATCGCTGCCGGTCAAGTCAGTCAAGGAGTTGGCCGACTACGGCCGCGCTCACAAGGGAAAGGTCAGCTATGCCTCCTGGGGTGTCGGCTCGTATCCGCACCTCGCCGGCGCGTATTTCAGCAAGGTCACGCATGGCGATATGGTGCACGTGCCGTACAAGGGCGAGGCCCCCATGCTGCAGGACCTGCTTGGCGGCCAGGTGCAGTGGGCCGTGGCCAGCGTGCTGTCGGCCAAGCCTTACATCCAGAGCGGCAAGCTCAAGGCCATCGCGGTGACGGGCACGCAGCGCAGCCCGGTGCTGCCGGACCTGCCGACCTTCGCCGAGGCGGGCATGGACGACAACGCGTTCAAGGTGTTGGGCTGGATTGGGTTGCTGGCGCCGGTCGGCACGCCCGCGCCGGTGGTGGCGAAGCTGGATGAAGAGGTGCGCGCGCTGATCCAGGCGCCGGACATGCAGGCGCGTTTCGCCGCGCTGGGCCTGCGCCCGGTGGGCAGCACGCCTGCCCAGTCGCAAGCCATCTTTGCGCGGGAATGGCCGGTGTGGAAGACGCTGGTGGCGGAGTCGGGCGCGAAACTGGATTAAGCCGCAATGGAAAAAAGGGCCGCATGCAGTGAATGCATGTGGCCCCCCGCTTGGCCGGTAAGCCTCTTAGCCCATTAGCCCATTAGCCCATTAGCCCATTAGCCCATTAGCCCATTAGCCTATTCGCCGGTCGGCCAGCCGTCAGTTGCTGGCGTTGCTTCCCGGTTCGATCTCCGGCGCGTTGGCGGCATGGCTGGCGTGCTTCAGCGGCAAGACCTGCGCGTCGTCCGTGTGCGATGCCGCTTGCGCGGCCGCGAGGCTGGGAACCAGGCCCTGCAGCGAGCCGCCGGCCAAGCCCACTTCCTTGAGCAACGAATCGATCAGCGGCGCATGCGCGCGGTAGGACAGCGCGGCGGACATCGCCTGCTCCGCGAGATTGCCGTTGCCATTTCCATTGCCGCCACCGTTGCCTGCGCCGCCGGCTGGCGCCGCGCCGCCGCGGTTGAGGCCGTCGACCTGGATGATCTTGATGCCATCGATCGCCTTCATCGGCTCCACGCTCTGCTGGATCACGCCCGGCAGCGCCTGCAGCAGCGCCAGCTTGAACTTCAGGCTGGTCTGGTCCGACGACAGCGCGTTGATGGCGTCGTTGAGCGCGCGCTGCGCCTCGGCTTCGGCCAGGCCCTTCTTGCGTGCGGCCTCGGCCAGTTCGACGATGGCGGTGGCCTGCATCTGCGCTGCCTCGCGCTCGGCGCGCGCCTGCGTGGTGACGTGCACCGCCTGGGTCTCGGCCTCCTGCGCGGCCTCGATCAGGGCCACCTGCTTGGCCCGGTCGGCTTCAGCGGTGCGCCGTGTGGTCTCCACCATCTGCTCTGCCTTGACCGCTTCAGCCAGCGCCTCGTTGGCGCGCCCCTGCGCCTGCGATTGCGCTTCCGATTTGGCGGCGATCACGATGGCCTTTTCCTGTTCGGCGATTTCCGTCACCTTGGCCTGCTCGATGGCCGCCATCTGGGTGACGCGCTGCTGCTCGATTTCCTTGACCCGCACGTCGCGCTCGGCTTCCACCTTGCGCGTGCGCACGGCCTGCTCGCGCTGGATCTCGGACTCCTGCACCTGGCGCTCGGCGGTGATGCGGCTTTGCTCGGCCTCCTGCTTGCGCTCGGCCTCGTAGGACGCGATGCGCGCGTTCTGCTCGGCGGTGCGGGTCTTCACCTGCTGTTCCTGCTCGAGCTTCATGAACGATTCCTGCTGCTCGATCTCCAGCTTCTTGGCCAGCGCGTCGCGGTTCTTCTCGCGCACGGAGACCTCGGTGTCCTGCTCGACTTCGTTGCGTTCCTTGCGGCGGCGCTCGGTTTCCTGCGTGAGCTTGGTCAGGCCCTCGGCATCGAAGGCGTTGTTGGGGTCGAAGAACTCCTTCGAGGTCTGGTTGAAGTTGGTGAGCGACACGCTCTCCAGTTCCAGCCCGTTCTTGGTCAGGTCTTCGGCCACGGTGTTCTGCACGCCCTGCACGAACTGCTCGCGCGCATCCTGCAGGTCCTGCATGCTCATCTGCGCCGCGGTGGAGCGCAGCGCGTCGACGAACTTGTCGTCCACCAGCGCGCGCAGGCTCTCCGGCGCCAGCGTGCGCTGGCCCAGCGTTTGCGCGGCGGTGGACACGCCTTCCACGGTGGGTTTGACGCGCACGAAGAACGCCACCACCACATCCACGCGCATGCGGTCCTTGGTGATCAGGCTGTCGCGTGAGGCACGGCTGACCTCCAGCTTGAGCGTGTTCATGTTGATTGGGATGATTTCATGGAACACCGGCAGCACGATGGCGCCGCCGCTCATGATCACCTTTTGCCCGCCCAGCCCGGTACGCACGAAGGCGCGCTCGGCCGATGCGCGCGTGTACAGGCGCGAGAAGATCAAGCCGATGATGCACAGGCCGAGTACGCCGGCCAGGCCGATGACACCCCAGAAGATGATGGAATCCATATTGGTTCTGATGCTCCCTTGGAACTTGGAAAAAATACCGCGGACGGCTTGCGTCCGCGTGTGGCCTACAGCAGATCGGGCCGCGGGTTGACGATGGCGCGATACAAGGTGCCGGAGGTGCGCGCGACGATCAGTACGGTTTCGCCGCGCGGAAAACGCTGGCCAGGCTCGTCCGGCTCGACGCGCAGGTAGTGGGCCTGGCCATACTCATCCACCAGGCGCGCTTGCGCCGGATTGCCGGCCGAGGCCTCGCCGAGCGTGACCTGGGCAACGCGCCCGACGAAGTCGAGTTCGGAGATGGCGGAGGATTCATCCTGCGGAAAATAGCGACCCACCACGCCGCCGGTGGCGCGCACGAAGGGCAGGGCGCCCAGCGTGGCGAGCACCACCGCGAGCGGCACGGGCAGCAGGTGGCCGGCCACGGCAGCGATCACCCATTGGAGGATCAGGCCGACGATGGCAAAGCCCATCAGGAACAGCACAATCAGCATCAGCAGCGGCACGCGGCCCACGTGCAGCCAGCCGAGAAACTGGCCGATGGCGCCGGCATCGGCCGCGCTGGCGTCGGTGTGGTCCAGCGCGAAATGCGTGACCAGGAAGCTGTCGGCCTGCTGCGACAGGGCGAGGCCAAGCAGCAGGGCCAGCGCCTCCAGCACGCCGATGACTACCATCAAGCCAATCGCCACCACGAACGGGGCATTGCCCGGCAATAACAGCTGATTCATTTCGGCTTTCTTATTGTGCTGAAGCGGTCGGGATCGGCGGAGCCGGTGTTTGGTGTGCGGCGCTCAGGAGCGCGCCGCGCCGCGTGCGGCCTTCAGGCGCTCGAGGCGCTCGTTGATGCGCTGTTCCTTGTGCAGTGTCTCCAGCCGCTTGAGCAAGGAGGCATCGGCGCTGGAGCTGCCGGCGCCGAGCCCGGCCACGCCGGTGGCGCCGGTCATGGCGCGGTTGAAGCCTTGCTCGAGTTGTTCGGCACGCGCGCCGGCGCTGGTGCCTGGCGCGGCGCCAACGCCCGCGCCCGCGCGCTCGGCGGCTGCGCGCGCGGCCACCATGCCGGCCAGCGCCTGCTCCATCTCGGCGCGCTTGGCGCGCAGGCCAAGCAGGTCGGCTTCGGCCGCCTCGGATTTTTCAACGGCTTCCTGCAGGCTGCCGTTGAGCGTGCCGAGCTGGTCCTCGAGGTCGATCTGGCGCTCGGTGCCCGCGCGCGCCGCGGCGTCGTCGCCGTGGTGGAGCGCCACCGTGACTTGTTCGTCGAGCCGCTCGATCTCGTTGTTGAGCCGCGCGATGGCCTTGGCGGCCTGATGCTTGGCGGCCTCGTGCTGGCCCAGCCCGACCCGCGCCTGCGCGATCACCTCGTCAAACTCGCGCAGGTACTGCTCGAGCACGGCTTGCGGCGTGCGCGCCTCCAGCGAGCTGACCAGTGCGTGCACATTGGCGGTCAGCAGTCGTTTCACACGGTTACCCAGGCCTTCTGTCGTCATGGTGTGTTTCCTCGGCAAATCGATAAGACGCCGCCCAGGCGGCGATGGCGCAACACGAAAAATTGGGATATTAGGTGGTTTTTCGTGCGTTATTGATCGTTTTTGTTATTTTTAACATTTACGGGACGCCGGCGTCCAGTTCGGCGGACTCGTAGGCCGGCCGCGACTTGACCGCAACACGGCGAGCACGCGCCCGGTGACATAAAGTTGAAATCCGCGGCGCCGAAACTGGCGTAGCCGCCACACCCGCACTACCCTTAAATGGGCCGCTAATGCTACAATCTAAGTCTTTGATTTACATGAGCTATTGATCGCGCGGCGGAATTGCCCGCAGAGGCACGGACAGACGACGGCTTGCAGTGGCGTGCGGCAACACAGCGCGCCCCACGCGGCCGGCCCCTAAATCCATGCGCAGATCTCCCCCGCTCGGTTCAAGACGCGTGTCCGTTGGCGCCGGGTTCGCCTCCTGCAAGACACGGAAACCATGACGACTACGACCACTGACCAGACCACCCCCGAGATCACCTTCGACAGCTTCGGGCTGGATGCGCGCATCCAGCGTGCGCTGTCCGAGCAGGGCTACACCAAGCCCACTCCCATCCAGGAGCAGGCGATTCCCGTGGTGCTGCTGGGCAAGGACGTGATGGGCGCCGCCCAGACCGGCACCGGCAAGACCGCCGGCTTTGCGCTGCCGATCATCCAGCGCCTCTTGCCGCTGGCCAGCGCCAGCGCCTCGCCGGCCCGCCATCCGGTGCGCGCCCTGATGCTCACCCCCACCCGCGAACTGGCCGACCAGGTCTACGACAACGTGGCCCGCTACGCGCGCTTCACGGACCTGCGCAGCACGGTGGTGTTCGGCGGCGTGGACATGAACCCGCAGACCGAGGCCCTGCGCCGCGGCGTGGAAATCCTGGTGGCAACCCCGGGCCGGCTGCTCGACCACGTGCAGCAAAAATCGGTGAACCTGTCGCAAGTGCAGATGCTGGTGCTGGACGAGGCCGACCGCATGCTCGACATGGGTTTCCTGCCCGACCTGCAGCGCATCATCAACCTGCTGCCGGCACAGCGCCAGACGCTGCTGTTCTCGGCCACCTTCTCGAACGAAATCAAGCGGCTGGCCGCCAGCTACCTGCGCCAGCCGGTCACCATCGAAGTGGCGCGCAGCAACTCGGCCAACGAGAACGTGCGCCAGACCGTGTTCCAGGTCGAAGACGGCCACAAGCAGGCCGCCGTGGTGCACCTGCTGAAGACGCGCGCTGCCGAAGGCCTGTCGCGCCAGTGCATCGTCTTCGTCAACAGCAAGATCGGCTGCTCGCGCCTGGCGCGCCACCTGGAGCGCGAAGGCATCAACGCCGCCGCCATCCACGGCGACAAGACCCAGACCGAGCGCATGCAGACGCTGGATGGCTTCAAGCAAGGCAATATCGATGCGCTGGTCGCCACCGACGTGGCGGCGCGCGGCCTCGACATTCCCGACATGCCCTGCGTGATCAACTTCGACCTGCCGTTCAGCGCCGAAGACTACATCCACCGCATCGGCCGTACCGGCCGTGCCGGCGCCAGTGGCGATGCCCTGTCGATCTACGTGCCGGCCGATGAGCGCCTGCTGGTTGATATCGAGAAGCTGCTCAAGCGCAGCCTGCCGCGTACCGCGCTGGTGGGGTTCGACCCCACCGGCGCCGGCGCCCGCGCAGACGAGAATGACCGCCGCCGTGCCCGCACCGAAATGCGCCGCCCGCGCGCCAATGGCGACGGCGAGGAGCCGCGTGCGCGCCGCAACGATCCGGCCAGCTCGCGCAACACGTTCCGCCCCTCCGACGATTCCTTCTTCTCGCGTCCCTACGAGCCGAGCGCCGCGGCGATTGCCGCGCAGCCCGACGTGACGGACAACAATGCCGCCGCCTTTGGCCGCGGCCGTCCGGCGCCCAAGCGGCAGCTGGCGGCGCTGCTGGGCGGCGTGCCGCGCAAGTCCTGAGCGCCACGGAGCGGCACCGCGCGTAGCGGATCGCTGCCGCCGCAGCCAGCAAGACAGGCGCCTTCGGGCGCCTGTCTTGTTTTGGGCCTCATGCCATTCAGGGGGGCGTCGTCGCTTCGCCGTGCGCCTGGGCGGGCAGGCGTTCCAGCAAGGCCGCCCAGCCGGCAGTGGCATCGCTCAGCCAGCTCTCCACCGATTGCGCCGCGCTCGCCAGTCCCAGGTGCGCGCCGGCCGTGCGCAGTGCCGCCAGCGGATCGAGGTCGTCGATGGCCTGCGCGCCGCTTTGCTTGCTGAGCTTCTCGCCCAGCGCGTTGGTCACCACCGGCACGTGCAGGTACGACGGCGTGGGCAGCCCCAGCAGATGCTGCAGGTGGATCTGCCGCGGCGTGGAGTCGAGCAGGTCGGCGCCGCGCACGATATGCGTGATGCCCTGGTGGCCATCGTCGACCACTACCGCTAGCTGGTAAGCCCACAAGCCATCGGCGCGGCGCAGCACGAAGTCGCCGAGCTCGGTCGCGAGGTCCTGGCATTGCCGGCCTTGCCAGCGGTCCTCGAAGCAGATCAGCGCAGCGTCGCCGTCTGGCACCCGCACCCGCCAGGCGCGGGGCAGCTTGCCATGCAGGCCGTCGCGGCAGGTGCCGGGATACCCGAGTGTCTGGTGGCGCTCACGCGCATGCAGCAGCGAGTCGGCGATTTCCTTGCGCGAGCATCCACAGGGATAAGTCCGATGGTCGGCATCGAGCTGGCGCAGCGCTTCGGCGTACAGCGCTTCGCGCCGGCTCTGCCATTGCGGCGGCTCGTCCGGATGCAGGCCGAGCCGCGCCAGGGCGCGCAGGATCTGCTGGTCCGCGCCGCGCACGCAGCGCGGATAGTCGATGTCCTCGACGCGCACCAGCCAGCTGCCTAGATGGGCGCGTGCGTCGAGCCAGCTGGCCAGCGCGGTGACCAGCGAGCCCATGTGCAACGGGCCGGTGGGGGAGGGCGCAAAGCGGCCCCGGTAGCTGGGCGCCGGGCTAGGGCGGGTAGGCATGACGAAAGCAGGTGTTAGGCGGTGATGGGTCCGGCGATGGGTCTGGTGCTTAGTCAGGCTGGCCCGGCTGCTGCTGGAGCAGGGCTTGCGCCAGGCGCGGGTCGTCCAGCTTGTTGGCCCACCATTGCAGCGCCTTGCCGCGCGTGCTGGTGCGCCAGGCTACCTTGAAATTGCCGGGGGCGCGTACCTCCAGGGTCTCGCGTGCCTGCAGCACGCCGCTTTCGATAAAGGGCTGCGCCATGGGCGCCGGCAGCCAGCCGCAGCCCAGGCCGCGGATCTGGGCTTCGAGCTTGTCGCGCATGGTGGGCACCACCAGCACGTCCTGCCCGGCGAGCACGCCATGGGTGCGGGCGGGCAGGTTGCGCGAGGTATCGCCCACGGCCACGATGCGGTGCTTGGCAATCTGCAGGGTGGTCAGCGGGCCGGGCTCGGTCGCCAGCGGATGATGCGCGGCCACCGCGAAGACAAAGGGCATGGAACCCAGCGGGCGCACCTGGAAGCCCTGGGTGCTCGGCGCATCGTAGGCGCCGCCGATCACCAGGTCGGCGCGGCTGCTGACCAGTGCATCCCACGCGCCGCCCAGCACTTCCTTGGCAAAGCGCAGCCGGGTGGCATCGTTCTCGGCATAGAAATCCTGGATGACCGGCAGCAGGGCGCGGAAATTGATCAGGTCGTCGACCACGATGGTCAGGGTGGCTTCCCAGCCGGTGGCCAGCCGCTTGACGCGGCGGGCCAGGTCGTCGGCGGCGTGCAGCAGGTGGCGGCCTTCGTCCAGCAAGGCGCGCCCGGCGGGCGTGAGCTCGGCGCGGTGGCGGCGTCGGTCGAATAGCAGCACGTCCAGGTCTTCCTCCAGCTTGCGCACCACATAGGTGAGCGCGGAGGGCACTTTGCCCATCTCGTGCGCGGCGGCGGCAAAGCTGCCCTTGCGCTCGATGGCGTCAAGAACTTCCAGGGATTCGAGAGAGAGTGCCATGTTCAGAATTTCTGAATGAATGCTTCTAAGATCGGTCCGCCAAATATACGCCTGCCACCCTAAACTGCCTAGCATCGAAACGTTGCGCAAGGCCAGGACTAGGATAAACCCAGCTCCTGCGCCGATGTGGCCTGAAGGAGGGCCGTCAAAATGATTGAAATCAGAAAGGCGGGTGAACGTGGTTATGCCGATCATGGCTGGCTCAAGTCATACCATACGTTTTCCTTCGCGGACTACTACGATCCCAAGCACGTGCAGTTCGGGCCGCTGCGCGTCATCAACGAAGACCGTGTAGCGCCGGGCATGGGTTTTGGCACCCATGGCCACCGCGACATGGAAATCATCAGCTATGTGCTGGAAGGCGAGCTGGCCCACAAGGACAGCATGGGCAACGGCAGCGTGATCCGCCCCGGCGACGTGCAGCGCATGAGCGCGGGCACCGGCGTGCGGCACTCGGAGTACAACCACGCCGCACACGACACCACGCACTTCCTGCAGATCTGGATCCTGCCGGAGAAGTCCGACCTTGAGCCCGGCTACGAGGAAAAGCACTTTCCGGTGGCCGACAAGCGCGGCCGGCTGCGCCTGGTGGGCAGCCGCGACGGCGCCGAGGGCTCGGTGGTGATCCATCAGGACATGCGCCTGTATGCCGGCTTGTTTGACGCAGACGAGTCCGCCACGCTGGCGCTGGCGCCCAAGCGCAAGGCCTATGTGCATGTGGCGCGTGGCCGCGTCACCGTCAATGGCAAGGCGCTGGAAGCGGGCGATGCCGCACAGCTCGAAGGCGCCGAGGCCGTGACCCTGGCGCACGGCGATGGTGCCGAAGTGCTGGTGTTTGACCTGCCCTGAGGCGTTGCTTCGGCAGCCCGCAGCCCGCCCGCTTTGCCGGCGGGCAGCGGCGCTTTGTCTGGGCGGGTTTGCCGTATGCTATCGTCTCGCTATAGATAAGATAAGCGATCAGCCCGGCACACGCGCCGCCTGATGCGCCCTGGCCATCGACACCCAGACCAGAGATGACATTTGTATCCGTTCTCCTCGCGCTGATCGCCGAGCAGTTCCGCGCCCTGGGCCGCAACAATCCGATCTACGACATCGTGCGCGTTCTTGCCGAGCGCGCCGAGCATGCCTTTGACACCGGGCGCCCGCGCGATACCGCGCTGGCCTGGTTCACGGTGGTGCTGCCGCTCACGCTGACCGCCATGGTGGTGCACTACCTGCTGGCCTCCATCAGCGTGGCGCTCACGCTGGCGTGGAATGTCCTGCTGCTCTACCTCACCCTGGGTTTCCGGCAGTTCAGTCACTTCTTCACCGATATCCACGAGGCGCTCAACCGCGATGACCTGCCGCGCGCCCGCGCGCTGCTGCACCAGTGGACCGGTCTCGAAACCATCGAAATGCCGGTCACGGAAATCGTGCGGCATACCCTGGAAGCCGCCATCGTGGCAGTGCACCGGCATGTGTTCGGGGTGTTCTTCTGGTTCCTGGTGCCGATCGGCCCGGGCGGCGTGGTCTTGTACCGCATCGCCGAGTACCTCGCGCGCCACTGGAATATCCCCTCCACGGAGCGCAGCCCCGCGCTGGGCCGCTTTGCCGCGCGTGCCTTCTACCTGCTGGACTGGATTCCCTCGCGGCTGACCTCGGTCGGCTTTGCCATCGTTGGCAATTTCGAGGATGCGGTCTATGCGTGGCGCAACCATGCGCGCAAGTGGAACGATGCCGTCAACGGCATCCTGCTTGCCAGCGGCGGCGGCGCGCTTGGCGTGCGCCTGGGGGTGCCTCTGGCCGAAGAGAGTACTGCCGTGGTGCTGCGCACCAGCCTGGCCGGCCCGGCGGTGGACTATGCACCGGGCATGGAAGACGATAGCGAGCCCGAGGCGGTCGCGCCGGAATTCGGGGTGGAGCCCAACGTGCGTACGCTGCAATCGGCCATCGGCCTGGTGTGGCGTGCCGTCGTGCTGTGGATGCTGCTGCTGGCGATGTTGTCGCTGGCGCTCTGGGTGGGCTGAGCCAACCCCGCTGTATCCGTTGACCGTTGACCATCGACGCCCGCGCTTGCCGCGGGCGTTTCACTTTCAGGGTTGCCGCGGCGCGCCGCATTGCCAGCACGAGCCGAACTGCGCATCGTGCCATTCCCCGCAGGACACGCAGGCCCACCGCGGCCCCGGCGCCGGATTGGCTGCGGCGTGCAATACCTCCCAGGCCTCGGCCTCCCGTTCATCGTCGATCAGCCAGACCTGGGGCGCGCTTTCGCGAAACGGGATGTCGCCCATGGCGCCAGCCAGCCACGTATTGCGCAGGTCGGCGCGGATACCGGCGGCTTCCAGCACGTTCTGGCAGTGCGCGGCATGGACGAGGGAAGGGGTCGATAGCAGTAGTTTCATCGGGATCGGGTGCGCTGCATGCCCGTTTGCCTGCAGGCGGCGCGCCCGATTACCTTACCACGGCTTTTGCTGGCGGGATTCGTGCAGCAGCTGCATGTAGAGCTGGTGGCGCCGGCCGGAGATCTCGCCGGCCTTCATCGACGCCAGCACACCGCAGCCGGGTTCGTTGATGTGGTGGCAATTGTAGAAGCGGCACTCGGTCAGGCGTGGGCGGAATTCAGGGAACGCGCGCTCCAGCATGCCTTCGCTCAGGTGGTGCAGGCCGAACTCCTGGAAACCCGGCGAATCGATCAGGCAGCCACGCTGGCGCGCTTGAGGATCTGCGCCATCCGCGCTATCCACGCCATCGGCCTCGCCATCCACGCTGGCGGGCAGGTGGTAGAGGCGGGTGAAGGTGGTGGTGTGCTTGCCCGAATCCAGCTTGGCGGAGATTTCCCGGGTTTGTGCTTCCACGCCCGGGATCAGCAGGTTCAGCAGGGAGGACTTGCCCATGCCCGACTGGCCGATCAGGATGCTGGCGCGGTGCGCCAGCTGCGGGCGCAACTGCGCCAGCGTATCATCTGGCGAACCGTGCACCGACAGGAACAGCGTCTCGTAGCCAAGCCCGCGGTACAGCGCCAGGCGGCCGCGCGCTTCTTCCAGCCGCTCGGTCAGGTCGATCTTGTTGAGGATGATCAGCGGGCGGATGCCCAGTGCTTCGGCGGACACCAGCGCGCGGCCCAGCAGGTCTTCCGAGAAGCCCGGCTCGGTCGCCAGCACGATCACTACCTGGTCGATATTGGCGGCCAGCAGCTTGGACTTGAACTGGTCCGAGCGATGCAGCAGGTTCTTGCGCGGCTTGAAGCCGGTGATCACGCACTGGTCGGACGCGGCGCGCTCGATGGTGACGCGGTCGCCGACCGCGCATTCGCTGCGCTTGCCGCGCGGGAAGCCGTGCAGGCGGCTGCCGTCGTCCAGCTCGATCACATAGTGGCGCCCGTGCGCGGCGACGATCAGCGCCTCCTCGGCGGCGGCGCCATTGGCATTGGCTTTGGCAGGGCTTGGGGCGCGCTGCGGGCCTCCCCGGCTGGCGGCGCGGCTCATGCGTGCGCCAGCAGGCGGTCGATCCGCTGTGCTGCCGGTGGGTGCGAGTAGTAGAAGGCGCTGTAGATCGGGTCGGGGGTCAAGGTAGAGGCATTGTCCTTGTAGAGCTTGACGAGGGCAGAGACCAGGTGGCCGGCATCGGTCTGGCCGGCCGCAAACGCATCCGCCTCGAATTCATGGCGGCGCGAGGTCTGGCTGGCCAGGGGGCCGAGCAGGAAGGTGAATACCGGCAAGGTCAGGAAGAACAGCACGAGGGCAAGGGCGTGATTGGTGGTGCCGAGGTTGGGCAGCACGCCCAGCCCGGTGTAGAACCACGTGCGGCTGGAAAGCCAGCCCAGCGCGGCGAGGAAGACCAGGCTCAGCGCAAAGCTGACCAGCATGCCCTTGAGGATGTGGCGCCGCTTGAAGTGGCCAAGCTCATGCGCCAGCACCGCTTCGATCTCGTCATCGGCAAGGCGCTCCATCAGCGTGTCGAAGAAAACGATGCGCTTGGCCGCGCCGAACCCGGTGAAGTAGGCATTGCCGTGCGCGCTGCGCTTGCTGCCGTCCATCACGAACAGGCCGCGGCTGCGGAAGCCGCATTTCTGCAGCAGGCGCGTGATGCGGGCTTCCAGCGAGGCATTGGCCAGCGGCTCGAAGCGGTTGAACAGCGGCATGATCACCGACGGGGCAATCATCTGCACAAAGATGGTGAAGGCGATCCACGTCAGCCAGGTCCAGGCCCACCAGTACTCGCCCATATGTGCCATCAGCCACAGCACGGCGAGCAGCAAGGGCAGGCCTAGCACGCAGCCAATGGCGGTCATCTTGAGCATATCGGCCAGGTAGAGCTTCCAGCCCATGCGGTTAAAGCCAAAGCGCTGCTCGATGCCGAACTGCCCGTAGAGCGAGAAGGGCAGGTCGACCAGGCCCCCGATCACGGCCACGCTGGCGATCAGCGCCACGCTGTAGGCGTAGCCCGGGCCGAAGGTGTCGATCCAGAACTGGTTGATCCACTGCAGCCCGCCCAGCATGGTCAGCACGATCAGCAGCGCTGCGCCAGCCAGCACTTCCAGCATCGACAGCCGGGTGCGGGCGATGGTGTAGTCGGCCGCCTTCTGGTGGGACGACAGCGTAATGGTGTCGGCAAAGCGGGCAGGCACCGCATGACGGTGTTGCGCCACATGGCGCACCTGGCGGGCGGCCAGCCAGAGCTTGGTCAGCACCATCAGCATCAGGGCGGCTAGGAACAGAAACGTGAACATCGGGCAGAGCCTTGTCGTGTGAAGCCTTGGCGTACGCGGTGGCGGCCGGACCGCCGAAGCGGGTTTCCGAGCGCGTTGGAACCGGCGGCGGCGGCGGATATGCGAGAATTATAAGTTGTTCGTGCCCGCTGCCCCGTGTTCCTGATCCGGAGCGCGGGCGCGCCCCCTTTTGCTTCTCTTTCGATTGCAGTCCAGATGACCAGCCAAAATACCCACGTCCCCAGCGGCGTCAAATCCGTCAAGAGCGAAAACAACCTGATCTGGCTGGACATGGAGATGACCGGCCTGATGCCCGACACGGACCGCATCATCGAGATCGCCATCGTCGTGACGGACTCCGAACTCAACATCCTGGCCGAAGGCCCGGTGCTGGTGATCCATCAGGAAGACGCCGTGCTCGATGGCATGGACAACTGGAACAAGGGCACCCACGGCCGCTCGGGCCTGATCGACAAGGTCAAGGCCTCGACCCTGACCGAAGCCCAGGCCGAGGTCGAGCTGCTGGCCTTCCTCAAGCGCTGGGTGCCTGCCGGCAAGTCGCCCATGTGCGGCAACTCGATCTGCCAGGACCGCCGCTTCATGGCACGCTACATGCCCAAGCTGGAGGCGTTCTTCCACTATCGCAATCTCGACGTCTCCACGCTCAAGGAGCTGTGCAAGCGCTGGGAGCCGGCCATCCACAAGGGCTTCATCAAGCGCCAGCTGCACACCGCGCTGGCCGATATCCTGGAGTCCGTGGAAGAGCTGCGCTACTACCGCACCCACTTCATCCGCCAGTCGGCACCGGCGGCAGCGGCAGCACCCGCAACCGCAGCCGAGGCGAGCGCGACGCCGGATACCCCGGCCGCCTGATTTTTTCTCCTCCCATGTCACTGCCAAGGCGCCCTGCGGGGCGCTTTGGCTTAACGGCAGCCCGCCCATGCTTGCGCGCATCGTCTCGATCATCACGCCGGTCATCCTGATCATCCTGGTCGGCTGGCTCTACGGGCGCCGCGCGCATCCCGACATGTCCGGGATCAACCGCGCCACGCTCGATGTGATCGCGCCGCTGCTGGTGGTGTCGGCTTTTGTCAGCAAGGAATTCGTGCTGGCCGACCAGCTTGTGCTGCTGGGTTGCGCGGTTGCCGTGGTGCTGGGCTCGGGGTTGCTGGCGTGGCTTGGCGCGCGGCTGCTGGGGGCGGATCCGCGCACCTTCGTGCCGCCGATGATGTTCAACAATTGCGGCAACATGGGCTTGCCGCTATCGGTGTTCGCGTTCGGGCCGGTCGGGCTGGCGCCCGCGGTGGCGCTGTTCGCCGCGTCCAACCTGATGCACTTCACCATCGGCATGAAGATCGTCAACCGGCACGCGTCGATCACGCAGATCGCGCGCAATCCGATGGTGCTGGCAACGGTGGCGGGGGTGGGATTGTCGCTGGCGCGGCCATGGTTCTCGCTGCCGGAGCCGGTGTTCCAGTCGATCAAGCTGCTGGGCGACGCCACTGTGCCCCTGATGTTGTTCGCGCTCGGCGTGCGCATGAAGGACGTGAGCCTGCGCAACTGGGGCATGGGCGCGATCGGCGCCGTGGTCTGTCCGCTGACCGGCATCGCCTGCGCCTTGCTGCTGGCGCAGGTGGTGCCGCTGACCCAGCTCCAGCGCGGGCTGCTGTTCGTGTTCGCGTCGCTGCCGCCGGCCGTGCTCAACTTCCTGGTGGCCGATCATTTCCGGCAGGAGCCGGACCAGGTGGCGTCGATCGTGCTGCTGGGCAATGTGGCTGCCGTGGTGTTCGTGCCGGTGGGACTGTATCTGGGGCTGCGATAGCGTGGCTGCCCCCTGAGGTTCACGCGGCGGGTTTGGCGCGGATCGCGTGCTTGGGGCGCCACACCTTGGCCACGGCTTCGTCAGTGTCGATGTAAGGCCCGCCGATCAGGTCGACGCAGTAGGGCACGGCGGCAAAGATGCCTTGCACGATGGATTTGCCATCCTCGCCACGCAGTCCTTCCAAGGTTTCACGGATGGCGCGCGGCTGTCCCGGCAGATTGATGATGAGGGCGGCGCGGCTGGCGGTTTCGCGAATCACCGCCACCTGCCGCGACAGGATGGCCGTGGGCACGAAGTGCAGGCTGACCTGGCGCATCTGCTCGCCAAAGCCAGGCATTTCCTTGGTGCCTACCGCCAGCGTGGCCTCGGGGGTAACGTCGCGGCGCGCCGGGCCGGTGCCGCCGGTGGTCAGCACCAGATCGCAGCCGGCCACGTCGACCAGCTCGATGAGCGTGCGCGAGATCAGCGCCTGCTCGTCAGGGATTAGCCGCTCCACGGCCTGCCAGGGCGAGCTCAGGGCGCGCCCGAACCAGTCGCGCAGCGCCGGGATGCCCTCGTCCTGGTAGGTGCCGGTCGAGGCACGGTCGGAGATCGAGACAAAGCCAACCAGCAGTTCGTCCGGGTGCCTGCGGGCAACGGGATGGACCAGCGCGGGCGTTGTGGTTTGCGTCATCTTGTCCCCATTTCCTTGGTTGCTGCGTTTTGGATGTCGGCTATATGCCGGTTATTCGCCGGCTTCCGGCTCGGGTTCCTGCTCGCCGGTGGCTGCGGCCTGCTTGCTTTCCAGCGCGGTCTTGACGGCCTGGAACAGCTCGCGGAAGTAGCGCGGCGGCTTGTTCATCTCGTGCTCTTTGCGCGCGTTGCGGATGATGTTGCGCAGTGCCTGGACGTCGCTGGCCGGGTGCTCGGCCAGGAATTTCGTCAGCGCGGCGTCGTCCGCCAGCAGCAGCTCGCGCCAGCGCTCGACCAGGTGCAGCTTAGCCGTCTCGGCCTTGCTGGTGCCCTTGAAGCCTTCCAGCACGCGCTGGATGGCGGCCACTTCGTCATCGTCCAGCCTGCGCATGACCTTGCCGACATACTGCATCTGGCGGCGCTTGCCTTCGTGGTTGGTGATGCGCCGCGCGTCGCGGATGGCGTCGGCCAGCGCTTCAGGCATGGGCACGCGCGCCAGGCGGTCCTTGGGCAGGGCCTCAAGTTCCACGCCCAGGTCTTGCAGGGCGAGCATGTCGCGCTTTTTCTGCGACTTGCTCTTGAGCATGTCGTCGTCGTCGGCCGGCTCAGGGGTGAACGGGTCGGGGAAGCCGGAGGCGTTCCGGGGGGAGGGGCGGGTGTTTCGCGTCATGGTTGGCATTTTATCTTGCTATGATTCTTGTTTGGACTTTTGATGACCGCGCCCACAATGGATCAATCCGCAGACCAGACCACCCACTTCACTTATACCCAGGCCCAGCTCAGCGAGATGGCCGCCGATGTGCTGCGGGTGGCACGCGAGCTGGGCGCCACCGACGCGGCTACTGAGATCTCCGAGGGCAGCGGCCTGTCGGTGTCGGTGCGCAAGGGCCAGGTGGAAACCATCGAGCAAAACCGCGACAAGGTAGTGGGCGTCACGGTCATGATCGGCCAGCGGCGCGGCAACGCCAGCACTTCGGATTTCTCGCCGGCGGCCCTGCGCGCCACGGCCGAGGCGGCTTACAACATCGCTCGCTTCACCGCGGAAGACGATTGCGCCGGCCTGGCTGAAGAAGCGCTGCTCGAGCGCAACCCGCAGGATCTCGACCTGTTCCACCCCTGGAGTATCGACGCTGAGCAAGCCATCGAGCTCGCGCGGCGCGCCGAGGCGGCCGCCTTCGCGGTCTCGCCGCGCATTCGCAATAGCGACGGCGCCAGCGTCTCGGCCCAGCATTCGCAGTTCGTGCTGGCCACTTCGCGCGGCTTCACGGGCGGCTACCCGTATTCCCGCCACTTTATTTCCTGCGCGCCGATCGCCGGCACCGGCAGCGGCATGCAGCGCGACGACTGGTACTCGTCCAAGCGCGCGCCCGGCGCGCTGGCCGCGCCCGAGGACATCGGCCGCTATGCCGCCGAACGCTCGCTGGCCCGCCTGAATGCGCGCCAGTTGTCGACGCGCCGCTGCCCGGTGCTGTTCGAGGCACCTCTGGCCGCCGGCCTGCTCGGCGCCTTCGTGCAGGCCGTGTCCGGCGGCGCGCTGTACCGCAAGTCGACCTTCCTCTACGACACATTGGGCAAGGCGGTGTTCGCGCCGCATATTCATATCCACGAGCAGCCCCACCTGCCGGGCGCCATGGGCAGCGCACCCTTTGACGAAGAAGGCGTGAAGACCCACGCGCGCGATGTGGTGCGCGGCGGCGTGGTGGAAGGCTATTTCCTCTCCACGTACTCGGCGCGCAAGCTGGGCATGACGACCACCGGCAACGCCGGCGGCTCGCACAACCTGACGCTCTCCAGCAAGCTGACCACGCCGGCAGACGACTTCGCCGGCATGCTGCGCAAGCTGGGCACCGGCCTGCTGGTGACCGAGCTGATGGGGCAGGGCGTGAACTACGTGACGGGCGATTACTCGCGCGGCGCGTCAGGCTATTGGGTCGAGAACGGCGTGATCCAGTACCCGGTGGAAGAGATCACCATCGCCGGCAACATGAAGGAGATGTTCCAGCAGATCGTGGCCATTGGCGCCGATGCGCTGGTGCGCGGCACCAAGGAAACCGGCTCGGTCCTGATCGAGCAGATGACCATTGCCGGCGGCAACTAAAACGACAGCGGCGGCCTGAAGACAGGCCGCCGCGCGCGTAAAACGTCAGCGACGTCAGCGACGCTTGAAACTTTCCGTTTGAGGCGGCCGTTATTCCTCGCCCGACGGCGGGCGCTCGTACGTCACGAACGCGTAGTCGAAACCGTTCGCCTCCGAATGATGCCGCTCGCGCTGCGTCGCGACCCACTGCTGCGGGTCGATGGCCGGAAACACCGCGTCGCCCTCCACATCCGCATCGATTTCCGTCACCACCAGCCGGTCAGCGCTGGGCAGGGCCTCGGCATACAGCTGCGCGCCGCCGATCAGGAAGATCTGCGGTGCGCCCACGCATAGCCGCTGCGCTTCTTCCAGCGAGTTCGCCACGTCGCAGCCCTCGATGCGCAGGTCGCTGTTGCGGCTCACCACGATATTGCGCCGGCCCGGCAGCGGCCGGCCGATCGACTCCCACGTCTTGCGGCCCATCACGATGGGCGCGCCCATGGTGGTGCGCTTGAAGTGCGCCAGGTCCTCGGGCAGGCGCCAGGGCAGGGTGTTGTCGCGGCCGATCACGCCGTTGCGGGCTTTCGCCACGATCAGGGTCAGCAACGTCATACGGCCACCGGTGCCTTGATGGCCGGATGCGATTCGTAGCCCACCAGTTCGAAGTCCTCGTATTTGTAGTCGAAGATGCTGTCGGGCTTGCGCAGGATCTTCAGTTGCGGCAACGCCATCGGTGCGCGCGCGAGCTGGGTTGCCACCTGCTCGGCATGGTTGCTGTAAATGTGGCAGTCGCCGCCGGTCCAGATGAAGTCGCCTACCTCCAGCCCGGTCTGCTGCGCGATCATGTGCGTCAGCAGCGCATAGCTGGCGATATTGAACGGCACACCAAGGAAGATATCGGCGCTGCGCTGGTACAGCTGGCAGGACAGGCGGCCGTCGGCCACGTAGAACTGGAAGAATGCATGGCAGGGCGGCAGCTTCATCTGCGCGATCTCGCCCACGTTCCAGGCCGATACGATCAGCCGGCGCGAATCGGGATTGCTGCGGATCTGCGCCATCAGGTCGGTGATCTGGTCGATGTGGCGGCCGTCCGGCGTGGGCCACGCGCGCCACTGCGAGCCATAGACCGGCCCGAGCTCGCCGTTTGCGTCGGCCCATTCGTCCCAGATGCTGACGCCGTTGTCCTTCAGGTACTGGATGTTGGTCGAGCCCTTCAGGAACCACAGCAGTTCGTGAATGATCGACTTCATGTGCAGCTTCTTGGTGGTCACCACCGGGAAGCCTTCGCGCAGGTCGAAGCGCATCTGGTAGCCAAACACCGAGCGCGTGCCGGTGCCGGTGCGGTCGGCCTTTTCGGTGCCATGCTCTTGCACATGGCGCATGAAGTCGAGGTACTGTTTCATCGGCGCGGGTGTTGGGGAAAAGTGACGCGACAGCGGTGTGCGCGTATGGCAGGCAATCTGCTAACCGAATAGCAAATTGCTAAAGGGTTAGCATTTTATCGCAAAGCAAAACGGGCCGCCTTTCGGCGGCCCGTGGCGACCCGTTTTCAGGTTCCAGCTAGCTCGGCGGCGCTGGCGCCGTCGCGCATTACTGCGCGGCCGTAGCCGGAGCCCGGCGCTTTTGCACCAGGTAGCCGCCGCCCAGCACGCCGCCGACGACCACCACGAACAAGCCGTAGTAGGCCAGTGCGTTGCTGTTGAAGAACTCCTTCACCAGCGGCTCGCTGACGATCATCTTGACTGCCGTGAAGGCCAGCACGCCGGCACCCGCGAAGATGATCGAGGGGAAGCGCGACATCAGCTTGAGCACCAGGCTCGAGCCCCACACCACGATGGGGATGCTGATGAGCAGGCCCAGCACCACCAGCAGGAAGCTGCCGTGCGCCGCGCCAGCCACAGCCAGCACGTTGTCCACGCCCATCACAGCATCGGCGATGATGATCGTCTTCATCGCGCCCACCAGGGTGGTTGCGCCCGCGCCATGCTCGTCGCCATTGCCGTCATCGGACAGCAGCTTGTAGGCGATCCACACCAGGGCCGCGCCGCCGATCAGCAGCAGGCCAGGGATCTTGAGCAGCCACACCACGCCGACCGTCATGGCCGAACGGACCACGACCGCGCCGACAGTCCCCCAGATGATGGCCTTCTTCTGCAGGTGGGGCGGCAGGTTGCGCGCCGCCAGGGCGATCACGATCGCATTGTCGCCGGCCAGCACAAGGTCAATGACGACGATGGATAGCAGTGCCGTCAGGAACTGCATCGTGAACAAATCGGTAAACCATTCCATGAAATCTCCTCGAACAACGAATAGCTAAGAGCCGTGCGTACGCACCGGTTTGGCCTGGAGACATGATGTGTGGGAGCTTGGGGCGCCTTTGCAAACCATGAAACCAGGTTGCAAAGGTCTTGCTCGACCGCTGATGGTACTTGGCGCGGTCAGCACAACCGGAGACTGTCAGTCCCGGAATGACGATTGTGCTAAGGGCATGGCCCCGGAGCTACTCCCCTTTGAGGGGCGATCCAATCCGGGCGAGCCCGAAGCAGATACGCTGAGGCGGATTATAAACGATGCTGCGTATTTTTTGTGGGGGCGCTGTGGCGGCATTGCGGCGGCATTGCGGCGGCAAACTGTTGTTGAACAAGGCGCACTTTCTGGTTTTCACTGCACTGAGGATTTTGTGCAATGCGGTAAGCACACTCCGCGCTCGCCAGCTATCCTGAGAAGACTTGCATCGGCTGATGCGCCCCAGACGTCACCGGAGGCGGATCCCTTGCAACTCCCGCGCATGCCGTGACGTGCGGGCCCCTGGGGGTTTTATGCAGTGCCCATCGACCATCAAGGAAACGTCATGCCGGCAGTCCCGACCCCGCTGAATCCACTGAACGTACGCCTCAATCACACCCAAGCCAATCACAACGGCACCTCGGCCCTGAAACCCAACGGCCCCCCCGCCAGCAGCGTCGTCGTCGGCAACGGCCATGCGCAGCCGAACCCGGTGCCCCGGCTGGATTTCATCCAGCAGTACCACGAGGACAGTGGCGCGCTACGCGGCGAGATCACGCGCGGCCTGCTGGCCGGCGCCGCCAGCATCAGCCCCAAGTTCTTCTACGACGTGCTCGGCTCGCGCCTGTTCGAGGCCATCACCGACCTGCCCGAGTACTACCCCACGCGCACCGAGGCCGCGGTCTTTTCTGCATTTGCTCCCGCCATGGCCGCGCGCGCCGGCAGTGGCTGCGTGCTGATCGACCTTGGCGCGGGTAACTGCCAGAAAGCGGCCCGGCTCTTCGGCAGCCTGCAGCCGGCGCAATACGTGGCGCTGGATATCTCGGTGGAGTTCCTGCGCGGCACGCTGTTCTGCCTGCAGCAGCAGCATCCGCAGATTCCCATGCTTGGCTTGGGCGCCGACCTGTGCGTGCCGCTCGATCTGCCGCCCGAGGTCAGGCACGGGCGCCGCCTGTTCTTTTATCCAGGATCCAGCATTGGCAATTTCGCACCAGCTCAGGCGCAGGCCTTGCTGCAGCGGCTGCGGGCCGCGGCGGGCAGGGGGGATGGCGTGCTGATTGGCGTGGACCTGCTCAAGGACGAGCAGGCGCTGGTGGCCGCCTATGATGACCCGCTGGGTGTGACCGCCGCCTTCAATCGCAATGTGCTGCGCAACCTGAATCGCATCGTGGGCAGCGACTTTCAGCTTGAGGACTGGCGTCATGTGGCCAGCTTCGACCGCGAGGGGTCGCGCATCCAGATGCACCTGCAAGCTGAGCGCGAGGTCACCGTGCACTGGGCGGAGGGTAGCCGCGGCTTCCGCGCGGGCGAGCAGATTCATACGGAGGATTCGTATAAATACCGCCCTGACGACTTCGCTGCCTTGCTCGAGGCTGCGGGCTTCGACGATCCGGTCTGGTGGAGCGATCCGCGCGGATGGTTCGCGGTGTTCCACGCCCGGGTCTGAAGTCTGAGGCTACGGGGCCCACCGCGAGGGGGCGGCTGGGCCTGGTGTCATAATGCCCGCATCTATCCGGCGAAAGGTGCGGCGCATGGCGCACGCGGCTCGCCGGATCACGCAACCGGGTGCCAATCCCATTCTCCGGCAGGGTGTTCGATGAGCGGCTTTTCCATGCTTCCCGACCTTCATTTCAACGGCGGCAAGGCCGTCTGGGCCGATGCCCGGCGGCTGCCGCGCGAAGGCCTGGCGCAGGCGCTGGTGGAAGCGCGCAACCGCACCCTGGCCTGGCTGGCCGCTTTTGGCCAGACCCGGCGTGGCTGGGAGGTGCCTCGCCAGGATTTTGCCGACCCGCCGTTGTGGACGCTCGGGCATGTGGCCTGGCACGCCGAATGGTGGTGCCTGCGCGACGTGCGCACGCTCGAGCGCGATGGCGCCTGGCTGCAGGTGGCCAGTGTGCCGTCGCTGCTGCCCGGCGCCGACGAGTGGTTCGATCCCGATCGCATCGATCCCGATGCCCGCTGGGAGGTCACGCTGCCCGACGTGGCCGTGGTCAAGCGCTACGCCGCCGACGTGCTCGATGCCGTCCTGCGCCGGCTGGCGGCGCAACCCGACGATGGCGATAACACGCTCTATGCTTGGCGCCGCGCGCTGTTTCACGAGGACCGCCAGGGCGAGGCCATCGCCGCTCTGCTGCAGGCGCTGGGCGTTGCCCCGGTGGAGCCTGCGGTCGTCCTGCCGTCGGTATCGGTGCCGCACGGCGGTACCTTGCAGTTTCCCGGCGGGCGTTTCATCCAGGGCTGGAACACGCCGGATGGTTTCGCGCTGCCCGACGAGTTGCCGCCGCAGCCTACCTATGTGCCAGCTTTCGAGATGGATGCCGCGCCGGTCAGCAATGCGCAGTTCCTCGATTTCGTAGAGGACGGCGGCTACGAGCGCGCGTCGTGGTGGTCGGCGGCGGGGCGCCAGTGGCTGATGATGCAGGATCGCTCGGCGCCACGCTACTGGGCTCGCCATTCTGAGTCGCGAGCCTGGATGGCCTTGCGCTTCGGCAGTCTGCGCACGTTGAACCCTGACGAGGCGGTACGTCACGTCAGCCTGTTCGAGGCGCAAGCCTGGTGCGCCTGGGCAGGCCGGCGCCTGCCCACGGAAACGGAATGGGAGCTGGCGGCGGTCCAGGATCGGGGCGGCCTGCGCTGGGGCATGGTGCGCGAGTGGACGGCGACGCCGTACGAGCCCTACGCGGGATTCGAGGCGGACCCCACCGATATGGAATACGTGTACTGCTTTGCCAGCCACCAGGCGGTACGGAGCACGTCTTTCGCCAGCCCGGCGCGCCAGCATCATGCGCGCGCGCGCATGGCGCTGCTGCCCGAGGACGATTTCGCGTTCGTCGGTTTTCGCAGTTGTTCGATGTAGCGGGGCGCTGGTTGCCCGTGGCGAGCGCCGTTGGTTGAGGCGGCCAAAGCCAAAGAAAAAGGCACCCGAAGGTGCCTTTTTCTTTGGCTTTGCGAGAGGTCACCGCCTAAGCGGTGAACCTGTTCAGCCTGGCGAATTAACGCTCGAAACGCGAGCGGCCGCCGGTGTTGCCGTTGCCGTTGCGCTGACCGCCGCCGAAGCTGCGGGGGGCGCCATCACGGTTGCCATCGCGGTTGCCGAAGCTGCGGCCTTCGCCGCCACGGTAGCCACCGTTGCCGCCATTGCCGGCTGCACCGCCGCCAAAGCCGCCACGATTGCCGTCGCCGAAGCTGCGGGGAGCCGCGCCGTCACGATTGCCGAAGCCACGATTGTCGCCGCCACGGTAGCCGCCGCCTTCGTTGTTGAAGCTGCGCTGGCCGCCGGCTGCGCCCTGGCCGCCCTGGCCACGATAGCCGGTGCTGTTGCCATTGGGGTTGCCCAGGCCGCTACGGTCGCCGAAGCCACGGTTGCCGTCACGGTCGCCGAACGGGCGATCGCCTGCGGGACGCGGGGCGCCGTCACGGCTGCCGAAGCCGCGGCTTTCGCCGCCGCCGAACTTGCGGTCGCCAAAGCTGCGGTTTTCACCACCGCGATAGCCGCCGCCATTGCTGTTGCCACGGTAGCCACCGCGGTCACCACCCGGCTTGCCGGCGAAGCCCGAACGCGGCTTCGGCGAGCGACGCGGCTCCAGGCCTTCAATCACCGATGCGTCGACACGGTTGTTGGTGAAGCGCTCGATGCGCTTCCACTGGAACATGTCGCCGTGGTTCACCAGGTTGATGGCGACGCCCGAGCGGCCAGCACGGCCGGTGCGGCCGATACGGTGGACGTAGTCTTCCGCTTGCTTGGGCAGGTCGAAGTTGACCACGTGGGTGATGTCGGGCACATCGATGCCGCGTGCGGCCACGTCGGTTGCCACCAGGATGCGCAGGTTGCCGCGGCGCAGCGAGGTCAGCGTGCGGTTACGCGCGCCCTGGGTCATGTCGCCGTGCAGCGCGCCGGCTGCGAAGCCGGTGTCCGACAGGCGCTCGGCCAGCGAATCGGCATCACGCTTGGTCGCGGTGAAGACGATGGCTTGCTTGAGCGTGGTGTCGCGCAGCAGGTGGTCCAGCAGCTTTTCCTTGTGCGACATGTCGTCGGTGAAGTGCAGGCGCTGTTCGATATTGCTTTGGTCGGCGCGGGTCGCGGCGATTTCGATGCGTTGCGGATCGCGCAGCTGACGCGAAGCCAGCTGGGCGATGCGGCCGTCCAGCGTGGCCGAGAACATCAGCGTCTGGCGGGTGGCCGGGGTAGCGGCAACGATGGCGTCGATGTCGTCGGCGAAGCCCATGTCGAGCATGCGGTCGGCCTCGTCGAACACCAGCATGTCCAGCTGCGACAGGTCGATACGGCCGGCTTCAACGTGGTCCAGCAGGCGGCCCGGGGTAGCGACCAGGATGTCAGGCATCTTGGACAGCGCGGCGAGCTGCTTCGGGTAAGGCATGCCGCCCAGGATGCTGGCGCAGACGATGCGGCGCAGGTGGCGGCCGTACTTGGCGGTGGCTTCGGTAACCTGCAGGGCCAGTTCGCGGGTCGGGGTCAGCACCAGCAGCGCGGGTTGCGCCGGCGACGGACGGGGGCGCTTGCCCTTCATGCGCTTGACCGGATCGTCCGAACGCGGGCGATTCGGCGAAGCCTTCTCGCTGATGCGCTGGATCGCCGGCAGGATAAAGGCGCCGGTCTTGCCCGAGCCGGTCTGGCTCGACACCAGCAGGTCGCGGCCAGCCAGGAAGGCGGGGATCGCTTGTGCCTGCACCGGGGTCGGGGTGGTGTAGTTCAGTTCAACCAGGGCGCGAAGAATGGCTTCTTCGAGGCCGAGCTTGGCGAAGCCGTTTTCGGCATCGATGGCAACAGCGGCAGGCGCCGCCACGGCGGCTTCCGGGCTGAGGATGGCGTCGAGCTTGTCGAGCGGGCTCGGTTCCTGGATAGCGGGGGTGGCGATGGCTGCGGCTTCGATCGATGCGTCGGCGGCGGAGGCAAAATCTTGCTCCGCACGAATGTCGTGCTGGGTCATGTCGTAATTTTCTTTAAATGCATGGCACCCCATGCCGAACTAGCGAACAGGGGCGGGCGCAGTGCAAAGTCTTAAAAAGGCTTCGGCGCCAATCGGTGAGGCCGTTACGACAGACACAGCTGGCAGTACGGCGGCAGGCAGGGTGACACCGGGCACAAGGCCGGGCGGCAGTCCCTGGCAGGCAAACAGCTCTATAGAGCTATTCAACAGGATCGGAGACGAGGCGACGTCGGTGAGAAATGCGTTCTGTCGGGTATCACCACTTGGCCTTGATGCAGCAAACAGCGCGGCAACATAAAGCAGGCCAGTCGGCGGGACCGGGGAGCAGAGCTTGAGAGCGGGGGCGGTATCGCCTGCCGGAAGAACCCGGCTGGCGTGTTGCACAACTCACAGTGCGAACTCACGGCGCGAATTATAGCAGAAACAAAAGTAAGTTTGTTGCACTGCGATAGGAATTCCTTTCTGAGGCCGATATGCGGCTGAAGCACGAGATTTTGCGTGCTATCGCGCACTTTTCGAGGCATTTACCCCTGCCGCATTCAAAGTTGCATCCGTAGGCTGCCTGCCTATACTGAAGCCGTCGGGCACACGGTTGCCCGGCACGGTGGCGGACCTGGAATACCCGCTGACCTTCCTCGGCGCTTTGCTTTAAGTGCTGCTAGCCGCTGATATCGCGGCAGTCGGCGTCAGTGCCAGCTTTCCTTCGACTCTCCGGGTGGTCCGGAGGGACGTCCGCGTCATGGGCGGAATCATGGGAAACGCTGCTTGCAACGACTGTTGCCGCGATAGCGCCGGCGTTGACCTGGAAGGTCCGGACCGTCCGCAACCAGCCCGCCAGTTTCCTGGCGGGCTTCTCGTTTGTGGGGCTGGCGGTTCTGCTAACCGCGCCTCGCCTCGCCACGCCGCTGCGTTTCCTTCGCGCGACAAAAGTCATCCATGGATACCTTTGCTAACAGCCAGAAGTTCCGGGTCAGGCTATTCTCGCTCCTGAACAACACAGGCAAGCGAGAGAACAATATGCGAAAGATTCTGTTGTGTGCGGCAGCAGTAGCGGGCTTTGCGGGTGGGTTGGGCGTGGCGCCGGCGGCGCTGGCCCAGGTGTCAATCAATGTGGCGATTGGTGTTCCGCCGCCCGCCCCCGTCTATGAAGCCGTCCCGGTTGCGCGTCCCGGCTACGTCTGGGCCCCCGGCTACTGGGATTGGGACGATCGCGGCCACAAGCACAAATGGAAAAAGGGCAAATGGGAGCGCGAGCGCGCCGGCTACGTCTACGAGGCGCCGCGTTGGGTGCAGGCCAGCGGTGGCTGGGTGTTGATGCCCGAGCGCTGGGACGGACGCGGCGACGGTGGGTATGGCAAGAAAGACAAGGGCTATCACTGTCCCCCGGGGCACGCCAAGAAAGGCGAGTGCTGAATAGGGAGTGGCGCGTTTCTTGGGCGGTGAGGATTTTGATATACTCCGGCCTGCTCCGGGATCCGCGCCGCCAAGGCGCACTCACCGACCCGGGAGTGTCTATCGTCTCGCCGTAGTTCACGGCGCGGAATGATGAGCTAAGTGATTGATTTCAATGCAATTTCCTATTTGCTGTAGCAAATTTGTAGCGGGCGTTGAATGCGAGTTCGGCATCTGAACCCCACTTTCGGATGAGCATTGCGGTATCCGCCCGATAGGAAATGACAATCAAGTTCCCCTGCAAGATCCATATAATCTAGTGGAAGAGTGGGCGTACCTGCACCACACAGAATAGCAATAAGGGAGCAGTCGGGATGCCAGCACATGCGCTTACCGCGCACAACGACATCATCGATGACATCAACGGGCTTTGGCTTGGCTCGCCATTTCTTGATCGCAATGATCTTCAAATGAGGTTGATGTTCAAGCGAGTTGAGGCTGTCAAGAAGATTGATCCTGTGGAAGGATGGGCACTTGCTGGGATTCTCGCGTCAGTCGTAGGCGACAGGAAGAACTGTGACTATGCGTTCCAAAATGCGTTTCGGATTGGCGGGCAGAACGCTCATGTCGTGGGTAACTGGTTCGCCAGTCTCTGCAATTTAGGGCTTTTTTCCCAAGGCCAGGCTCTGTTTGCCGAGTGGGGGCAACCTCGATTCAACTTCTTGGCGACGATGATTCCAGAGGCGATGACCGCTGGGGCGCTCCAGGCGCTCGCAGAATTCATAGCTGAGGGCGAGAGGAAATTTCAGATGGAATTCGACCCGCGCTACAGCGAGCAAGCCATTCGTATGGCGAAATTGACGCAGGAGTTGGGCATTACAGACAAGGATGTTGCCGCGCATCTGGATGCGGCTGGCGATGTTCTGCATAGACATGGATTTGCCACTAAGTTGGTCAACACCCTTATGGATGTTGATGCGCACGCCTTGATCTATCAGATATGCGTTGGTCAGGAGGCTGACATTTTTGGGCTGAATCTTGAGCTCGCCGCCGAGCAGTTTGCTCGAGGTCTGAAAGCGACTCCCAACTTCGATGTTGTTGTTGCGGAATGAGCGCGAACCCTCAAGAGATGCTTGCCTGCGCTGAGGCAATTGCTGCAGCGGCACAGTGTGAAGCGAACTATCGGTCCGCAATTAGCCGCGCTTACTATGCCGGCTATCACGCTGCGAAGCAGTTCCATGATGCTCTTCCCGCGCCTGGCAGCAATAACGGCGTCAATGGCTCCCATGAGATCCTCGTGCAGCAGCTGTACCACCCGGGTGTGAAGGGGGGAAGTCCTGAGCACCTAAAGTCGGTCACGTTGGGGAAATTCTTGAATCAGGCGAAGATGCTTCGCACTGTCAGTGACTATAAGCTGAACGAGGATATCTCGGAGAGGCAGATGGCTATTGTCGTGAATGCCTCGAGAAATATCGTCGCGAACACCTGACTCACCGACAAGGCAGTGACAAGGGCCGACGGCATGTCGGCCCTTTTCCGTTTCATCTTTCGGCGCGTCACGCCGCTCTCAATCCCCTGCCTCGTGCCGCCCGATCCATGGCATCGAGATACTCGGCGACAGCCTGGTATGAGGCAAAGCGGCGCCCCCCTTCCGAATAGGTATGAATTGGGAATGACCTGGCGCTGACCTGGTTCCGAATTGTTCCTTCGGTAATGTCTAGCAGGCTCGCCAGTTGGGCCACACTCAACCGCGGGCCATATTGCTCGAGCAAGTAGGCTTGTGTTAGTAGGCTCATTGCCGTGTCTCCGGATGGCCATCGTGTTGCACTCCGTCGAGCTGGGGTGGTTGGGGTATTCCAATCGAGGCCATGCTACGATGCGGCAAAAAAACGACGCCCCCCACATGCCTGCCAAATTTTTCGACTATCGTGACTTCGAGGTAACTGTCTTTGCGGAGCAAAGCTTCACGGGCCTTTGGGTCGCCACGTACCACGCATTTCCCTTCGCTGAGAGCGCGTCGGAGAACCCGGGGGAAGTCCTGTCCTTCAGATTCCTCTGCGATGGCCGGGAGTACAGGCTGGTCTGGAACGCGCAGGAGGCGATTCACGAAGCGGAGAATTTCGCGCGGGCTGCCATTGACGCCAAGTTGTTGTGCGCTTCGCTGCGCGCCTAGGTGTTTGCTCCCAGCCTTGCTATCTGCCGCCCCGATATGAAGTAAATGGAGAAATTTTTCAGCAAGGAAGTCGCCGACGCCATTGGCATCTGTGCCGCTCTCCAGGTCGCCGATCTCGCCAGGCTGATGCGTGAGACGATGGATCGGTCCAACGCTAGGCTGATCGCTGCCGGACGCCCCACCCTTCAGGAGCAGTGGGCCAAAGTTGAACAAAAGATCGCGTCCAGGAAACGGGGTCGCGAGAAACCGCACGCGCCGCCATGCTAGGATTTTCCTTGAGTTGGGAGGGCGACGATGGAAGAGCAACGGAAAGGTGTTTATCGAGGCTTTGAAATTTCCTCGACAGTCCATGGGGATCCCGCTGCCGGTTTTCACGTCATTGCCCAGCGAGTCCAACTCACGGCTCCAGGGACGTCGGTTCACGTGCCCATCGACGATATCGCGGCCGCGCGATTCGTGGACATTGACAGCGCTCTCGTCGCCTCCTTCGCGTGCATTCAGGCGGCAATTGACAGGCACATCCAAGGATTGGAAGCACGCTAGAGGGTTGTTACGATGACTAAGGAAAAATCCTTCGACAAAGAGCTTTCTGACAAGGTTGGCGTAGGTAAGGTGATCCATGTTGTTCTGCTGAGTCAGGAGACACGCGAATGCCTTGAGAGGATCAATGTCGAACGCGCACTGCTTGGCCTGGAATCTGTTCGGGACCCGGTGGACGCGTTCTTGGACTTCGATAGGATCCTGGGGTTTCCTGGCGACCCGACCAAGTGATCTTTCAGTCATCCTTTAGCTCCAGCGGCGCTAATCAAATCGATGGCGCGCTGCAGGCGAATCAAAGTGCCGCAGCCATGGTCTTCGGGCCTCAGTCGCGTGACAACACGCAAAGCTTCTTCCATTGCTGTGCGACTGACGGCGAGCAGGGCCGTGAGGGCGTCAATGCGGTGGGTCTGGTCGGTAACGCTGCCGCGCAGAAGGGCGCGCATGGCATAGGTGGCAATGGCTTGGTGCGGCACTTCACGAGAGAAAAGAAACGCGGCGAAGTTGGCTATGTGCACCGGATTGCCTTTAACCAGGCTCTCACCGAGGAGTGAGGCGAGACGCTCTGGGGAGCACTCCAGCGGCGAGTCCCACCCCCGTTTGCCATCCTCCGTGCGGCACCTTGCCAACGTTTCTTTCATGGCTGCGGCGAGCTTGTCGACTGCGATGTCATCGATATGGACAGCTGGTGCCAGCTTCACGCGTTTGCTCGATGTGGCGGCGAGGATCATCCCCGTTTCCTCGGGGAGGCGCGCCGCTATGGAGTTCATTGACGCGCCGGGCTGGGTGCGTTTCTTGATCGTGATCTTTTTCATGCGGTGTCTCACTGCACCAGGAATGAATCGATGCTCTGGCCACCCGCCAGCGCGTGGGCGAGCCAGCCCGGCTGTTTGCCGCGGCCGGTCCAGGTGTTGCCGTTTGCATCGCGGTACCGGATGGGTGGCTTGTTGGAATTCGCGCCGTAGGCCTGTGCCGCGGCCGCGGGGTCGCCGTCGTCGGCGGGCCGGCGCAGTACGGCCGGCAGCCAGCGGCGCCCCTCCAGGTACTGCTCAGCCGCGCCGATCATGGCGTCCTTTTTCATGGTGCCGATGCTTGCGGCGGCCTCTTCACTAACCGCCTCGCGTACGGCTTCCATCCGTCGAGATTTGGGTACGCTGGCCAGGTAGGAGCCGGCAGTGGGCTGCCACCAGTCGGCCATGTCCAGACCTACGGCGGCCGCGAGCTGGTTGGCGTGTTCATGCACTGCCGAGTCTTCACGCGTGGCCTGCGTATCGATGGTATGGGCGACGCAGACGGCCAGGAGGTTGAGCTGGTCGGCCTGGCTCAGTGCCTGCAGCCAGGCGAACAGATCCTCTCCCTCGCCGGGAAGACGATCTTCCCAGCTGGCGATGCTGGCCTCCATGCTCTGCCAGGCGCGAGAGGCCTCTAGGTCGTCGGCCGCACGCTGGATCGTGCTGCGCTGGTTACTTGCTTGGATCCTGGCCAGCTGGAGGCGGTGGTCGAGCTTGGCGAAAACCTGCGTCACCATGGCGTGGAGCAGAAGCACCAGGGCGATGCCCGGCGAGCCGGCGACCAGTGCCTGCAGCGCGCCAGTGCGGTGGGCGGTGAGCTTTGCCATCAGGCTTTCGGAAATCGGCCGCTCGGCCGGTTCTTCCGGCACGCCGTCCTGGCCGGCGTGCCGGATCTCCCCACCGTCATCGTTGGAGCGCAGGTTCTTGCCCTTCGCCTTGCCCTTGCTCGGCTTGATGAGACCGCGGTGGACTTCCAACTCGCCGTTATGGGCAATTGTGATGATGGCGCCGGCTTTGGCCTTCTGACGGTCGGTGTAGGTGGCCATGCTGGCTTCGAGCGCCTCTATCTGTTCCTCCACGCTGCCCAGCTCCTCGAGCAGCTCATCGTCTTCAACATCCAGGGCAGCATTGCGCTGGTCGATCTCCGCCGCCCGGGCTTGGAGTTCGGTCAGTTGCGCTTGCTCTTCGTCGGTCAGGGTGCGCTTCTTGGCTTGGCTCTTGCCGAAGGATTCCATGTCGCTGTAGCTGACCTTGCCGAGCGCTTCGACCCAAGACCAACCCTCGGCACGAATGCGCTCGGCCGCAGCTTCGAGCTTCTCCTCGGCCAGCCGCGCCAGCAGTTCCCCGTCGCCGATGAAGCCGCCGCCTTCGCTGAACAGATCCCGCATGACCGAGCCGCCGGCCGCCTCATAGGCATTCAGTCCGACGAAGCGTGCGAGACGGTCCGTCTTAGCGTTAATGGCGCCAGGCATGGCCAGGGCGGCACGCAATTTCGCCGGCGCCTGTTCCCACGGTCCCAGGTCCTTGACGCGCTTCCAGACGCGCTCCTGGGCGGCCTGGTCGTCAGTGATGGCCAGTGCCATCAACTGGTCGAGGCTCATCTCGTCGTCGCGGTAGGACTGCACCAGGTTGGGCGAAACGCTGGCGAGCTTAAGGCGGCGGCGCACCACCAGTGGCGTCACACCGAAGCGGGCAGCGACCTCCTCGGTGGTGCTGCCGGCATTGATCATGTCGCGGAAGGCATCGAACTCGTCGGCCGGGTGCATGGCCTCGTGCATGTTCGCGGCGATGCTGATCTCTTCGGCATGGACAGGATTTTCCAGCTTGCAGAGGAACTCGAAATCATCGGGGAACTTGCCGGCCTCAATATTCTGGAGTGCAGCTAGGAGCCGGCCGCCGCCATCCACGACTTCATGCGTGGGGGCGTTCTTCTTGCGGCTGACGTGCGCGATCACGGACAAATTCTTAATCTGGCCATGGGCGAGCAGGGAGGCGGCCATCTCGTTAATCATCCTGCGTGGCCGGCGGCGGCGGTTGCGCGGTGAAATGATCAGTTGGCGGGCGGGGATGCGGAGAAGGTCTCCGGGTTGGACTTGGGGCATGACGGCTCCGATGTGTTGGGAGAGGGTCGGTGCGCTCAATGCGGTCTACGCGTCGAGCACGCGGTTTCAGGTGCGCGACAAGGTCTCAGCCGCCGCAGAAAGGGCCGCTTGTTCCGCGTCCTTGGCATCCGCCTTGAGTAGGTCGATTTCTTGATGCAGCGTGACGATGGCTTTCAGTACGCGCCGGCCGGTTCGGCTGCTGAACTGACGGGGCAGTGGGGGCTTGAACTCCGCGTACTTGCAGAGGCTGCTCATCTCTTCGATGAGGTTGCAGGCGCGGTGCTGATACCCTGCGATCACCTGCTGTGTTTCTTGCCGATGCCGCCTGCGCTCCTGGCGTTCCTCTTTGGTGAGGCGGCGGACAAACAGCGCATGCGGCCCATCTTCGGTGTCGAAGATCTCCAGCAGGTTCCAGCCCTCGCCGGCCGGGGTGGTCGGGATCCATTCCCGGCAGCTGCTACCCTCCCAAACCTGGTCCATTAGGTCCTCGTTTTGGCAGTCGGACTCCATGTAGACAATGGCTGCGGCGAGGCCGATCGATTCGAGCAGCAGCGCTATATCGGTGTCTTCGGAAAAGCTCGGCAGGGCTGGATGGGTGCAGTGACCATCTGCATCCCGCGGGGCGGTGGGTCGCATGAGGTCATCGGCGAGGTTCTCCAGGTCGATATAGCCCGGTACCTGGGCGCCGGCTTGCGTGCTTCCCGAATACGAGGGTGCGCTGGCAGCGGCTTGCGCTGCGCCCACGCGGCTCTCAGATGGCCAGATCTCCGTGCATTCGGGTTCGCGCACGATCCAAATGAGGAAACCAAAGATGACGCAGCCGGCGACAGCAGATACGGCAAGGATGGTGAGCGCAACTTGAGTGTTGGTCATGGATGAGGTCTCGGGTTGGGCGAACGGATCAGTCAGCTAGCGTTGCGTCCTGCAGCTGGAGCTTGTGCTGGACGATGGCGTTTGCGAAGCAAAAGGCGTCGAGGCGGATGCTGCCGATGGCGGCCTCGATATGTGGTGCGGCGGCGCGTAAGGTCTGCGCATCGTGCGTCGACACGGCGAGCTTGCCGATTCGATCGACGCGGTCGAGGATGGCGACCATCACGCGCCGCGCGGACTGGATTTGCACCAGGTACGCAGTGCCGCGCTGGACCTGCATTGCGATAGCGACCAGGTCGAGGGTCCGCTCCAGCTTAATATAGGCGCTGGGCGTGGGGTCGCTGATGAATGCGACCAGGCTGGCGGAAAACGTCAGGTGCCCGGCGGCGCGCACGAACGGCAGTGAGGTCAGTTGCGCGCGGCGCGGTTGGTGAAGAGGCATGGCGGCGCTCACGACACGGCCCCCACGAACGACTCCTCGCCGATGATGGCGTCGAGCTGGTCATACAGCTGGAACAGCGTGCCATCGTTGTGGATCTCGCGGTCGGATTCCCGCAGGCTTACGCCTGTATCCGTCAGCAATGCGCAGGGTTCATTCGACTTGCGCATTAGGCGAACGATGAATCCACCGTGATCGCGGATGATGGCCGCCTCGACGCTTGAGCGGATCTCTTTGACGACAACATCGATACCGGCGGTCTGGAGGCCGGTCAGCGTGTGATCCCACGATGGGCATTGCGCTGGCGCGAATGCAACCGCAACGAATTTGTGGGCGGAAACAATGTAATCGGCGGCAGTGTCCTTGCCGGCGCCTGCCGGGCCGGTGAGTCCTATCAGCATAATTGCTCCTCAGTCGAGGTCGTTTGCCTGACGGCGTTTGTGGTCGATGACCGTGGGATCGAAGCGGGGACGCGGACGAGGGGGCCGCGCTTGAGTCTTGAGAAAGGCGCGGCGCGACCGCGCTAGCTTTTTGCGGATCGCCGGGATCTCGACTTGTTCTTCGGGCCTGCCGCTACCGCGCACGCGGAGGAATTCCGCAATCAGCTCGGCCTTCGAGATCCGGCGGGCGGTCATGCCGGTACCGCCGACACGGTGCGTGCGCCGCGATCGATGGCATCAAGGATCGCGTCGCAGGTGCTGCGGAACAGGCCGGTATAGGTGAGTCGGCCATCGACGGTGATGCGGAAGCGGATCATTGCGAGGCCTCCGTGACGCTGCGTGCCTGGTGCTCTTTCTGTTTGGCTTCTTCCCGGGCCTTCTCAAGTTCGATGTAGGCCCAGCAGAATTCCTCGATGGCAGCCGCATCCAGGACTACGGTGCGGGGCGATTCGTCGCCCAGTTCGGCCCTGTAGGACTCGATCTCGATGCGGGCACCATCCTCGCGCGCCTCGTGCGCGGTCCAGGTCGTCTCATCCCAGCGGGGGTGCAGCGTGAACCAAATGCGCAGGTCGACCTCGATGCTGAGGCCCAACGGGTGCGCAAATGCGGTTGTCTCGTTGACCGTGTAGGGGGTCGAGGTCGCCCAGCATGCACGCGCGAAGTCGATGTCTTGATGCTCCGACCAGTAGAGATCGCGTCTTTTCGCGTGCGCGCCATCGAATGGCCCGCCAAACTCGCCGCGGTGGAGGGCGTTGTGCGCGGTGCCGAAGTCGTCGATGACGACCCAGTCATCAGGGGCGGAGATCCACTGATTGCCGTAGTGCCGCAGTCGGAAGAATTCGAGATGCATGGCCGGCCTCACGCGCTGCGGATTGCGGTGGTGGTCGGCGTGGCGTGCTGGTCGAATTCGACAGCGCACGCGTGTGCTGCGAAGACTGCGGTGACCAGGGCGAGGTAGCCGAGGCGGCCTCTGATGCGTTTAATGCTGTTCACTGTTATCTCCCGTCGAGTGGTGCGCGCTGCGCAATGACGTGAGGCAGTATGAACTAGAAAAACTAGCAATACAAGAATAACTAGTGGTTTTTGTTTGTGAGGATGCTACCCCTTCAGTGGGGGGCCGTTACTTCCGCGTGGTTAGTGGGCTACACCTTTTGCCAGGTAGCGCTGCGGATTCGTGGTCCAGAAACAGAAACGCCCACCTTGCTGGTGGGCGTCGGTCCTCTGTTCCGATAGAGCTGGTCTAGGCGCGGTTGCGTGAAGGAGCAAAGCTTGCCACAAGGACGATGCCCGCCAAAAAAGCTACCCCGCCAGCGAGCATTGTTCTATTTTTCCATGCATCGAGAGCAACATTTCTGTCCCGAGCATCCCGATTTTCGCGTGTTCGGTCTATTGCTTCCTGGGTTCGGAAATGTTCGGCGCGGCTGGTAACCTTGTCGAGGCATTCGGATAATGGCTCGAGCTTCGAGGTTTCGCATTCTGCTGACAGGCGCTTGTGATCCTCAAGCGTCCGCTCGAGATCCGCGATCATTTCCGAAGTCGAGCGCTTCTCGCTATGCGGCAATGGCTCGGGCTGCACGAGGTATGCGTATCCGCTCAAGCCAAGCCCGCCCACTATCAGAGCTGCGCCAAAGAGAGCCTTAATCATGCGGCGGTGCCTTTCAATGTTACCGCCTGATGGCGGCTATAAGCGGGTCTTGATCTTTCGGGCCGGCACCGGGTGCGCCACGTAATACATCCACGTGATCTGTTCTGGTAGATACGTCAGCAATTCCGGCTCGTTATAGCTACCCAGCCGAATGCCCTGGCGCCGAGAAAGTAGGCGCTTGAGAAGTGTCTCTCCGGTGTCGAGTCGAACCAGAACATCGTCCTCAATTTCGGGTTCCGTGCCAGGCTCCACTAGTCCAAATTCGCCAGGATTGAAGCGAGGCACCATCGACAGTCCGACGATAGGTACAAGGAATGCATGCGGATCAGGGCTAGCGATCTCCGCGTACTGGTCTGTTGCTCCCAAAGGGTAATCACCGTCCGTCCAAATGCGATCTGGTAGGCCGCCTTGCGCCTTACCGATGACGTACACGCGACGGAACTTCGTGGTGTCCGCGGGGTAGGTCAGCGGAATAGGCTGGCGCGCCTTTGAAGGCACATTGTAAGCCTCTGCCGGCGACTTGGATGGCCCTTCCGAAGAGGGGGACCCCTGCCATTCCGCCTCGGGAACCCACTCGGGATCTTGACCGAACATCAGCCATTGCGGCGTCGTCTTTAACGCCTGTGCGACAGCCGCGAGGCGATCTCGCTTTGGTGAAGTGCCATCTACCTTCTCCCATTGCTGCACGGTTTGCCAGGCTTTGACGCCCACCAGGTTTGCGAGCTGCTCCATCGAGAGTCCTAGGAACTCGCGGCGCCGCTTTATCCGGGTATTGATAGTCATGCGCGCATCCTACCCACAAGAAAAAATTGCGGCCACACAAAAGAATCTAGTGGCACTAGAATAACTAGCATAGAATGACGGTCATGAACGGGATCGAGCGCGCCATCAAGCACTTCAACGGACTCTCGGCCATGGCGAGAGCCTTGGGCCTGAGTGGCTATCAAGTTGTTCAGCAGTGGCGGGAAGTTGGTCATGTGCCTCCAAGGTACTGCCCGCAGATTGAGCGCCTCACCAATCGCGAGGTCAGGTGCGAGGAGCTTGATAGCACTGTGGACTGGACATTCATACGGCAGGGCTGCTGCGGTGTCCCGGCTAACCATCTACCTGAGTAACGCCTCACGACACTAAGCGGCTTACGTGCCATGCGTGCTCATTTCGACTTGGTGTGAGGCGCGCTCGTGATCAAGTCCATCGACGCGTGGCCGATGCCACTCGCGTGGAGTCAGGCGGGGTGATTGGGGCGTGCTGGGCCTGAGCGTAGCAATACGCAGTAGGGCGGCGATGCGGCGGCGTTCCAGTGGCGTCAGACGGCGCAATTTTGATGTGGGTTGGAACACAGATTTCATCCCGAAAAGTTCACGCGCTACGGCGCTTTTTACGTTTTGACGGCAGTTTATCTACCGGGGGATTCCAAATCATGCGGCATCAATCTCAGACGTTCATCGGCCTGCTTCGCGGGGCGGTCAATACGTGGCGCACCCGCGATCGGCTGGGGCAGGCCACAGTAGTGGACCTGGTGGTCAGCGTCCATGAGCGTCTCGGCTACGACGATGTGACGGGGATCCGATTCGAGCCAAACACGCGGGACGCCTTCGAGCGCATGAAAGTCAATGGCGAGCGAGTGTTCCGGTGGCTCGATGACGAGACAAAGGACAGCACCTTGCTGCCGACCAACTTCATTCCGTCGATCCTGGCCGCATTGCCGCCGGATCTCCGGCTCGACGTGCTCGATAGCCTCCTGGCCCCATTCGGCCTGGTGGTCCGCGCCGAAGTGGATGAAGGCGACCCGGAGCTGTGCGTGCACGCTGCCCTGGGCAGGCTCATGAGCGAGGACGCCAAGGGGCAGCAGGCGGTGCTTCGCTTGGCCACCGACACCTCCGACGAAGCCGTGCAGGAAGCGCACCGCGAGCTGCGCGAGGCGGTTGGCTTTAAGCGCAGGCTCATGCGTACGCTCGGCAAGCTGCTCACCAAGCGCAAGCGCAAGGTATGACGCCAGGCGCTGCTTTCATTACATCCGGCTGCCGACCTACAAAATCCCCGCGGAAGCGCAAGCCGTTGACGCAGGCGGAGCTGCATCAGCTTTTCGCGCGTATTAAAAGGCGCGTGGTGGCGGGCGGCAAGCCGTTTGGCGTCTTTGCGATCAAGGTGGCCGGCGGCCGGCAGTTCAAGCTGCTAAGCGTGAATAGTAAAGAATACAAGGCGCAACTGCGTGCGGACGAAGCGCTTAAGCACTGCGTTGCTGTCGCCTATGACGGTCGAGCCAATCTCGGCGACGTGTGGGAAGACCTTTGCACGTTCGACCAGGTGTTGGCCGCGTGAAGATGGACATCAGCTTTCAGGCGGACATGACGTGCTGTAAGTCCACGCGCGTCTCGGCTGGCCTGACGTGCCGGCATGCCGTGCACATGTCGTGCGCCTGCCGCCAGGCCGGCGCAATCGCTCTCGCGAAAGGTGGCCGTGGTCTTGATGCCTTTGCACGGCACCTCCTCGTGTTCTGGCCCCTGTGCGACGTGTACTGGGTGTTTGCCGGTGCCGGCCAGATGTCGACCCTGGCCGAGATCTGCAAAGAGCGCTGGCTGCAATTGCCGGCCGCCGCGCGTGGGGCCTATCGCGATGAGGTGGCCGCCGCCACCGCCAAATTCCGCGTGGAATGCGGCTCCCACAATCCGAGCGCCTTTATGGCGACCTTTGACCTTCTATGCGAGACCGCCATGGAGCGGTCGTAAAGAGCTATGGACTATCCAATTCAACCGATTAGCGCGATCGAAGAGCGCGGCATGGCCGACGCACGATCGCATGGTGTCAACGCGGTGAATCCGTATTGCGAGGACAGCCTCCACGGCTGCGCTTGGGAGCGCGGCTACCAGGTCGGCCTCGATGCCCTATGGACAAAGGCGACGCAGCTCGTGGCCAGGAGGGCTGCGGCGTGAGCACGTTCGTCATTGATGACCGGGAGTGGGCTGCGATGCGAATGGTCGACCACCTGGCGCGCGACCTCTATACCGCGTTGCGTCGGAGCATGGACTACGAGACCGGTGTGGTTGGCGGGCCTGCAAAGGCGATCTCCTGGTGGTCGCTGCGCGAAGACACCGAGTTGCCCGGGCGGCCAGGCGTGAAGGCGTACAAGCCCTCCGAGCAGCAGCTGCGCCGGCGCATGGTGCAGCTGGAGAAGGTGGGGCTGGTGCGGTCGATCGGCAGCAAGCTGCGCCTCAAGTTCAAGCTGCTGCTCGCCCGCACGTCTTCATTTGTCCAGAAAATAGCCGACACCAGTGCGAAGGTATCCGGCGCTGCGCGCAAGCCTAAGCCGGTCAAGCGCTCGCCGGGTTATGCACAGGGTAATAGCGAGCCAAAAGCCGGCACACATCTGGTGTCCGATAAAACCAAAACCCAACCCAAGCCGCCACTCGACCCCAATGCCGGTGGGGCAGCCCTCAATCCACCCCCCCACGCCTGCGGCGCGGGAGGCGAGCAGAACCCCCAAAGTCCTCCCGCAGAGGCGCAGCAGCTCGCGGCGGAAGACAGCCCCGCGGCCGGCGCAGCTGAGACAGGCCTTGATCTAGCCCCCCACGCCTACGGCGCGGGAGGCGAGCTGGACCCCCAAACGGCTCCCACAGAAGCGCAGCGGCTCTCAGAGGAACGGCAACGGGGCATCCAAGGTGGCGGGGATGGGCCTCCGGCCCAGCTTGCAGGGGGGCAGGGGTTCGAGTGGCAGGATGATCGAGCGTGGCCGGTGCGCCTGGATGTGAGCCAGAGGCGCCGCCTGAGACGCGAACTGGACGGGCTAGCCAGCAAAACGCTCGGCCAGCGCGTGCTTGACGAACTGAGAGGCGCCATGCGTGCAACCGTGGTCAAAGACCCGTGGGCGTACTTCCATCGATTGTTGCGCGAAGCGAAAAAGAAGGGCGACGCGTGGGTGACGGTATATGCGGAGAAAATCGCCGCAGACCGTGAAATCGTGCGCCAGACCATGGCCAGGCAGAAGGCCGAGGATGCGGCGTTCGCGGCCACGCTCAGGGGCAAGCCTGCGATGAAGCCTGCCGAGCTGCTCCGGTTCATGCGCGAACATAAACGGGCCGAGCAATGACGGCGGCCGAACGAAGCGCCGAGATCGCATATGCCGAGGCGGTCGAGCAGTTGCAGATGCGAGCAGTGAAACGGGACCGCTGGAGTTCGCGGGCTGTGTTCTGGACGGCGGTGCGGTATGGCGTCGACCGCGTGCTGGCCGGCACCACCTGGGTGGAGGCGCGTGCGCATTGGGAATTGCTGTGGGCCGTGGCCATCCGTGAACACCTGCCGCCGATCCCGGGCATTCCCGAGGCCGAGAACATGCCCTTGGATGCCACCGCGGCCGAGCGGGAATTCGCGCGGATGCGCACCATAGTTGGGGGGAGGGCGAAGCGATGACGGTCGGGATCCGAGTGGACAAGCGCGAGCGCGAGCGGTTGGAGTGGGCGGTGGAGCGGTTGCACTCGTGGGGCAAATGGGCGAAGTCCGGCGGTGCACCGAACGGCTACGGCGAGAGCTGCCTCACGCTCGAGGAGATCCGCTCCATGCCGCTGCGGTCTTTCATCCCGATGTCGCCGCCGGAGTGCGAGCAGTTGCACGAGGCGCTGTGGCGGCTGCCGCTGGATCTGCGCAAGCTGGCCATGGCCTGGTACGTCGAGGAACTGACGCGCCAGAAGATCGGGCAGCGGCTGGGCGTGAGCGAGAGCCATGTCCGCCGGCTGCACAACTCGCTGCTGGTCGCGCTCGAGTACTGCCTCAAGAATCCCCAGGCCAAGGTGCTGCCGCTGCATTTGCTGCTGAAGCCCTGACAGAACCCGCAAAACCACTTTTCAAGGTAGCGCCTTTTTTCTTTTATGGATCAAATGGTTAAAGGGGGACCCTGACGCTTGCTATTGAAATCCTGACCGGGTAGGGGTAGATTTCGGCTACGCTGTGGTTTCAGTGCGTGCAGTGAAAGAAGGCCCGATCCGGTTCATACTTGGTCGGGCCTTTTGCATGCCGAAGCATCACGGCTTAGGCACAGGAAGCCGAGTGCCAGCGACAGGAGGCCCGATAGCCCGAATGCGATGCCGACCCCCTCGGGCATAGTATCTCGGAGCGATCTCCAGGCAACAGCGGGAAGTATGACCCCGCCAAGAATGGCGAGCAGGTAGTGTATGAGAGTAGCTGCAAACACCACCGGCTTTTTTATGGCCAGGATTTTCGCTTGCGCTCGCAGTGTCGCCAGTGCATATGCATATCCAATAAAGGCCATGCCCAGCACGTAACCAGCAGAAATCCCGAAAACTATAGCTAGCATTGTTGGCCTCGCGTTAATGCGCTCATCTTCTGCGTTCGAAGAGTACTCGACTTGCGACTGCAACGAGACCAATCCAATGCAGGCCTAGGATCGAGTCCAGGAAGAGGCTCACCAGACTGCGGCTCGGCCACGCTTCCGCTACTCCGAGAAGAGACAGTATCGCCACAAAGTAGAACGTCAAGCGGTGTCGTGCTATCCAACCCAGCAAGGCATCCCAGGTGCCGCTCCCCGTCATTTTGAAGATCAGTAGCAGACAAAGTCCGATCACTACGGTTGTCGCAATTGCTTCGGATACGGGGCTGGTCAGCAACCGGGCAATCAGATAGCAGATGAGAAGACTCACAGTCAGCTTCATGCTGCGCCTCCACTCTTGCATTCAACGGAAGCCTGACGGAGGTCGCACACTGGGTAAGTGCGATTCAGCACATTGTGTTCGTTTTGGAGGGCGGCATGGCAATAATCGGCGTTAATGTGAGCAGCGTGGTACAGGGATTTGACCGCCAGCAGCGGCAGATGCCATTCGCGGTGGCTATCACGCTCACACGCCTAGCCCGCCTGGCGCGTGAGGCCGAGACCACCGAGATCGTGCGGGCGTTCGACAACCCTGTGCCGTTCACGCGCTCGGCCGTGGGCACCACCTCGGCAAGCAAGACGCTGTTGGAATCGACGGTGTTCATCAAGGACCGCCAGGCGCGCTATCTGCGCACCGAGGTCGACGGCGGCCAGCGCGAGCTGAAGACCTTCGAGAAGCTCTTTGGCAAGGGCATCGCGCTGCCTAGTATCGGCGCGAAGCTGAACCAGTACGGCAACTTGACGCGCGCCACCATCAAGCGGATCGCGGCCGAACTCAATTCTTCCGGCAAATCCAAGCGGTATTTCATGGGCAAGCCGCGCGGGCACAACCTGCCCGAGGCCATCTATGCCCGTGTCGATGGAAACAGCAAGATCGTACCGCTGCTGGTGTTCACCACGCGCGCCCAGTACGAGAAGCGGCTGCGGTTCAGCGAGGTGGCTGAGCTGACAGCGCGCGCGAACTTCGAGCGCGAGATGCTGCAGGCCTGGGAACAGGCGCTGGCCACGGCGCGCTAGCCAGAGCCAGTGGGCAGGGCTGGGCGCCCGGTGGGGTGCAGCCGGGCGCACGCGGGTCCTTCCGGCCTCCCGTCTCATGGGGGTCATTCGCACCGCGTTCTTTTTCTAGATAAAAGGCCCTCTAGGGTTAGTTAGTTGGGGATTCCATGGGCAAGAAGGTGAACCTGCAGGAGCTGGCCGAGTTCACCGGCTTCACGGTGCAAACGCTGATTCGATGGCAGGCGAGAGAGGGCATGCCGGTGGAGCTGGCCGGCCAGCGCGGCCGCGGCAATGAATACGACACCGCGGCGGTGCTCACCTGGTATGCGCAGCGTGCGGTGGACCGCGCCGGCCTGTCCAGTCCGAAGGATGATCTGGACCGTGCGCGAAAAATCGAGGTTGAGCTGCGCATCGGCGAAAAGCTGGAACTGCTGGCGCCGGCGGCAAAGTTTGAAGGTCTGTGGACCAGCCATGTCGAGGCGGCCAAGACCGAGATGCTGCTGCTGCCTGGCAAGGTGGCTGATGCCGTGTTCGAGGCTCACGACATCGAGATCGATGAGCAGCTTGTGCTGCCTTTCGTAGAGCAGTGCCTGGCCAAGCTCCAACACCTGGAAGAAGACGATGATGGAGATGGAGATCCCGACTCTGAGCATCTTGACGATGCCGGAGACGATGAGGAGGATGACGAAGACGGCTAAGCGCACGCTGCGCGTTGCCGTGTCGCGATGGGCGCTGCCGCCGCGCATGAATGGCCTGGAATGGGGGCGCCGCTTCCGGTTCCTGTCGAGCATCGAGGCCGACCGGGCCGGCAAGTACGACCCCGAGGTGACTCCCTACCTCTGCTGGCCAGGCAATCCGCTGGAGGCCCTGGACGACCCCGAGGTAATCGAGGTGTGTTGTCAGAAGTCGGCACAGGTGGCGTGGACCTCCGGTGTTCTTGGCAATGCCTTGGGTAAGTGGATCGACCTGGATCCGTCGCCGATTCTTGGCCTGTTTCCGAAAGAGGGCGCTGCCAAGGAGTACATGGCCGAGAAATTCGAGCCTATGGTTGGCGCCACGCCGCGCCTGCGTCGCGCGGTGAACCTGCGCAGCCGCAAGGCGCAGCAGCGCATGCTGTTCAAGCGCTTCCCCGGTGGCTTTCTCAAGCTGGTCGGGTCGAACTCTCCTTCCAGCGTCAAGTCCAGCCCGATCCCGCGCATCTTTATCGAAGAGCCGGACGACTGCAATTTGAACCTGCGCGGCCAGGGCGACTCGATCAAGCTGGCCAAGGAACGGACCAAGACGTTTCGCCGCTCGCGAGTCAAGATCCTCATCGGCGGCACGCCGACGGTGGAAGGCACCTCGACCATCGCGGCCGAGATGGAGCTGTCCGACAAGCGCGTGGGCATGGTTCCTTGCCACCACTGTGGCGCCGAGCACGCGCTGAGCTTCGACAACCTCAAGTGTCCCGAGGAGGATGGGGCTTCGCATCCAATTTTCGGCAAGAAGGTGCCCGAGAAAGCCTACTACGTGTGCCCGCACTGCGAAGGTCACTGGAACGATGCCGAAAAGCGCCGCAACGTAAAGATGGGGCGATGGATGGCCACCGCGCCGTTTAATGGCATCGCCGGCTACTTCATCAACGAGCTGTATAGCCCGTTTCCCGGCTCGGTGATGCCCATCCTGATGGAGAATTGGCTAACGGCGCTCCACCACCTGGCGATGGGCGACGAAAGCAAGATGGTGGCCTTCACCAATAGCTCGATGGGCGTGGCCTATTCGTTCAAGGGGGACCAGCCCAAGGCCGACGAGCTGGCCGAGCGCGCGCTGAAGTACGACGCGGGCACGGTGCCGGCCGGTGGCCTCATGCTGATGCTGTCCGTCGACGTGCAGCCCGATCGCCTGGAGGTGATCATCCGCGCCTACGGCCGTGGCGAAGAGACTTGGCTGGTGCGCTATGACCGACTGTATGGCCAGACCGCGCTCATAACCGATGACGTATGGAACCAGCTCGACAAGCTGCTGTTTGGCAAATACCGCCATGAGCGTGGCTTTGGGCTCAGTATCAGCGCGGCCTCGATCGACAGCTCGGACGGCAACACCTCCGATGCGGTCTACAAGTACGTCCGCACCCGCCAGGGCCGCGGCGTGCCGCATGTGATGGCGATCAAGGGCGCGCGCAGCCCCGATGCGGAGATCTTCCGCAAGCCCAGCGCGGTGATCGATACCAACAAGAAGAACACCAAGGCGGCCAAGTACGGCGTTTCGGTGTTCATGGTCGGTGTGGGCCGCGCCAAGGATCTGCTGATCGGCGAGCGCGGCCGCGTCGGCATGGAGGGCAAAGGACCTGGCCGCTTCCACGTCTACAAAAACGTGATCGCGGACTACTTCGAGCAGCTGCTGGCCGAGGTCAAGGCGCCGGTGCGCCAGCAAAACGGCCACGTCATCCGCGTTTGGCAGAAGAAGGTGGGCAAACGCAATGAGGTGCTGGACTTGGAGGTCTATAACCTGCATGCCTCGCGGGCGGCCAAGGTGCATCTGATGCAGGAGCGAGACTGGTCCATCCTCGAGGCGCGGCTGTCGCAGGGCGGCCTGTTTGATGAGCCGGCGTCGCCCGAGCCAGATCCGACGCCGGCCGCTGTGCCCGTGCCTGCGGCTGCACCGCGCGAGATCGATGCGGAAGAGGACGAAGACGACCAGGACGTACCGCCGGTGCGACATCGACCAGCGCCCGAGCCAGCCACCACCAACGAAACACCCAACTTGCCACCGCGACGCCGGCGCCGATACGGCACCAGCTCGAGTGGCGTGGAGATATGACCCATGATTACAGAGGCACAAGCACAGTCGCAGCTCGATGCCTGGCTCGCTGCCAGCCTGGCTGTGGCCAGGAGCCAGTCCTATGAGATCGAGGGGCGCAAGCTCACGCGTGCGGATGCCGGCGAGATCCGCAGGCAGATCGACTACTGGGAGGCGCGGGTGGCGCAGGCCAAGCGCGGCGGCCGCCGGATGCGCTTCGGCTACGGGGTGGCGGAATGAAGGACCCCAAGCTCGCCGCAATACTGGCCAGCAAGCTGACGCTGCCTGACCGCCTGGTCAACTATTTCAACCCGGCCGCGGGTAACCGCCGTGCGCAAGCCCGCACGGTACAGGCCTACTCCGGCGCCTATGAAGGTGCATCGCGCACCAAGCGTTCGCTGCGCAACTGGTTTGCCTTCGGTGGCTCAGCCGATGCGGATCTGCTGCCGGCGCTGGGCGACCTGCGCAACCGCAGCCGCGACCTGTCGCGCAACAACCCACTGGCGGTCGGCGCCATCAACACCGTGGTGACCAATGTAGTCGGCACCGGCCTGGCGCCGCAGCCGACCATCGATGCCAAGGTGCTCGGCTTGACCGAGGAGCAGGCGGCGGCCTGGCAGCAGCAATCGCAGCGCGAGTTCTCACTGTTCGCGGACAGCAAGGAATGCGACATCACGCTGACGCAGACCTTCTATGAGATGCAGCAGTTGGTGTTCCGCTCAACGCTGGAGAACGGGGACCTTTTTGTGGTGACGCCAATGCTTGAGCGGCACCACACAGCCTATCGCACGCGCCTGCAGTTGATCGAGGGCGATCGTTGCTGCAATCCTGACGGCCAGCGCGATACCGACAAGCTGGCAGGTGGCGTGGAGATGGACGATTTCGGTGCGCCCGTCGCATGTCACTTTTTGCGATCGCACCCGGGCGGCCTCGGGGTTCGGGAACGGAAATGGGATCGTCGCGAAGTGTTCGGTACCAAGACTGGTCGGCGCAACGTCTTGCACTTGTTCGAGCGTCGCAGGGTGGGCCAGACACGCGGCCAGCCCTATTTGGCGCCAGTCATCGACCCACTGCGCCAGCTCGGTGTGTACACGAATGCCGAGTTGGCCGCCGCAGTGGTGTCCGGCATGTTCACGGTATTCATCAAGACCGCCGATGGGGATGGGCCGGAGCCGTTGCCCAATGAGAAGGACAAAGATCCTGAATATCGGCTGGGTACGGGTGGTGTCATCACGGGCATGCCGGGGGATGAAGTGCAAATCATCAATCCGGGGCGCCCCAATGCGCTGTTTGATCCGTTCGTGCAGTCGATCCTGCGACAGATCGGCGTGGCGCTGGAGCTGCCGTTCGAGGTACTGATCAAGCACTACACCTCGAGCTACACGGCGGCCCGGGCAGCCATCCTGGACGCCTGGCGGTTCTTCAAGATGCGCCGTTTCTGGCTGGCCACCAACTTCTGCCAGCCTGTCTACGAGCTGGTGATGGATGAGGCGGTCTCCAACGGCCGGATCTCGGCGCCGGGCTACTTCGAGGACCCGCTGATCCGGCGCGCCTGGCTTGGGTGTCAGTGGGTGGGCGACGCACCTGGTGCGATCGATCCGCTCAAGGAAGCGCTGGCGTCGCAGAAGAACCTGGAGATCGGGCGTACCACGCTGGCCAAGGAAACCATGGCCTACGACGGCAGCAACTGGCCCGACAACCACGCGCAGCAGGCCAGGGAGATCGAGGCGCGCCGGCGGGATGGCTTGCTCGCCGAGGCCACACCGCCGGCACCGCCCGATCCCAACGCGGATCCGCCGCCGGACAATGCCAATCAATAACGCGAACCCGCCTACCAAGGCGGGTTTTGCATTTCAGGAACGATGATGAATCGATTACTCGACGTTGTTACCGCACCCTGGGCCATCCTGCCAGGCAAGCTCATCGAGATCGTCGCCGCCTACGACGCACGCATGTTGGGCGAGCAGGTCGACCTGCAGGCGGTAGCGGCCAGCCTGGGCCGGCCGCTGGGCAATGAGCCGCAGGATTACGAGATCGTCAACGGCGTCGCCGTGATCCCCATCATGGGCACCATCGGGCGGCGCGCCAACCTGTTCAGCGACATCTCCGGCGGTGCCTCGAGCGACCTGGTGGCGCGCGATTTGCGCTCTGCTGCCGCCAACAGCCGTGTGAACTCGATCCTGCTGCATATCGACTCGCCTGGCGGCACGGTGGCCGGCACGCAGCAGCTGGCCGATGTGGTGCGCGAGGTCGGCGCGGCTAAACCACTGGTGACGCTTGGCGACGGCGTCATGGCGTCGGCAGCGTACTGGGTCGGCAGCGCGGCCAAAGCCGTGTACATCGCCGATGGCACCACCGAGGTGGGCTCGATCGGTGTGGTGACCAGCCACCGCGATGTTTCCGGCGCAGAAACGCAGCGCGGCGTCAAGACGACCGAGATCTACTCGGGCAAGTTCAAGCGCATTGCCAGCAGCTATGCCCCGCTCTCCGAGGAGGGCAGGGCGTCGGTGCAGGGCTACGTGGATTACCTGTACAGCCAGTTTGTGCAGGCCGTGGCCGACAACCGCGGCGCCAGCGTCGACCAGGTGTTGGCCGATATGGCGGATGGGCGGATCTTCGTTGGCCAGCAGGCCATCGACGCCGGCCTGGTCGACGGCATTGCCACGCTTGACCAGTTGGTAGGACGGCTCGCCGCCGGCGAGTTCAGCACGACCGGGGCGCGCACTGTGCCCCCTTCAAAAACCCGGGCAGATCTGCCCACCTCTCCGAAAGGAACCTCCATGAGCATCACCCGCGAAGAGCTGGCGGCGCAATCGCCCGAGCTGCTGCAGCAAATCCAATCCGAAGCCAGCACCGCCGGCGCGAGCGCCGAGCGCGCGCGCATCCTGGGTGTCGAGGCCCATGCGATGGCCGGCCATGAAAAGCTGATCGCCACGCTGAAGGCCGATGGCAAGACCACGCCCGACCAGGCTGCCGCGCAGGTGCTGGCAGCCCACCGCGGTGCGCTCGCAGCGCAGGCCACCGCGTTGGTGATCGATGCACCTGCGGCATTGCCTGCCAAGGTCAACAACGCGGACGCCAGCGAAAAGAAGGTGCCGACCCAGCAGGAAATCAGCGCCCGCGCCACCGAGCTGATGCAATCCGCGAAGGCAAGCGGCCAGCACATGAGCCACGCTGCGGCGGCCACCAAGGCGTTCAACGAACTGTCGGCGCAGGCCTGACCGTCGCCTCTCCCACGCAACACTACCGGACTACACCATGAGCAATCCTGGCCTCATCAAGACCCACACCGCCGATGGTGCCATCGGCAAATTCCGCATCGTTGCGCAGGGCGCATCCGATGGCGCCATCAAGCAGGGCACCGGGTCCACCGATGCGCTGCTCGGCGTAACGGAGGGGTTCGCCTACGTCGCTGGCGACCGACCCAGCATCGTGCGCAGCGGCATCGCGGATGTCGAGTATGGCGGCGCTGTCACGCGTGGCGCGCCCCTCACCAGCGACGCCAGCGGCCGCGCCATCGTGGCCACGCCCGCGGCCGGCGTCAATGCCCGCACCATCGGTTTCGCAGAAGTCTCCGGCGTGCTCGGCGACATCGGCTCGCTGCTGGTCTGCCCCAACCAGATCCAGGGCTGAGCGCCCGGCTCCGCCTTCTTTCTTCTCAATCTTCTAGGAGTCATCCATGACGACTGCTGTCGCTCCGTATCCGATCAATCTGCAGCTCATCGCGGCGATCGTGATCGCCTACGCCAACGGCGAAATGATCGCGGACCGCGTCATGCCGCGCGTTCCGGTCTCGCAGGCCGAGTTCAAGTATCTGGTGCAGACGGTCGCTGACCACTTCACCGTTCCCGACACCCGCGTGGGCCGCAAGGCCAAGCCCAACCAGGTGGAAAGCTCCGGCATCATGCAGACCGGCGCCGTGTTCGACTACGGCCTGGACGAAATCGTCCCGCTCGAGGACGTGCGCAACGCGCCGCAAGGCGTCGACCCGCTCGCGCTCGCCGCCGAATTCGTGATGAAGCTGGTCACGCTCGATCGCGAGGTGCGGGTGGCCAACATCGTCTTCGGTGCGGCCAATCACAGCAACAAGCTCACCCTGGCGGGCTCGTCGCAGTGGTCCGATTACACCAGCTCGGACCCGATCACGGCCATCCTGACCAACCTGGACACGCCGATCATGCGGCCCAATGTGGCGATCCTCGGCCGCACTGTGTGGACCAAACTGGTCTTGCACCCCAAGGTGATCGACTACGTCAACGGCAAGGGCGGCACCACTGGCGGCGTGACGCGCCAGCAACTGGCCGACGCGCTCGAGTTGGATGAAATCCTGGTCGGCAGCGCCTTCGTCAACACGGCGCGCAAGGGCCAGGCGATGTCGATGCAGCGATGCTGGGGCAAGCATGCGGCCTTCATCTACCGCGAGACCCCGGCGGAGGCGTCCCGCTCGACCACCTGGGGCTTCACCGCCCAGCAGGGCGAGCGCATCTCCGATGCCGATTTCGGCAAGCAGCATGGCGGCCTTGAGGGAGCCTACCAGGTGCGCGCCGGCGAGCGCGTCAACGAGCTGGTGACCGCCCCCGACCTGTCGTTCTTCTTCCAGAACGTCATCGCCTAAGCGCGCGAGCGTCAGGCCTTGCCAAAGCGGCCCGCCACGTGCGGGCCGTTTCCCTTTTCGAGGAGCAGCATGAAAGTCAAAGCAAACTGGCCGATCGACACCGGCAAGAAGGTGCACGATACCGACGCAGAGTTCGATCTGTCGCCCGTCGACGCCAAGGCCCTCGAGGCACTGGGCGCCGTCGAGATTTTGAGCCGCAAGAAGGGCGGAGACCCGCCGGCCTCGCCGCCGGTACCGGAAGCTCCGGACGGTGATCCAGACGACGATGATGATGAGGGTGGTCAGGGCGCCGATGGCTCTGGCCCGCCGGCCTGATGCTGGCCGACGAGGATCTCGACAACTTTGTCGAGGACTTTGGCGACCTGGTGAAGGTGGCCGGCCGGGGCATCGAGCAGCTGGCACTGCTCAGTCTGGTGCCGGGCGAGACGCTTAATGGCCTCTCGCGTGCCACCGGCGTGCAGCTGATCGGCCGCGCCGATGTGTTCGGTCTCCTGACCGCTGCTGATGTGGTGGATGTGACCGAAGGCAATAGCGCGGGTCTTTACAACCCGGTCGGGCCACCCGCCAAACACGGCGATGGTGCGTTTGTGAAGATCGACCTTAACCCGGTACCGACATGACGACCAAACGAGAGGCAATGGCGCAAGGCGTGCTGCAAGCGCTCCAGGCTGCGCCCACGCTGCAGGGGATCGGCCTGGTGTTCTCGCGTTCCCTGTTCGCCGCGCTGGACATGCGCGCCACCAAGCGAGTCGTGGTAGTTCACCACGGCCAGGAACAGATGGGCGCCGAGTCCACCGCCGAAGTCGACCGCCACGCCGAGCTGCTCATTACGGTGGTATCGCGTGATGCCGACCCGGATTCGATTTCCGAGGCCACGCTGGCGCTGGTCCACCCGGTGGTGATGGCATTCACGGATCCCGCCCTGATCGACATCGCCGAGCTCGGCACGGATACACCGAGTTACGACAACCTCGGCGGGATCGTCGGCGCCCGCACCGTCCACTATGACCTGTTCTACCGCACCAGTCGCGACAGCCTGAGTGCATAGGAGATCCACATGAAGACATCGAGGACCGCCGCGCCGGCGGACGGGGATGCGGCGGCAGCCGCGCCTCCTGACTCGGCGGGCGTGCTTGCTACCGATGAATACGCCGGCATGGCGGGCGTGTTCGAGTTCGACCCGGCCACCGGCGAGCGCCGCCCGATCTCCGGGCCGGCATTTGATGCAGCTGCAGCTGCAGCCCAACCTGATACGCAACCCGAGGAGCAAGCGTAATGCCAAAGCTCAATCGCAAGACGGTGCTGCTGGTGAAGACAGAGACGGTGCCAGGCACTGACTCGGTGCCCACCGGCGGCGCCAATGCCATCCTGGTGAAGTCGGCAACGATCCAGCCCCTGGTGGCCGAGAACGTGCCGCGCAACCTGATCCGCGCTTTCTTCGGCAACAGCGAGCAGCTGCCGGCCGGCATCCACAGCGAGCTGGATTTCGAGGTGGAGCTCGCCGGTTCCGGCGCGGCCGGCACGGCGCCCGCCTGGGGGCCGCTGATCCGCGCCTGCGGGATGTCCGAAACCATCACCGCGGCTACCGACGTCAAGTATGCACCGGTCACCGGCAGTAATGAGACGGTCACGATCTATGCGTATATCGATGGCCTGCTGCATAAGCTGCTCGGTTGCATCGGCACCGTGGCGTTCGACATCACCGCCAAGCAGATCCCGGTGATGCGCTACAAGTTCCTGGGCACCTTCAGCCCGGTGACCGATACCGCCAATCCGGCGGGCGTCGACTACACGAAGTTCAAGCGCCCCAGCGTGGCCAACAAGACCAATACGGCCGCCTGGTCGATGCAGGGCTACACCGGCCCGCTGCAGGCACTGCAGATCGATCTGGCCAATACCCTGGTCTGGCGCTCGCTGATCGGCTACGAAGGCGTTGCGCAGACCGATCGCCAGTCCTCGGGCAGCATCAACATGGAGTTGACCACGGTCGCCTCGAAGGACTGGTGGGCGACTGTGCGCGATGTCGTGACCGGCGCACTGTCGATCACGCATGGCACGGTGGTCGGCAACATCATCAAGATCGACGCGCCGGCGGTGCAGATGTCGAATCTGGCCTATGCCGACCAGGACGGTGTGGCGATGATGAGTTCCACGCTCACCATCAACCCTTCGGTGGGTAACGACGAGCTGGTCATCACCGTCAAGTAAGCGACCTGGTCGCGCAATCCACAACCCAAAACAAGGCCCGCCAACGCGCGGGCCTTTTGTATTGCTTAGGAGATCCCCATGGCATTCAAGCTGTCGGTAAAGCCCACCTTTGGCGTGCGCGTGCTCGTCGAGATCCTCAATGAGAAGGGACTGCTGGAGAAGTCCCAGTTCCTGGCCATCTTTACCCGTTACACGGTGGATGAGTTGGAGCTGCTCAAGGCCCGTTGGCTGGTCGAGGGCCGGGACGATCCGGTCTGGCTCGCGCGGCAGGTCCTGGTGGACTGGAAGGAGCTGATCGCCGACGACAACACGGCCGCGGAGTACAACGAAGAGAACAAGGCGTTTCTGCTCAGCATCCCGCCAGTGGTCGCAGCGCTGCAGCAGGCGTTCTGGGACAACGTGATCACGGCGCGCGCAAAAAACTGATCGCGGCCGCGCGCCATTGGGCCGGCGCCCGTGAGGATGAATTCGAAGCCGACGCCGATGTCGCCGATGCCCTGGAGGCGATCGGCGCGCCGGCAGACGTGCTCGAGGCGGTGCGCGCGCGGCCGAGCGGTGAGGATTTTCTGTACTACGCGGATAACCAGGAATCGCTGTTCCTCTTCTTCGACCTGGAACACCAGTGGAACCACGTTGGCTCGATGGCCGGCGTGATCCGCACGGGCCTCAACTACCCGGCGGTGGAGAGCGTGATGCGGATCCAGGGCATAGAGCGCAAGCGGCGGGCGGCGCTGTTCGCGGATCTGCAGCTGATGGAACGGGCGGCGCTCAAGGTTTTCCTCGAGGAGGCCGAGAAGCGCCGCGCAACAGACTAGGCACCCGCTCCGGCGGGTGTTTTCAATTGAGGGGAGGGGCCTGTGTCCGAACTCGGAAACATGGTGGTCAGGTATCGCGCGGATCTGGCCGACTACAACCAGGGAATGGCGGCCGGCGCCGCGACCGCCAAGCGGTTCGGGCGCGATGTGGAGCAATCCCTGCAGGGGTCGGCCACCCGGGCAGAACAAAGCGCCGCGGTGGTGGCCCGCAGCAGCGCGCAAATGTCGGGGTCGATCAGCCGTGTGGTGGAGTCCACCGGCGCGCTGAATCGCCAGTTTGATGGCCTGATGCGCACCATCGGCGGCATCGGCCTGGGCCTCACCATCACCGAAATGGTGAGCATGTCGGACGCGTCGACCAACCTGGCCGCGCGTATCGGCCTGGTGTCGTCGTCGGCGCAGGCCGCGACGCAGGCGCAGGCGGCGCTGTATGACGTGGCGCAGCGCACGCGCCAGCAGTGGGCGGGCGTCGCGCAGACCTACTCGTATCTGGCCAAGGCCGGGCAGGAGCTGGGCGTCAGTCAGGACAAGATCCTGCGCGTCACCGAGAACGTCTCCAAGGCGATCGCGCTCAGCGGCAGCTCGGCCGAGTCCACGCAGGCTGCCCTGGTGCAGTTCTCGCAGGGCCTGGCCAGCGGCACGCTGCGCGGTGAAGAGCTCAATTCGGTGCTCGAGCAGGCGCCGCGCCTGGCGCAGGCGCTGGCCGATGGCCTGGGCGTCTCGATCGGCGAGCTGCGCAAGCTCGGCGAAGAGGGCAAGCTGGTGCCGGCGCAGCTGCTGGATGCGCTGGACAAGGCCGGCAAGCAACTGAGCGCCGAGTTTGCCTCGATGCCGCTGACGGTCGAGCAGTCGTTCACCCAGCTGCAGAATGCGTTGATGAAGCGCATCTCGGACATGAACGAGGCCTCCGGCGTGTTCCGCAAGCTGGCCGATGGCGTCTCGTTCCTGGCCATGAACCTGGACTATGTGACGGCGGCGCTCACCGGCCTGGTGGCGGCCAAGGCGGCGGATTGGGCGCTCAATGCGGCGTCGTCGTTCGCCCGCAAGGCTGATGCCACCTTTCTGCTGACGCAGGCGACCCGCCAGCAGACCACGGCAACCCTGCTGGCCATCGAGACGGATGTGGCGCACACCGCGTCGCAGGTCGCCGATGCGGCCGCGACGTCCGCCGGCATCGGGGTCGCCCGGGCTGACCAGCTGGCCAAGCTGGCCAGCGCCAATGCCGCACTGCAGAGCGCCGAGGCCACCATCGCGGCTGCAAGCGCCACCGGCGCGCTCTCCGGCTCCCTGCGCCTGGTGCGCGAGGCCGAGCTGCAGGCGACCGCGGCGACCGTTGCCCGCTCGGCGGCGATGGCTGAGCTGGCGGTGCTGGGGCAGCAGCAGGCCCGGGTGAACCTGCAGATTGCGGCGGCCACCGAGGCCAACGCTGCTGCGCAGCGCTCGCTGGCTGCGGCACAGACCGCGGGTGCCGCTGGCGCCGGCATCGCCACGCGTGCCCTCGGCGTGCTTGGCGGCCCCCTGGGCGCGGTGGTGACCGTGCTGGGCCTGGGCGTCACGGCCTGGGAGATGTACTCGGCCCGCCAGCGGGAATCGGCGCGCGAGGCGGTGGATTCGTCGGGCAAACAGGTCGCGGTCAGCGGGCAGTCGACGCAGCAGATCATCGATGACCTGAACAAGCAGATTGCCAAGTACCGGGAGCGCAACGAGATCCGGGATGGCACGCCGTCAGGCGACTCGGCCAGGCTGGTCGATCAGAAACAGCGCCTGGCGGATCTGCGCGCCAAGAATGCCGCCATCACGCCAGCGCAACGGGCGGCCAACCCGTACAACCCGGATCTGCTGGATGAGGCCCGGCTTGAAAATGCCCTGGTCGCCGCCGAGGCGGCCATGCGCGCCGAGCGCGTGCGCAAGCTGGAGGCGGAAAACCAGAAGTTCGAAAACCAGCTCAAGGGGGTCAACGAGAATTACGAGAAGTACGTCACCACGCAGAAGGCGCTGCTGGCCGAGGGCGCTATCTCGCTGACCACGTACACCTCGCGCGTCAAGACGGCCTATGACAAGTGGGCTGGGGGCGCCAAGGATGCCGAGGAGGCCAACAGGGCCTATCAGAACATGCTGGGCGGCCAGATGGCGGCCATCGAGCAGCAGAGCAAGCTGCGCGAGGATACGCTCAAGCGCGAGCTGGCCAACGTCGACCGCCTGCGCCGCAACGGGCAGATCACCGAGTCCGAGGCCCTCACGCGCAGCTATGACGCGCGCGAGACCGCGCTGCAGGGCGAGCTGGAACAGGCCAAGCAGCTGGAGGAGCTGGCCGCCGGCAAGAAGGAAATGGCCGCACGCCAGAAGTACCGCGGCGAGCGCGTGCGCATCGAGGCCGAGCTCAAGGCCATCGGCCAGGAGCGCGTCAACGCGCTGCAGGACCAGAACGACCAGCTCTATCGGCAGCAGACCGAGCTGGACCAGAAGACGCTGCTGGGCATCGAGCAGCGCATCGTGGCCGTCCGGCAGGAGACGGATCTATACGGCCAGCTGCCTTCCACCATCGAGTCCGTCACGGTGGCGCGCATGCGCGAGCGCCGGGAGGCAATTGCGATGCTGGATCCCATGAGCGAGCAGCTCAAGGCGATCGATGCGGAGATCGAGGCGCGGGAGCGCCTGCGCGATGCCCTGTACACCAAGGAGGCCATGGAGGCCCACCACGACCAGGTCAAGAAGACCGAGGAGGAGTGGAAGCGGCTCTCCAACGAGCTGGGGCAGGGCCTGACGGATTCGTTTTTCCGGGCCTTCGAGTCGGGCAAGGACTTCGGCCGGACCTTCTTCGATGGCCTCAAGAACATGGCCAAGACCACGCTGCTGCGCATTCCCATCCAGTACGTGCAGAACGGCATTCTCAGCGCCTTTGGCATGGGCGGCACCAGCGGCACGGGTGGGGATGCCATCTCCGGCATCTCGAACCTGTACGGGGCCTATGACAAGCTGAAAACGGGTTACGGCCTGGTGTCGGGCTGGTTGGGCGGCGGCAGCGGTGCAGCGGCCACCGGCAGCATGTTCGGCGGTGCCGGCTATCTGTCAGGCGGCATGTTCGGCGCCGGCGCCGGCGCGTCGATCTATGGCGGTGGTGCGGCGGGCGTCGCGTATGGTGCCAATGCCGGGCTGTCGCTGTATGGCACCGGCACGGCAATGTCGCTCTCGGGCGGCACCGCCGGTCTCAGCGCTGCGGCAGGCTCTGCCGGCGCCAGCAGCGCAGGCCTGGCTAGCGGGTTCAGCGGGGCGATGGCATCCGTGCCCATTGCTGGCTGGATTGCGGCAGGGATGGCCGCGGCAGACTCGCTGTTTTCCAAGGGCTGGGACTACCAGAAGGTCGACGTGAACACGCTGGGTAAGGTGTACGGCGCGGCCACGTTTGGCGCTGACCGGCTCCTGCGCGGCATCGGGCTGAGCGATCGCGTTGCCAACCTGCTGTCCGGCGCCTCGACCATCACGGCGCTGTTTGGCCGCAAGAAGCCGGAAGTGCAAGCATCGGGCATCGAGGGGACGTTCACGGCGGATGGCTTCTCTGGCCAGGGCTTCACCGACTGGAAGGCGAAGGGGGGATGGTTCCGCAGCGACAAGAAGTGGACCGACTACTCGGCGCTCGATGATCAGCAGTCGGCGATGCTTGGCGGGGCGGTAAAAGGCTCGCTGGGCTTCTACCGCAACCTGGACAAGCTCGCCGGCGGCGCGGGCCTGTCCGATCGCCTGGGGTCGTTCAGCTACAGCGTGCGGACGGATCTGCGCGAGCAGTCGGCGGTCGACCAGCTGCTCAAGGATATGGCCAACTCCATGGGGCGGCAGCTGCTGCCCGAGCTGGAGCGCTTCCAGAAACAGGGCGAGTCGATCACCGACACTGCCCAGCGACTCACCGATGTGTTCTCGGCGACCAACATCGCCGCTTCGGTGCTGGGCAAGACCACCGAGCGCGCCTTCGGTGGGCTGGGGCTGTCGACTGCGCAGGTACGGCAAAGCCTGGTCGACCTGGCCGGCGGGTTGGAGGCCTTCAACAGCAAGGTGGCGGACTACTACGCGGGCTATTTCTCGGATGAGGAAAAGATCGGGCGCCTGCGCGAGCAGCTGAACGGCAGCTTCCGCGAGCTGGGCTTCGTCATGCCCTCCACCCGCCGCGGCTTTCGTGACCTGGTGGAGTCGATGGACCTCAGCACGGAGGAGGGCCAGACCCTGTTTGATGCCCTGATGAATCTGGCGCCGTCGTTCGGCCAGGTTGCGGATGCGGCGACCGCGGCGATGGAGGCCACCAAGGCCTTTAGCGACCAGGTCAAGGCGTTCCAGGATGGGCTGAAGCTGGGCAACCTGTCGACGCTCACACCCGAGCAGCAATATGCGGAAGCCAAGCGGCGCTATGAGGAGACATCCTCCAAGGCGATGGGTGGCGATGCCGACGCGCGATCGCAGTGGACGCAGATCGCGCAGGCCTTCCTGGAGGCCTCGCGGGCCTACTACGCCAGCGGCGGCAAGTACGCCGCCGACTTCGACCTGGTCAATGCCTTCCGTCCGGACGGCTCGCACGCCAACGGCCTCGCCTATGTCCCCTTCGATGGGTACCGGGCCGAGCTGCACGAGGGCGAGCGAGTGCTGACCCGGGCAGAAAACGTCCGGCTAAACCAGGCGCCGAATTGGTCGGAGTATGGCCGCGGCGGCAACGCTGCCCTGGTGGCGGAAGTCAAGGCACTGAGGGCCGAGCTGCAGGCTTTGCGCGATGACGGCCGCACGCAGGCCGTGGCGCGTATGCAGCAGGCGGAGGCGAGCCACCAGGAGGCCGTTGCGGTGGCCGGCCGGCAAGTCCGGCTGCTCGATGAGATGGTCAACGAGAGCAAACAATGACGATAGCGATAGAGGTAAGTGCCTGGCGGATCTCGGCCGCGGCGGTGGAGGTGCTGCGCTTCTCCAGCGCAGGCTTCACCACGCGGCCGACCGATACCCCGGGCAATGCGTATTTCGAGGGGCGTCTGCTCGAGCAGCCGCGGTTGTCGCGCACGCTGTTCGATCGGGCGACCACCTACGGCGCATCGCGCGCCTCGGCCGGCAAGATCCGGCTGAACAACACCGGCGGCGGGCTGGACAACCTGGTCACCGATTACGCGTTTGACGGCCGGCCCTTCACCGTCAAGGTGGGCCAGGCCGGTACGCCGGTGTCGGGCTGGGCGAGGGTGATGTCGGGGCTGCTCGATGACGTGAGCGCCGACGATGGCGCCATGAGTCTGCAGGTACGCGATCGCCTGGCCTTCCTGGGGCGGCCGCTGGCCCGGCCCAAGTATGCCGGCAGCAACGTGCTTCCGGACGGCGTGGAGGGCACCAAGGACGATCTCAAGGACCAGTACAAGCCGCGCGTCTATGGTGCCGTGCTCAATGTGCCGGCCAAGGCCGTCAACACCTCCAAGCTGGTGTACCAGGTGTCGGACCAGGCCTGCACCGTGAGCGCGGTCTATGACAACGGTGTCGCGCTTGTGCGCGGCGCGGACTACGCCAGCCAGGCCGAGCTACTGGCCACGGCGCCGGCGGCGGGCACCTTCCGCTGCTGGCTTGGCCTGTTCCGGCTGGGGAGTACTCCGGCCGGCCAGCTCACTGCTGATGCCGGCACCGTCGAGCAGCGTGCTGGTGCGCTGCTCAAGCAGCTCGCCCTCGATGCGGAGATCGTGGCTGGCGACATCCAGGACGCGGACGTAGCGGCCCTCAACGCTGCCAATGCCGCGCCGGTCGGCGTGTGGGTCGACGGCGAGGTGAGCGCGCAGGCGGTGATGGATGAGCTGGCCAACGCCATCGGCGCCTGGTACGGCTTCGATCGCTTCAACCGCCTGCGCATGGGCCGCCTGACAGCGCCGAGCGGCGTGCCGGTGGCGCGCTGGTCGCCCGACTCGGTCACCAGCCTGGTGCTGCGTTCCGCCGGCGTGCCGAGCTGGCGTGCAGTGGTGCGCTTCGGCCGCAACTACACGGTGCAGGCGCAGCCTGCCGGCAGCGTGGCGCAGGCGCGCAAGGCCTTTCTGGCGCAGGAGTACCGGCAGACCGCGGTGGAGGTGGCGGCCGTCAAAACGGCGTGGCCATCGTCGGAAGAAGTCACGTTCGACTCGGCTCTGCTCGCCGAGGCCGACGCCGCGGCCGAGGCGGCCAGGCGCAGTGCGCTGTATAGCGTGCGGCGGATCCTGGTCGGCGCGGAGATCCCGCTCTCGGAGCTGGGCGACCTGGTGGACCTCGGCGTAGTGGTCACCCTGGACCACCCGCGCTACGGCCTCGCAGGCCGGCTGCTGCGGGTGATTGGACTGGATGCCGGTGTCGACTCCGACACCGTGAAACTGACATTGTGGGGGTAGGGTGGCGAACGTTCTCCTGGCGCATCCCAATATCGCCGACACCGGCAGCCTGAGCGGCGGCAACTGGCAGATCGCGCGCGACAACCTCAAGGACCGGCAGCTGTTCAAGGTAGCGCGGACGGCAACGGCCGCCAAGGCCGACACGCAGTTCACGCTGGATCTCGGGCGCAGCCGCCTGGTGTCGGTGGTGGCCATCGTGCGGCACAACCTGTCGACGGCCGGCAAATGGCGCTTGCGCATGTCCAACGATGCGGGCTTTACCAAGCCGGTCTATGACAACGCCGTCACCATGCCGCCGGATGGTGGGCCAGGCCTGCAGATGGATTTCACCACGCAGACCTACCTGGCGTGGGATCCCGACTGGCAGCTGGCCTGGCCAACGATCTTTCCGACCAGCGTGCTGGAATGGGAGGATGACAACTTCTGGACCGGCAGCATCACCGAGGAGGAGCGCAGGGAATACCCGTCGCTGCTCCTGGTCGTGATGCCAAAGCCCACGGCCGGCCGCTATGTCCGCCTGGAGGTCGATGACGAGACCAACCCGGATGGCTATATCGAGTTCGGGCGCATCTTCGTTGGCAGTGCCTGGCAGCCGATCTACAACGCCAACTGGGGCGCCTCGATCGGTTGGGAGACGGATACGGGGGTGCAGCGCGCCATGGGCGGCGCTCCCTACTTCGATCGCAAGGCGGGCCGGCGCGTCACGCGCTTCACGCTGGGCTTTCTGTCGCGTGACGAGGCCCTGGGACGCATCTTCGAGATACAGCGCAAGGCTGGCATCGATGGCGAGATCCTGCTCGTCTGGGACAAGGACGATGCCATCAACCTGCTGCGCCAGTCCTATCTCGGCCGCCTCCGTCAGCTGGGCCCAATCGAGCGGGTCTTTGTCGGCAATCACAGCAATGCCTTTGAAATCGAGGAGCTTTAATGACCAGCGTTACCTTTACGCCGGACGTCGGCGGCGACAACGTCACCATCGACGACAGCGACAGCGCCACCACAGGCCTCGGCAATGGTGGCCACCGCACGCGCTTCATGATCGCGCTCGCGCAGTTCATGAAGGTGGTGTTGTGGGTGAAGAGCACGGCGGCCCTGATGCTGGGCTATCGAGATGCCGCGGCGACATCGGCCAGCCAGGCGCAAACCTACGCAGGGGCGGCGCAGGCGGCTGCGGGGATCCCGTCCTATGCCGCGAGGGGCAACTATGTGTTCACGGTCAATCCCGGGGCGACCGGGGTGGCATGGAGTAACGCGCTTACGCTGGCTGCCCTCATGGCCGACGCCCTCAGTGGCAAGACGGCGACGCTGACGCATACCCAGCCCCTGATTCGCTATGTGGAGAGCGACCAGGCCGGGGCTGTCGGTGTGTTTCAGACGCAGGTCGAAGGTGGGAGCTTCGCACTGCTGCGCAACACGGCCGCGGCACGCGATTTCAGCACGTTTGTCGCCGAGCACCAGGTCAACACTGCAGGTCGGCACCTGTTCGGCGGGGGTGCCGACAACAACACCGACAAGTTCCAGTTTCAAGGCGACCTGATGGTCACCGGCTACCTCAAGGCCTCCTTGAATGTGACGTGGACCTCGGATGCCCGAGTGAAGCGCGACATCGCGACGATCGAGGGCGCACTTGGCCTGGTGGAGCGGATGCGCGGCGTGCGATACACCCGCAGCGATATGGACGATGGGCGCGAGCATGTGGGCGTGATCGCGCAGGAGCTGCGGGAGGTGCTGCCGGAAGCGGTCATTGAAGGCGCGGACGGCTTGCTGTCGGTTGACTACGGCACACTTGGGCCAGTGCTGATCGAGGCAGTGAAAACGCTGTCGATGCGGGTGCGCCAGTTGGAAGGGGCGCGCGCATGACGACGCCAGCGGTCCCGCCCATTTCGCTTACGGACATCGCTGCTGAGCTGAGGCACCCTTCCATCGGTGAGTTGAACGCCGATGAAGTAAGGCGTTTGGCTGGGGTCTCGCGACTCGCCACCTCGTTGTCGTTGTCGCAGCTGCTGGGCAAGACGCGCCCATACTGGGGCGGCGTGACTTCGGAAGTCAGCACACCATTCATCGGGTTCAGTGGGACTTCCTTCGTGGGTGCCCTTGTCCCGCAAATCGACGTGTACCTCGGCAATGTGCAGATCAGGCAGTTCATGACGAGAACGTCTAGCGGGACCTCGCAGACGACTCTGGTCTTTGTGTCTGACCCTGGCTTTCGCAACGACTTGAAGGCGCGGCTGCTCGACACGGATTTCGGATTTGTCCGCGAGGTCACCCTAAGCTACTCGCCCACCGGTGGGACCTGGGATACCCCGGAACTCGCGGCCGGATCTGCAGCGGCCACCCTATTCACCGGCGCCGGGGTCTACTTGCTTGATTTGATCAAGCTCTAGCGCTTCACATAACGCATCTTTTCGCCACCTTCGGGTGGCTTTTTCATTTGGAGGGCTGCATGCCAGCAGAAGACAAGTTCAAGTACCACACGCAGCAGCTGGATTCGCCGTCGCGCGACTTCGCCGTGGTCGTCAAAAGCGACACCGTCGATTTCGACGTGTTGCCGCGCGCGATCTATGTCGGTACCGGCGGCGACATCCAGGCCGTGCGCGAGGACGGGGTGGTGGTGCCGTTCCTGAACTACCCGGGCGGCCAGTACCTGCCCATCCGCTGCATCCGGATCAACGCGACCGGCACCACGGCAAGCAATTTTGTGAGGCTGTGATGCGGATCGGCATCGGGCTATCGATGGCGGCGAATGCCCCGCGGTATGACGCGGAGGACTTGGCGAAGGGGACGATTTTGCTTGACTTCACGGCAACCAATGAACCGACCCTGCAGCTTGATTTTGCGGCCAACGACTATCGCAGCTGGGACGATGATCCGACCTGGCCTTATGGCGTGGTTGGCGTATTCAAAAGGAAAGCATAACGATGCTGACAAGTAAGAACTTCGGTGACATCGTCACCTTCGCCCGCGCCTCTGCCCGCTGGCGCTACAGCAACGGCGGGGTGCTGGTGCAGGATGCGGCCAACATGTCGGGCCTGGATTACGACCCAATCACGCTGGCCGCGCGTGGGCTGCTGGTGGAAGAGTCGCGAACCAATGCGATCCGCAACAATTCGATGGCCGGTGTCGTCAATGGTGTGGTAGGAGCCGGAGGAGCATTGCCGAATAATTGGTTTTCCGTCGGCGGTTTGAGCGGCCTCACGATGTCCGTTGAAGGGTCTGGGACTGCCTCCGGTATTCCCTATGTCGATGTGCGATTTAACGGCACCACGAATGCTGCCCTTGAGGCGGGCTTCAGTATGGAGGCAAATTCCACGGTGGCCGCTTCAAATGGTCAGACGTGGACCAGCTCTGCCTACCTGAAGCTGGTTGGCGGTAGCGTTGCCGGTGTCGACAACTTCATCCACTCGATCACCCAGCGCGACAACGCAGGCGCGTTCATCAATAACCTGTTTTCGTACTTCGTACCTGATGCTGCCGGCTCGCTGAGCGCTTTGAGGATGGCGCATACGGCAACGCTTAACAACGCGTCCGTTGCGTTCATCCATTCGCGACTGACTTTCGCGTACAAGACCGGGGCAGCTATTGACTTTACCCTGCGTATTGGCGCGCCGCAGTTGGAGCAAGGCCCCTTTCCAACGTCTCCGATCCTTGCGACTACCGCCCAAGTCACCCGCGCCGCCGACAGCGCGCTCATCACCGACCTGAGTAAGATCGGCTTCAACCCGAGCGAGGGGACGATTTATGTTGAGGGCGTAGCCCCTGCGCTGCCAGGTACTGGAGGTTTTGCGCACTTGATCCAGTTGGACTCAGGTGTGTCCACCGATCGGATCTCGCTCTACCTGCGGCAAGCGTCCGGCGGGCTTGCTGTCAATTGCTTCTCCGGTGGCGTGCAGCAGACGACGGGGCTGCAGCATCCGGCCTACACGCCCGGCACGGTGTTCAAGCACGCCGTGGCGTACCGAGCAGATGGCATTGCGTCATGTGTCAATGGCTCTGCACCGCTGACGTCTGCGGTGGGTGTGCTTCCGAGCAATCTATCGAAGATGGTTCTTGGGTGGGGGCGCGGTGCGAATGACTATCTAAATGGGGGGCTTCGCAATGTCCGCTACATCCCGCGTCGCATGACCAATGCCGATCTCCAGAACCTGACTGCGTGAGGTGACTATGTTCCATGACTACTACCTGCGCGGCCTCGACCGCGATACCACTCGCGCTGTGCTCCTGGCTGCCGGCTTGACTGTTGAGCGTGAGGATGACGCCGGCGAGCCGCGGCGCGTGCCGGCCGAGGGCGTCAATCTGTCGACCATAGGCGCGGTGTACCAGGGCGGCGAGTGGGATGCCAATGGCAACGTGATCACGCCGCCGGCGGCGGTGCCTGGCTGGCATGTGAATCTGCGTCTGGAGCGGCCGCTGTCGGCCGAGGAGGAGGCGCTGCTCAGCGAGATGCTGGTGGCGCCGGATCCTGCCACACCCTACCGGGTATGGGCGGCATGAAACTCTGCCTACGCCCCCTCTGCCTGGTGGTCGTCACGCAGCGCCTGATCCCGGCCGGCTTCGCTGGCTACACCTTGGGTCCGGTGGTCCTGGTGCGCCCCGGTACCAGCGATGCGCTGCTGGTGCATGAGCAGACCCATGCGCGGCAGTTCTGGCGCTGCCTCGGCTGCAATGGCCTGCTCTACCGGGTCAGCCGCCGCTGGCGCCTGCGCCTCGAGCTGGAGGCCTACCGCGCGCAGCTGGCGGTGGCTGGCCCGCCGGCGGCGCTGGAGCTCTCGGCGGCCCTGGCCAGCCAGTACGACCTGGACCTCACGCAGGAGGAGGCCTACCGCCTGCTGACGGCCTAGCACGCCAGCCGCACCACTACGGGCCACCCTGCGGGGTGGCTTTTTCTTGCCCGCCACGCGCGGGCTTTTTCAATTCGAGGTCATGGATAGATCAACCTTTCAGAAGGCGGCCGGCATCAACGATGCCCTGGCCGAGCGTTGGTGGCCGCACGTCGATGCCGCGCTGTTCGAGTTCGGCATCCTGCTCCCTCACCGGGTGGCAGCCTGGATTGCACAGGTCGGCCATGAATCGAAGGGCTTCTCCACGTTGGCGGAGTCCTTCGATTACTCGGTGGGCGGGCTGCTGGACACGTTCGGCAAGCGCCTGTCGCCGGCGCTGGCCAAGACCCTCGGCCGCCAGGCCGGTGAGCGCACGGTGCCGATCGAGCGCCAGCAGCGCATCGCCAGCATCGTCTACGCCGGGCGCTACGGCAACGGCGATGCCAGCACCGGCGATGGCTGGCGGTATCGCGGCCACGGCCTCAAGGAGATCACGTTCTTTGACAACCACCGGTCCTGCGGCCAGGCGCTTGGCGTTGACCTGGTCAGGCAGCCCGAGCTGCTGGCAACCGACGACCGGCTGGCCGCGCGCTCGGCGGGTTGGTTCTGGTTCGCCAACGGCTGCAACCGGCTGGCCGACGCCGGCGACCAGCGCGCGCTGACCAAGCGCATCAACGGTGGTTACAACGGGTTGGACGATCGCCTGCAGCGCTACGTGCGCGCCAAACAATTCATCCAAGGATAAGGGTCCACATGCAAGAACCTGAGAAGAGCCTTTTTATGCTGGTGGGGGTGGGCGCCATGATCGGCCTGGGCAAGCTGCTGGCCAGCGACGAAACGATCACCGTGCGCCTGGTGTGTGGCCGGACGGTGATGGGCGCCGCGGCCTCGATGGTGGCGGGCACGGTCCTGATTCAGTTTCCCGGTCTCAACCCGGTGGCGCTGATTGGCCTCGGCAGTGCGTTCGGCATCGTCGGCGCACAGGCCCTGGAGAGCTATTTCAAGCGCAGGCTGCGCCAAAGCGAGGGCGGGCATGGCAAAGGCGCTTGAGTTTCTAGCCGCCTGGAAGGGCCGCCTGGTGGCGGCTTTTCTCATGGTGGCCGCCGGCGCGGCCCTGGGCGGTGCGCTCGCCTGGTGGCTGCAGGGTAATCGCTATGGGCGTGAGCTGGCCGAGCTGCGGCTGGAGATCAACCGCGAACGGGAGGCTGCCACGCGAGCGGAGGCCGACCAGGTGACGAAGTACCGCGGGCTGGAGCGCGCGGCCGGAGAGGCGATTGCGGCCGTGGTGGCCCATGCCAAAGAGGAGAGAGATCGTGAAGACAACGCTGCAGCGACTGCTCGTGCTGAGTACCTGGCTGGCACTCGCCGGCTGTCCGTCGCCGTCCGTTCTTGTCAGGCCGGCGGTGGCGCCACCACAGATCCCGGCGCTGCCGGCGGAGCTGGTGAAGCGCGAGCCGAACTTGCTCCAGAGGCTGCAGCAGCTCTCGACGCCATCGCCCGAGACGGCGACCGCGGGATCCGCGACGCCAATGCCTGCATCGACGCTTACAACGCCGTCCGCGACACGCTGAACCAGGCGCAGCAGTAAAGACAGGGCGGCCGCTAGCGGTGTTAGAGCACCGCCGGCGGCCGCCGGACACACTGAAGAGACCAGTGAGCCAAGCCAAGGCCCTGCCACCTTCCTAGGAGGCGGGCGAATCATACCAAAAGTGAAAGGCTCACCACAAAATGGCAACACCCATCATCCCTTGGATCGGCGGCAAGCGCCGCCTGGCCGATACCCTGCTTTCCCGCTTCCCGCTTCCCGGTTCACGAGTGCTATGTGGAGGTGTTCGCCGGCGGCGCCGCGTTGTTCTTCATGCGGCCGCCGGCGGCGGTCGAGGTCGTCAACGATGTGAATGGCGAGCTGGTCAATCTCTACCGCGTGGTGCAGCACCACTTGGAGGAGTTCGTGCGCCAGTTCAAATGGGCGCTCACGAGCCGCACGGTGTTCCAGTGGCTCAAGGACACCCGGCCGGAGACGCTGACCGACATCCAGCGCGCCGCGCGCTTCTACTACCTGCAGCAGGCCTGTTTCGGTGGGAAGGTGGCCGGGCAGACGTTTGGCACCGCAACCACCACGCCGCCAGGCTTGAATCTTCTGCGGCTGGAGGAGAGCCTGTCGGCCGCCCATCTGCGGCTCGCCAATGCCTACGTCGAGCAACTCGATTGGGCGGAATGCATTCGTCGCTACGACCGGCCGCACACGCTGTTCTATCTGGATCCGCCCTATTGGGAAACCGAGGGCTATGGCGTCGACTTCCCCCTCGAGCAGTACGAGCGCATGGCGGAGGTGATGCGCCAGCTCAAGGGCAAGGCCATCGTCAGCCTGAACGACCACCCGGAGATCCGGCGCATTTTTGCCGGTTTCCAGATGGAGACGCTCGACATCAATTACCAGGTGGGCGGTGGCGACAAGCTGGCCGCGCGGCGGGAGGTGATCATCTACAGTTGGGATCGCCAGGCCGAGCCGGCAGGGCTGTTCTAGTCCAGCAACACATGAATATTTGCCCGCAGCTGGGAGAGCTGCGGGTACGGTCAGTATGTGTGGCTTTTCCTCCAGCACAACTGTCTTGATCTTAAGTGTTGCTGTTCGCCTTGCTGAGGTGACGGTATTGAACCCTCCGGTTTCGTGAGCCAAATCCGCCTGATAAGATTGCCGTGGCAAAGGTTGGTTGGTCATCAAAACCAAACACCGCTCAACTTCGGCTAGCGGGCCAGGACCCCAACAACTGGAAACAATTCGACATGTCGGCAGACAACAGAATATGTGCAAGTTGCGTCTCGGAGCGCTATCTCCAAGACGTTATAGCGAAGAGTTCGACCGTTGATTGTCAATGTGACTATTGTGAAGTGGTGCGACCAACGATTGATATATGGGATCTCGCTAAGCGCTGCAGCGACGTGATCGAGAATTTCTATGAGGTCACAAGTCTTGCCGATGCGGTAGTTATCTACGAAAGGACCCCACAGGGGGCTCCACTGACCGATGTTCTGGAGGAGTTGCTCCATGCATCGGATCGCGCAATCGAAGACCTCGGCGAAGTACTCACCGACCTGTGGTTTGATCTCAGTTGCCTCGAATCCCAATACGGGGATGACCCCTGGTTCATTCAAAAGCACGCGTTCCCTTGGTCGTTGAGCGAGGACTGGGAGAAGATGGAGCGCAGCCTGCGAAGCGAGGCACGTTTCGTGAACCCGGTGGCAGCAAGGACGCTCCAAAGCGTATTTGATCCAGTGCTAGATGAACGGACGCCGGAAGGCCGGCCGCTGATCCTTGAGGTTGGTCCGGGCTGCGAGCTCAATCTACTCTATCGGGCTCGGGTCTTTCAATCGATCGATGCGATGGAAGCTGCTCTCCGCCATCCAGAATGCCATCTTGGGCCACCGCCGCCAGGTGTCGGCGCGGCAGGCCGCATGAATGCCAAGGGCGTGGCCGTTTTCTACGGCTCCACTCAGCAGAACACAGCAATCTCGGAGGTGCGCCCCCCAGTGGGTAGTCATGTTGTGGTTGGCGCATTCAAGATTATCCGATCGCTCCGGCTACTCGACCTGACGCAGCTCGGCTCGATCCAGTTGGATCCAGGCCGAAGCCTTTTTGATTCCGCTACGGTAGATCAGGCCAACAGATGTCGCTTCCTCGGCCACTTGGCGCAGAAGCTCACCATGCCTGTAATGCCCGAGCTAGTTGACGAGGGGTATTTGACGACTCAGGTTATAGCGGACTATCTGGCGACACACCCAGGCATCGAGTTGGACGGCATTTTCTTCCCGTCGGTTCAGTCAGCGGGGACGTCAGGAACCCCGCCGGGCCACAACATCATCCTATTCCGGAAGGCGTCGTCTGTTTTACGCGCAGATTCTCGATATGAAGGGACCACCGACGTACGCCTGTGGGAGCACGAGGATGAACACACCTGGTTTGACCCGCAGATCTGGACTACGGAGTGCGCAAAGGAAAAAGAGCCGAATTGTATGCCGATGTGGATCAATCCAAGTGAAGTTCCCCCCGCGCTCGAACTGGATCGCGATGCTATCTACCTTCACAAGGTTCATGGCATTGAGTTCACGACAGAGTCTCGCAATATCAAGCATGCCGTTGCGAATACGCGAAAGAGCCCGTCCGGATCATTCGAGTGACTTGCGTTGGGTACGGACCAACGGTGGCGCGTGTCGCAAGTTGGCAAGATGAGTGCCAATGGGCCACCACGTCACCGTCAAGCGGTTTTCTGGGGGAAGTGGAGTAGCTTGCCCTTTTCGGCCACGTCAGCTGGATCCAGGTTGGTGTACCGCTTCAGGTTCCGCCAATCCTTGTGGCCGGTAACGGCTGCGACTTCGGGGATGTCCCAGCCGGCCTCGAATAGCTTGCTAGTCGCCTCGTGGCGCAGATCGTGCAGGTGCAGATCGACTATCTTCTTGTCGTCGCACGCCCACTTGAAGTATTTGCTGGCCGTGCCTGGCTCATGGGGGAAAATCCGGTCATCGGGGGTGTTCCGAGGCTGGCGCTGGATGATCTCAAGAGCATCACCGATGAGTGGCACCAGCTCGTCGTTTCCTTGCTTCTGACGCGGATCTTTCCGGTCACGCACCAGCACAAGGCGGCGGGCTTCGTCCAGGTCGGTCCAGGTGATGCGGAAGATCTCGCCCCGGCGGAAGGCCGATTGCATCAGGACGCGGACGATGGCCTCCATGGGCAGCTTGTGTTCGGGATGCTCGCGGAACCAAGTGAAGATTTTCTCTAGCTCAGCGGGGGAGGGTCGGCGCTCACGCTTGCCCCCAGGCCCGACCAGCTTGAGGTGGTTTAGGGCGGGCCAGGCATTTTTCACGACATCGGGCAGGGCGAGGTCCTGGATACTGCTCATATGGCGCATGACCGTGCCCAGCTTGGAGATGTCCATGCTGATGGTGTACGGGCCTGCGCCGGCGGCTTTCCGATCCTGGGCAAACTTGAGGATGTCCTGTGTCGAGAGGCGGTGCACCAGGTGGTCCGCAAAAGCCAGCTTGAGCTTGCGGAGCATGTACTCTTCGTTCGACTTTAGCGCAACGGCGCGGCCCGACTTTTCGCGTGCTTTTCGATAGTCCTCGATGAGGGTGCCGACCGTGAGGCCGGCGACTGCGCGTGGCGTCTCAATGTCCACTTCTGAATTTTTCGCCCACGCTTGCGCTTCCGCTTTGGTGCGAAAGGTTTTTGATATACTCCGGCCCTGCTTCCGGATCTGAGCGCGCCAGCGCTCCCCGATCTTGAGGATCGATGCCATGCGGTCTCCTGTAGCAAATCTGTAGCACGCGCTGCGTGAAATGTGATGATACAGGATGATGCAAAGTGATAAGTTGGGCATCGGCCAATCGCCCGGAAACCCAGGCAGGATAAGGCAAAAGCCAGTCCTGACAAGGGTTTCCAGCTACTGGGCAGAACCTATCCTCTCGCCGTAGTTCAATGGATAGAACACGCGCCTCCTAAGCGTGAAATGCAGGTTCGATTCCTGCCGGCGGGACCACCCCACGGGTCTCAGCGGTCCATCAAAGCTCCCCCGGTTGAAATGCAGAGGCTTGCCGCCGCGCGGCGCATGCGTCTCAATGCGTCCCCATCTTCGAAAACAGCTGAATCACCGCCACTCCCGCAATAATCAGCCCGATCCCCACCCAGGCCGCCAGATCCGGCACTTGCCGGTACAGCACGCTGGCAATCAGCGTCACGAGCACGATCCCCGCGCCGCACCAGATCGCGTAGGCGATGCCCACGGGCACGGTCTTCATGACCTGCATCAGCAGGAAGAAGGCGCTGACATAGCCGGCCACGACCAGCACGCTTGGCCATAGGCGCGTGAAATTCTCGGCGGCCTTGAGGCTGCTGGTGGCAATGACTTCGGCCGCGATGGCGAGGGCCAGTAGTACATAGGCATTCATGGATGGGTTCTTCACGTTGGCTGTCGCTGGGGCCACATTTTCCCATAGCTGCCCGGCGGGCCTTTCCGGGTGTACAGTGCAAAGCATGCTCGAGGCCGCTTTGCGGGCTGGTGATCCCTCCTTTCGGGTGGTTGTTCCTTGCGGGGATGCCATCTTCAATCGAGGTAGAAGCGCGCCGTCCAGGCGCCGGCAGTCCGGAGTCGTGTCGTGGGGTGGTCGCGGTAGCCCCGACCAGCTGGCAGTCGTGATAAAGCCAGCGGCGGGTGAGTCAGGTTTGCAGGGGAGCGTCATGAAAGGCGAGGATGAGGTTCAGACCGTGTGGCCGCAGGTGGATGGCCAGACGACGGGTCAGGGGCTCTGGCAGAACACGATTGCCGCAGCGGATGTGGCACTGGAAGAGGCGTCGCGCATACAGCGAGGCGTGCAGCACAACCTGAAGCTCCAGCAGGAAGTGAGGGCGCTGCGCGAGGAGTTGTGCAAGGCGCACGGCGAGCTGGATCGCTACCGTGGCATGCATGCGCGCGTGGTGGTCGGCATGCGGCAGCTGGAGGAGGGTAACGCTGGCGAGATTAGCCGCCTGCGCGCCGAGAGCGAGATGCTGATGGTGCGCCACCGGGTCTACAAGCTGCTCTCCGAGCACTATGCGCTCACCGCGCTGCGCTTTGATCCCGCCACGTTTGCCGAGCACCGCGACCGGGTGCTGCAGCACATCCTGTTCCAGCGGCGCAAGGGCACACCGGTCTCCGGGATCGGCGCCGCGGACATTGCTTTCCTGCTGCTGTAAGCGCTCGCGCTTACCCAGCCTTGGCGGCAGTACGCGGTCGCAAGACGATCAGCGCCAGCATGCCGCCCACCACACCCCAGAAGGCCGACCCCACGCCGGCCAGCGTCATGCCTGAGGCGGTGATCATGAATGTCAGCAGGGCGGATTCGCGCTCGGCCGGCGTTTGCATGGCCGTGGTCAGGCCGCTGGCGATGGAGCCGAGCAAGGCAAACGCGGCCACCGCAACGACCAGCGCTTTGGGGAACGCCGCGAACAGCGCGGCGATGCTGGCTGCCAGCGCGCCCGCAACCAGATAGCCGATGCCACAAACCACCGCTGCTGTATAGCGCCGGTTGCGGTCGGGATCCGCTTGCGCGCCGGTGCAGATGGCCGCGGTAATGGCCGCCAGGTTGATGCCGTGCGAGCCGAACGGGGCGAGCAGGGCGGAGGCGACACCAGTGACGGTGATCAGCGGCGAGGCCTGTACGTGATAGCCGTCGGCGCGCAGCACCGCCAGCCCGGGAATATTCTGTGACGCCAGCGCCACGATGAACAACGGTACCGCGATGCTGACGAAGGCTCGCAGCGAGAACGCCGGCGTGGTCCACACCGGCTTGGCCAGCGCGAAATGGAACGATTCGAAATGCAGCTGGCCAAGCGCGCCGGCCAGCGCCACGCCCGCCAGCAGCACGCCCGGCACCGCGTAGCGCGGCCAGAAGCGCTTGCCCAGCAGGTACAGCGCGAACATCACCAGCAGCAGCAGGGTCTGATGCTGGGCTTGCACGAACACGTCGACGCTGATGCGGAACAGGATGCCGGCGAGCAGCGCTGAGGCAATGCTGGCCGGCAGCGCGCGCATCAGTTTGTCGAACCAGCCGGTCATGCCGGCGGCGGTCATCAGCACCGCCGCCATGACGAAGGCGCCGATGGCTTGCGCGTAGGGAACGCCGGGAAGGCTGGCGATCAGCAGGGCGGCGCCAGGGGTGGACCAGGCAACGACGATGGGCGCCCGCGTCAACAGGGACAGCCCGATGGTGGTCACGCCCATGCCGATGGACAACGCCCAGATCCACGAGGCGACTTGCGCGTCCGACAAATGGGCTGCCTGGCCGGCCTGGATCATCAGCACCAGCGAACTGGTGTAGCCGGTCAGCATGGCGATCAGCCCGGCGACCAGGGCGGAGACGGAGAGATCGGTCAGCTTCAGGGGCGTGCTGGATATAGGGCTGGACATGGTGCGGCACTCGACGCAGCGCGTGCGGAAAAAGCGGCTGGGCCGCCATCTTCGCACGAGTTGCGCCGTTGCGGACGCGCGCTCAGTCGGCGACCTTGTCGCTGGGGAACTTGAAGGAATCGCGCAGCAGGTAGCTCATCGGGATGTCGAGGTTGACCCCTTGCGGCGGGATCGGCGACTGGAACCATTTCTTGTAGAGCTTCTGGGTATCGAGCGAATAGATGGAGGCGACCAGGGTCTTGTCCACCAGCCGCTTGAACTCGGCGTCCTGTTTCGACAGCATGATGGCGTAGGGCTCGATCGTCAGCAGCTCGCTGGTGACGGTGTAGCGGGCCGGGTCGCGCGCATTGGCGCGCAGGCCGTAGAGCAGCACGTCGTCCATCACGAAGGCGTCGGCCTTGCCTTGCTCGACCATGGCGAACGCCTCGGCGTGGTCCTTGGCTTCCACCACGTGGATCTGCATGGCGCCGGAGCCGTTGATCTGGCGCACCACCGCGAGCGACGTGGTGCCCACCGTGGAGACGACCGTCTTGCCGCGCAGGTCGCCCAGCTTGCGGATGCCAGAGTCGGTCTTGACCAGCATGCGGCTGCCGGCGATGTAGTGTGGAATGGTGAAAGCAACCTGCGCGCGCCGCTCGCGGTTGTTGGTGGTGGAGCCGCATTCGAGATCGGCCTTGCCGTCGACGATGGCGGCGATGCGGCTGGCCGGCGTGACAGGAACGAATTCCACTTTGAGGCCTGGGAGCCGGAGCGCGCCGCGCAGGGCGTCGGCCACCCGCAGGCACAGGTCGATGGCATAGCCGTAGGGCTTGCCGTCGGCCACGAAGGAGAACGGCACCGAGCTCTCGCGGTGGGCGATGCGCAGCACGCCAGTCTGTTCGATGCGCTGCAGCACTGGCGTGCTGCCGGACTGCGCGGCGGCGGGCATGGCGACAACGGCGAGTGAAAGCGAAAGCAGGGTCGATAGCACAAGCAGCAGCGGCAAGCGCTGCGCACGCGGATGGATCATGGAGTTCCCCGTACAAAGAAAAAGGCATCAAGCGGAATTGGCGTTGGGTCGCCTCTCACCGGTTCGGACCGGTTCTTGTATTGCTGCCGTTGTGCTGCGGCCTGCCGGCCGCCGGCCATTGTTCCATGGGGGAAAGCGGCCCGGCAATCGTCACGCCGGGGGGTGTTGCGCGGCGCGCAACAGGCGCGTGGCAGACGTGCAAGAGCCGCGCCGCAGGGGGCGTTGACGGGGCTTTCCCTTACGGACTTGTACGACTAGAGGCAGCCCGGGGCGCTTGCTATGCTCCTTTCCGTGCCTTGCGAGCAGGGCACCGAGGAGAGACTCTTGGGCCCGCGCGAGCGCGGGCCCTTCTTTTTTTGTGGCGGCCGCAGGCCAGGGGTTTGCGCCGCCTCCGGCGAGGGCGGGCGCCGGTGGTCTACAATGCCGGCTACCTGGCACCCCGCCGCCCGGTTGCTGTCCGACGCCGGCGCGCGGCCGCAGGTTCAAGCCGCTTGAACTGCCCCCTTGAACTGCCTCCTTTTCGCTGTCTCCTTTCGTATTGCTCCCATGGCCCTGTTTTCGATTTCCGACGCCCAGCTTGCCTTCGGGCATGTGGCCTTGCTCGACCATGCCGACTTCTCGCTGGAAGCCGGCGAGCGCGTCGGCCTGATTGGCCGCAACGGCACCGGCAAGTCGTCGCTGCTCAAGATCGTGGCCGGCCTGTCCGCGCCGGACGATGGCCTGATCGCGCGCCAGAGCGGCGTGACCTCGGCGTATGTGCCGCAAGAGCCGCAGTTCGAGGCGGGTGTGACCGTGTTCGACGCCGTGTCCCAGGGCCTGGGCAAGATCCACGACCTGCTGGTCGCCTACGAGGCAGCACTGGCGGGGCTGGACGACAACCACGACGAGGATTCGCTGGCCGAGCTGCACCGCCTGCAGTCGGAAGTCGACGCCGCCGGTGCCTGGGGTTTGCGCACGCGGGTCGAGACCACGCTGGCGCAACTCAGCCTGAGCGCCGATGTGCGCGTGGATGCGCTATCTGGCGGCATGCAAAAGCGCGTGGCGCTGGCGCAGGCCCTGGTGGCCGAGCCCGACATCCTGCTGCTGGACGAACCGACCAACCACCTGGACGTGGAAGCGATCCGCTGGCTGGAAGACCTGCTGCTGGCCTTCCGTGGCAGCGTGCTGCTGATCACCCACGATCGCGCCTTCCTGGACCGCGTGGCCACCCGCATCATCGAACTCGACCGTGGCCGGCTGATTTCCTTTCCTGGCAACTTCGCCGCCTATCAGGCGCGCAAGGCCGAGCTGCTGGCCGCCGAGCAGGTCGAGCAGGCCAAGTTCGACAAGCTGCTGGCGCAGGAAGAAGTCTGGATCCGCAAGGGCGTGGAAGCGCGCCGCACGCGTAGCGTGGCGCGTATCCAGCGCCTGGAGACGATGCGAACGGACCGCGCGGCGCGCCGCGACGTGCAGGGCAACGTCAAGCTGGAAGTGTCGCAAGGCGAGCGCTCGGGCAAGATCGTTTCCGAGTTGACGGATGTCAGCAAAGCCTTTGGCAACAAGATGGTGGTGCGCGACTTCACCGGCACCATCATGCGCGGCGACAAGGTCGGCCTGATCGGCGCCAATGGCGCGGGCAAGACCACGCTGCTGCGCCTGATCCTGGGCGAGCTGGCGCCGGATGCCGGTACGGTCAAGAACGGCAGCAACATGCAGGTGGCGTATTTCGACCAGATGCGCACGCAGCTGGACCTGGAGCGCTCGCTGGCCGATACCATCAGCCCTGGCAGTGACTGGGTCGAGATCAACGGCCAGCGCAAGCACGTCATGAGCTACCTCAGCGATTTCCTGTTCGCGCCGGAACGCGCGCGCTCGCCGGTCAAGTCGCTGTCCGGCGGCGAGCGCAACCGCCTGCTGCTGGCGCGCCTGTTCGCGCGCCCGGCCAATGTGCTGGTGCTGGACGAGCCGACCAACGACCTCGACATCGACACGCTGGAACTGCTTGAAGAACTGCTGCAGGACTACAGCGGCACTGTGTTCCTGGTGTCCCACGACCGGGCCTTCCTGGACAACGTGGTGACCTCCACCATCGCCGCCGAAGGCGACGGGCGCTGGCGCGAGTACGTGGGCGGCTACTCCGACTGGCAGGTCCAGTCGGCGCGCAGCGCGGCCATGCAGGACGCGCGCGGTGGCGAGGGCAAGGCCGCCGCGGAAAGCACGAAGCCGCGCGAAGCCCGCGCGGCCAACCGCCTGGTCAAGCTGTCGTACAAGGAACAGCGCGAGCTGGACACGCTGCCGGAGCGTATCGCTTCGCTGGAAAGCGAGCAAAAGGCCGTTGGCGCACAGCTGGCGGACGGCTCGCTGTATGTGAGCGACGCGGGCAAGGCCGCGCAGCTGGCGGCCCGCCACGATGAGATCGACCTGGAACTGCTGGAGGCGCTGGAGCGCTGGGAAGTGCTGGAAGCCAAGACCAAGGCCGAGGCGCCGTAAGGCCAGCACCGCTTGCCATGACGACGGCTGTCTCTCCCTCTCCCCTCAGGGGGAGAGGACCGGGGAGTGGGGTGGCTTAGCTAGGAGCCACTAGAAGCGGAGCTACGGTTTTTTCCAGCACGCGGGGGGAGGAACAACGGGCGATTGTTAGTCCTCGCGTCCCTTCACCCGCACCAGGCGAGCACCATGTTCGTCAGATCCACCATGAAAGCCGGCCGCAGGTAGGCCATGAAGGCCAGCGCCAGCACCCCGGCCAGCGCCGCGAAGCCTGCTGCCCGAAGCGCAAGGCCGGCGGGGCGTGCCGTGATCATGCCGCGGCCCCTTGCGGCCGCGCGATCGCATGCTCGCGGATCGGCAGGTTGACCAGGGCGGCCACTACGCCCAGCCCGATCGCGATCATCCAGACCGTGCTGTAGGTGCCGGTCCGGTCATACAGGAAGCCACCCAGCCACGCACCCAGGAAGCTGCCGATCTGGTGCGAGAAAAACACTACGCCCGACAGCATCGACAGGTACTGCACGCCAAACACCTGCGCGATGATGCCGTTGGTCAGCGGCACCGTGGACAGCCACAGGAAACCCATCATCGCGGCGAACACCCAGGTGCTGGTAGCCGTGAGCGGCAGCAGCAGGTAGCCGGCAATCACCACGGACCGGGTGATGTAGATCAGCGAAAGCAGGAAGCGCTTGGGCACGCGCTGCCCCAGCGCGCCCGCGCTATAGGTCCCGAACACATTGAACAGCCCGATCAGCGCCAGCGCCACGGTCGCGATCTTCGGGTCGGTCAGGCCCCGGTCCTTGAGATAGGGCGCCAGATGCACGCCGATGAACACCACCTGGAAGCCGCAGACGAAGTAGCCCAGCGTGAGCAACTGGAAGTTGCGGTTGCCGAACGCTTCGCGCACGGCCTGGCCGATGGTCTGCTGGAAGCCGGGCGCGTGCGTCGCGCCCTGCGGCTCGCGCAGGCTGAAGGCCAGCGGCAGCATCAGGCAAGCCAGCACCGCCAGGATGAACAACGCGTTCTGCCAGCCGGCAGTCGAGATCAGCGTCTGCTCCACCGGGATCATCAGGAACTGCCCGAACGAGCCCGCGGCCGCCGCGATGCCCATGGCCCACACGCGCTTCTCGGGGCTGGCCACGCGGCCAATCACGCCGTACACCACGCTGTAGGTGGTGCCGGACTGCGCAATGCCGATCAGGATGCCGGCGCCAGAGGCGAAGGCGGTGCCGGAGGTGGCCATGGCCATCACGACCAGGCCCGCCACGTATAGCGCAATGCCGACCAGCATGATGCGCAAGCCGCCGAACTTGTCGGCCAGCGCGCCCGTGAACGGCTGGGTCACGCCCCACATCAGGTTTTGCAGCGCCAGCGCGAAGGCAAAGGTCTCGCGGCTCCAGCCGTGGGTCTGAGTGATCGGCAGGTTGAACAGGCCGAAGCCGTGCCGGATGCCCATCGACAAGGTGACGAGCAGGCCACCGCAAATCAATACGGTTGTGAGGGAGAGTGGTTTTCTTGGTGTGTGTTGAATCGTGTTCTGCATGGCGTCCTGCATCCTGGCTCGGTGTGCGTAGTGCTGTTTTAGTTTTGTCGGCGCGGTCCGGAACCGCCTTGGCCACGCCGGTGCGAGCGAGTGTACCCCGCATCCCGGGAGGACGTCGGGCGTCACTCCGATGCCGCCCGCGACCCCGGATGTGCCGAATCGCGCACGGCAATTGCTGGTGACGATTGGCATCAAGACGGCTACCCGCTTCCATTACAATGCAGGCTGCCCGGCCCCCCTGGCTGGCGTGCGGCAACCGCGCCCCCGCCAAGGCTGGCCGAGAATCCCACTAAGCAAGCGACTCCATGGCGAGCAAAATCAGTCAGTACAGCGAATCCTCCATCCGGGTCCTGAAGGGCCTGGAGCCGGTCAAGCAACGACCCGGCATGTACACCCGTACCGACAATCCCCTGCACATCGTGCAGGAGGTGATCGACAATGCCTCCGACGAGGCCCTGGGCGGCCACGGCTCCGAGATCATGGTCACCCTGCATCGCGACGGCAGCATCAGCGTCGAGGACGATGGCCGCGGCATCCCGGTCGGCATCCATCCCGAAGAGCAGGTCCCGGTGGTGGAAATCGTGTTCACGCGCCTGCACGCGGGCGGCAAGTTCGACAAGGGCAAGGGCGGTGCCTATGCCTTCTCGGGTGGCCTGCACGGTGTGGGCGTCTCCGTGACCAATGCGCTGTCGACCCGCCTCGACGTGACCGTATGGCGTGACGGCAACTGCTCCACGCTGACCTTCTCCGGCGGCGATGTCACCGTGCCGCTGGCCACGCGCAAGCTCGAGCGCGGCGAGAAGAAGGGCGGCACGCGGGTGCAGGTCTGGCCCGATGCGAAGTACTTCGATTCGGCCGCGATCCCGATGGCCGAGCTGCAGCGGCTGCTGCGCAGCAAGGCGGTGCTGCTGCCCGGCGTCAAGGTCACGCTGCTGCAAGAGAAAAACGGCGAGCGCCAGACCTGGCAGTACGAGCAGGGCCTCAAGGGCTACCTGGTGGAAGCGCTGGCGCAGGGCAGCGGCGCCGAGCTGGTGGTGCCGATGTTCGAAGGCGAGCACTTCGCCGACCCGGACGCCAACCCGGCGGAAGATGGCTTCGCCGAGGGCGAGGGCGCTTCCTGGGTGGTGGCGTGGACCGAAGATGGCGCGCCGGTGCGCGAGTCCTACGTCAACCTGATTCCCACGCCGGCTGGCGGCACGCACGAGTCCGGCCTGCGCGAAGGCCTGTTCCAGGCGGTCAAGAGCTTTATCGAGATGCACGCGCTGCAGCCCAAGGGCGTGAAGCTGATGAGCGAGGACGTGTTCGCCCGTGCCTCGTTCGTGCTGTCCGCCAAGGTGCTGGACCCGCAGTTCCAGGGCCAGATCAAGGAGCGCCTGAACAGCCGCGACGCGGTGAAGCTGGTGTCCACCTTCAGCCGTCCCGCGCTGGAGCTGTGGCTCAACCATCACGTCGAGTACGGCAAGAAGCTCGCCGAGCTGGTGATCCGCCAGGCGCAGGCGCGCACGCGCGCGGCGCAGAAGGTGGAAAAGAAGAAGGGTTCCGGCGTAGCCGTGCTGCCGGGCAAGCTGACCGACTGCGAATCCACCGACGTCACCCGCAATGAACTCTTCCTGGTCGAGGGCGACTCCGCCGGCGGCTCGGCCAAGATGGGGCGCGACAAGGAGTTCCAGGCCATCCTGCCGCTGCGCGGCAAGGTGCTCAACACCTGGGAGACCGAGCGCGACCGCCTGTTCGCCAATAACGAGGTGCACGACATCGCGGTGGCAATCGGCGTGGACCCGCACGGCCCCAACGATGAGCCCGACCTGTCCAACCTGCGCTACGGAAAGATCTGTATCTTGTCCGACGCTGACGTGGACGGTGCGCACATCCAGGTGCTATTACTGACCTTGTTCTTCAAGCATTTCCCCAGGCTGATCGACAACGGCAACGTGTGCGTGGCCCGCCCGCCGCTTTTCCGGGTGGATGCGCCGGCGCGCGGCAAGAAGCCGGCCCAGAAGCTCTATGCGCTGGACGACGGTGAGCTGGTGGCCATCCAGGACAAGCTGATGAAGGATGGCATCAAGGAAGGCGGCTGGCAGATCTCGCGCTTCAAGGGCCTGGGCGAGATGAATGCCGAGCAGCTGTGGGAAACCACCATGAATCCCGACACGCGCCGCCTGTTGCCGGTGGCGCTCGGCCATTTCGACCTGCCGCAGACCGTGGGCGTGATGAATATGCTGATGGGCAAGGGCGAGGCCGCGCAGCGGCGCACCTGGCTCGAGGAGCGCGGCAACGAGGTGATCGCCGATATCTAGGCGGCACGAATCGAACCGTTCGATACCCGCATGACGCAAGGAGTCCCGATGGCTAAGACCAGACCTGGCAGCAACCGCGCGCGGCAATGGATTGCCGCCGGCATGCTGCTGGCCGGCTTGGCCGGTCTGGGCTTCATGCCAGCGGCCCACGCTGCGCTGTACGGCTATATCGACGACGACGGCGTGGCGCATTTCTCGGACGAGAAGCTGGACGAGCGCTACACGCTGTTCATGAAGAATGGTGGCGAGCTCAAGAGCCCGCTGCCGTACCGCGCCGGAGCCGGTGCCGGCAGCCAGATCGACCTGGAGACGCACAAGCTTTACCGCTATGTCGTCAACCATCCCAATATCGCCACGGTCGAGCCCATGATCCGCCAGATCGCGGCGGCGCAGAATGTCGACCCGGCGCTGGTCAAGGCAGTGATGGCGGTAGAGTCCGGCTTCAACGCAGGCGCGGTCTCGCCCAAGGGCGCGATCGGGCTGATGCAGGTGATTCCCGACACCGGCGCGCGCTTTGGCGTGAGCGCCGATGCCCGGCGCACGGTCGAGCAGAAACTGGCCGACCCGCGCACCAATATCTCGGCCGGCGTGCGCTACCTGCGCTGGCTGATGGAGCTGTTCCCCAACGACCTCGAGCTGGTGCTGGCCGCGTACAACGCGGGCGAGGGCGCGGTGCAACGCTACAACAACAAGATTCCGCCTTTCCCCGAGACCCAGCAATATGTCAGCACGGTGCTGCAGTTCTATCGCTTCTACCGTCCGGGCGGCGCGCCCGCGGGGTTGGGCGGGGCGGGAGTCAATCGCGTCAAGATGGTGATCGGCGGCCGCCGCAACATGCCCTGATCCCATACCGAACCCTAAGACGAACCGCATAACGAACAACATGCAACCGGCGCACCGGCCAACGATGCGGTGCGCCGTCTTCTTGCCAATCCATGGAACAACAAGACATTCCGCTTGACCCAGGTTCGCCCGACAACGGAGCGGACTCGCTGACCCTGGCGCACTATGCCGAGCGCGCCTATCTCGACTACGCCATCAGCGTGGTCAAAGGCCGCGCGCTGCCGGAAGTGGCCGATGGCCAGAAGCCGGTGCAGCGCCGCATCCTGTACGCCATGCACGAGATGGGGCTGCGCTCCGACGCCAAGCCGGTCAAGTCGGCGCGCGTGGTGGGCGATGTGCTGGGTAAATTCCACCCGCACGGCGACCAGTCCGCCTATGACGCGCTGGTGCGCCTGGCGCAGGACTTCTCGCTGCGCTACCCGCTGATCGACGGCCAGGGCAACTTCGGCTCGCGCGACGGCGACGGCGCAGCGGCCATGCGCTACACCGAAGCCCGGCTCACGCCGATCGCGCGCCTGCTGCTCGACGAGATCGACCAGGGCACGGTGGACTTCATCCCCAACTACGACGGCTCGATGGAAGAGCCCAGGCTGATGCCGGCGCGCCTGCCCTTTGTGCTGCTCAACGGCGCATCGGGCATTGCCGTGGGCATGGCCACCGAGGTGCCGCCGCACAACCTGCGCGAAGTGGCGGCAGCCACCGTGGCGATGATCCGCAACCCCAACATCACGCTGGCCGAGCTGCTGGCGCTGATGCCGGGGCCGGACTATCCGGGCGGCGGCCAGATCATTTCGCCCGTGGCCGACATTGCGCAGATCTACGAGAACGGCCGCGGCAGCCTGAAGGTGCGCGCGCGCTGGATCATCGAGGAAATGGCGCGCGGCCAGTGGCAACTGGTGGTGACCGAGCTGCCGCCGAGCACCTCGTCGCAGAAGGTGCTCGAAGAGATCGAGGAAATCACCAACCCGAAGGTCCGCGCGGGCAAGAAGTCGCTGACGCCCGAGCAGTTGCAGCTCAAGCAAGGCATGCTGGCGGTGCTCGACGCGGTGCGCGATGAATCCGGCAAGAACGCGCCGGTGCGGCTGGTGTTCGAGCCCAAGAGCAAGAACATCGAGCAGCAGGAATTCATCCAGACGCTGCTGGCGCACACCAGCCTGGAGTCCGGCGCCTCGATCAACCTGGTGATGATCGGCACCGATGGCCGCCCACGCCAGAAGGGCCTGGCCGACATCCTGCGCGAGTGGATCGCCTTCCGCTTCGCCACCGTCACCCGCCGCACGCGCCATCGCCTGGGCAAGGTCGAAGATCGCATTCACATCCTCGAAGGCCGGATGCTGGTGCTGCTCAATATCGACGAGGTGATCCGCATCATCCGCGAGAGCGATGAGCCCAAGCCGGCGCTGATGCAGGCCTTCGGCCTGTCGGACCGCCAGGCCGAAGACATCCTGGAAATCCGCCTGCGCCAGCTGGCCAGGCTGGAAGCGCTGCGCATCGAGCAGGAGTTGAAGAGCCTGCGCGACGAGCAGGCCGAGCTGGATGTGCTGCTCAAGTCCGAGACCATGATGCGCCGGCGCATCATCAAGGAGATCGAGACCGACGCCAAGCAATACAGCCCGGAAGACAAGGATCCGCGCCGCACGCTGATCCAGGAAGAGCGCCGCGCCAACGCCGAGGTGCGCGTGGTCGACGAGCCCGTCACCGTGGTGGTCTCCCAGAAGGGCTGGGTGCGCACGCGCCAGGGCCACGGCCATGATGCGCAGCAGTTCACCTTCAAGGCGGGCGATGCGCTCTATGGCACCTTCGAGTGCCGCAGCGTGGACGTGATGCTGGTGTTCGGCACCAATGGCCGCGCCTACACGGTGCCGGTGGCCGGCTTGCCGGGCGGGCGCGGCGACGGCGTGCCCGTGACCACGCTGATCGAGCTGCAGCCCGGCAGCCAGATCGCCCATACCTTTGCCGGCGGTGTCGACCAGCGCTTGCTGATCGCCACGCGCGGCGGCAATGGCTTCCAGACCAAGGTCGGCGACATGGTCAGCCGGCAGAAGGGCGGCCGCGCCTACCTGACGCTGGACGAGGGCGACGCGCCGCTGTTGCCCGCGCCGATCGGCGAGGAGGCCACGCACGTGGCCTGCCTGTCGGCCAACGGCCGCATGCTGCTGGTTGCGCTCGACGAGATCAAGTCGCTCTCGGCCGGTGGCCGCGGCGTGATCCTGATGGAGCTGGAACCCAAGGAGACGCTGCAGCAGGCGATTGCCGTCGGCGCCCCTGGGCTGGTGGTGTCCGGTGCCGGGCGCGGCGGCAAGCCGAGTTCGCAGAAGCTCTACGGCCAGCTGCTGCTGCCTTACGTGGGCAAGCGCGCCCGCAAGGGCCGCGCCCTGGATCTCAAGCTCAAGGAGCCGAGCATCGAGCCGGTACGGATCGTGCCGCCGGCGAGCGGCAACTAAGCCGCGCCAACCCGAACTGGCCCTGCGCGACAGACAATGCGCGGGGCCTTTTTCTTTCCCGGCATGCCGGACCGCCCCGGCGGCCATGCCTCTCCCGTGACAAGCGATGCCAGTTACTCCCTCTCCCACCGGCGACGATCCGATGGTAGCGCTAGCACCCCCACCTACGCCGCGGCGCCTGTTTATCGAATTCGCCCGCATGGGGCTGTCCGGCTTCGGCGGTGTGCTGCCCTTCGTGCGGCGCGCCGTGGTCGACCGCAACCGCTGGCTGGGCGACCGCGATTTTGTCGAACTGCTCAGCCTCGGGCAGGTGCTGCCCGGCCCCAACGTGATCAATCTCGCGCTGATGCTGGGCTTGCGCTTTGCCGGACTGCGCGGCGCGCTGGCGGCCTTTGCGGGGCTGGTGATGGTGCCGATGGTGGGCGTGCTGGCGCTGATGCTGCTGTACGAGCACTACCGCGACGTGGCGGCGGTGCAGCGCATGCTCACGGGCATGACGGCGGTGTCGGCCGGGCTGGTGCTGTCGACCGGCTTCAAGCTCGCACAGAGCCAGCCGCGCACCGTGCGCGGACTGATGATCGGCGGCGCGGCGTTTGTCGGCATCGGGCTGTTGCGCTGGCCGCTGGTGCCGGTGATGGCGGTGCTGGTGCCGATGGGGCTGGTGCTGGAGTGGCGCAGCGAGCAGCTTGCGCGGCGCGCGCAGGCGGCGGCTATCGAGGTGTCGTCCATGCCGCCCGCGCCGCCCGTGCCAGCGGTACCCGGGGAGCCACGGCAATGAGTTCACCGAACGTGCTTTCCAGCCTGCTCACGCATTTCCTGATGCTGTCGTTCCTCGCCATCGGCGGGGCCAGTACCACGATCCCCGACATGCATCGCTTCCTGGTGGAGTCGAACGCCTGGATGAGCGACGCGCAGTTCTCCGCCATGTACGCCATCTCGCAGGCCGCGCCCGGGCCGAACATCTTGTTCGTTGCCTTGTTCGGCTGGCAGGTGGCGGGCCTGGCCGGCGCCATTGTCGGCATGATCGGCATCTGCGGGCCGTCCAGCGTGATCGCGCTCGGCTTCGAGTATTTCGCCGGCCGCTCGCCGCAAGCACGGTGGCCCGGCTTGATCCGGCGCGGCCTTGCCACGCTGACCATCGGGCTGCTGTTTTCCACTGGCTGGATCCTTGCCGCGAGCGTGGATCACCGCTGGACCGCAGTGGCGGTGACGGTGGTCACCATCGTGCTGATGCTGAAGACTAAGGTGCATCCGCTGGTGCTGGTGGCGTTGGGGGCTGGGGCGGGGGTGATGGGGTTGGTTTGAGCCTGATAGTGGATGGATGATGCTGTGTCGGCTGTTGGGGCCAAGAGCCTCCATGCTCGGTCTTTCGCTGCTTCTTTTTGCGGCGATGGTTTTTGCACCCAAGGGCCATACGACATCCCCCTGCGGGGTTGGTCGCTGTTTCTTTGTACGGCGATGGTTATTGAACCCAACAGCCGTACGACATCCCCCTGCGGGGGCTGCCGGTCACTCTTCTTTGCGTCGGCAAAGAAGACTAACGAGAAGAAAGCCGACCCTGCCGGGGGCAGAGCAATCAGGCTTGCGGGCGTCGGTGGTTGCGTCGTACGGCCCGGAGTGTTGGCTGGCCTTTGCCATACCGGCTTAGAGGACATCGAAAATGCATGACCCAATGGTCACGTTGTGGTGCCCCTGATCGCGTTGCTCGGTGAGCATTCCACCATCTGCCGTTACCGGCGCGCGCCATCACGACACATCGCCCATCAGTGGTTTCGTGGTGGGGCGGGCGCGGTGGTCAGGGCCTTGGGCATAGCAAGCCGGTGCCACCGCGCCCACGACGGAACCGGTGCGCCCGCAACTTCGTGGCCGGCCACTGCGCGAGCGACAGACGGCTTGAAGCAAGTGATGTCAGCTACCGGGGGCCTTACCACGAATCCCGGAAGCTGGCAGGTTCGTGGTCAGTCAAGCCGGTACCGGCAGAAGCCCGCCGACACTCTGGGCCGTACGACGAAACCACAGTCCCACATAAGCCTGATTGCTCTGCCCCCGGCAGGGTCGGCTTTCTTCTCGTTAGTCTTCTTTGCCGACGCAAAGAAGAGTGACCGGCAGCCCCCGCAGGGGGATGTCGTACGGCTGTTGGGTTCAATAACCATCGCCGTACAAAGAAACAGCGACCAACCCCGCAGGGGGATGTCGTATGGCCCTTGGGTGCAAAAACCATCGCCGCAAAAAGAAACCCCCCTACATCAAACCTCTAATCCACCCCCACAAACCCCCCAGTCTGATGCGCCCACAACCGCGCATAAAGCCCCCCACGCGCCAGCAACTCCGCATGCGTGCCGCTCTCGGCGATCCGCCCATCCTCCAGTACCACCAGCCGGTCCATGCGCGCGATGGTGGACAGGCGGTGCGCGATGGCGATCACGGTCTTGCCCTGCATCAGCGTCTCCAGGTTCTCCTGGATGGCGGCTTCCACTTCGGAGTCCAGCGCCGAGGTGGCTTCGTCCAGGATCAGGATCGGTGCGTTCTTCAGCAGCACTCGTGCCACGGCAATGCGCTGGCGCTGGCCGCCCGACAGCTTCACGCCACGCTCGCCCACCTGCGCATCCAGCCCCGTCGCCCCATGCGCATCGCGCAGGCGCGGAATGAACTCGCCGGCATGGGCGTCGTTGGCCGCGGTGAGCAGCTCGGCCTCGCTGGCGCCGGGGCGGCCATAGCGCAGGTTGTCGCGGATCGAGCGGTGCAGCAGCGACGTATCCTGCGTCACCATGCCGATCTGCGCACGCAGGCTTTCCTGCGTGACGCCGGCGATGTCCTGGCCGTCGATCAGGATGCGTCCTTGCTCCACGTCGTACAGCCGCAGGAGCAGGTTGACCAGCGTCGACTTGCCGGCCCCGGAGGGGCCGACCAGGCCGATCTTCTCGCCCGGGCGCACCACCAGGTCGATGTTCTCGATCACGCCCGAGCCCTTGCCGTAGTGAAAGCCCACGCCTTCGAAGCGCACCTCTGCGCGCGTGACGCGCAGCGCTTGCGCGTTGTCGCGATCGCCGACCGTGCGCGGCACGGCGATGGTCTGCAGGCCATCCTGCACCTGGCCGATGTTCTCGAAGATGCCGCTGATCACCCACATGATCCAGCCCGACATGCTGACGATGCGGATCACCAGCCCGCTCGACAGCGCAATCGCGCCGACGCTGACATGGCCCTGGCTCCATAGCCACAGCGCCAGCCCGGTGGTGCCGGCGATCAGCAGGCCATTGAGCGAGGTCACGGTGAAATCCATGGCGCTGACCATGCGCCCGGACAGGCGTGCCTTGTCGGTCAGGTCGGCCATGGCTTCGCGCGCGTAGTCCTCTTCATGGCGCGTGTGGGCGAACAGCTTGAGCGTGGTGATGTTGGTATAGCCGTCGACGATGCGCCCCATCAGCCGCGAGCGCGCGCCGGTGGCGGCAACCGAGCGCGCCTTCACGCGTGGCGTGAAGTACAGCATGGCGGCCACGTAGCAGGCGATCCACGCCACGAGGGGAAGCATCAGGCGCCAGTCGGCTTGCGCGAACAGGTAGAGGGAGCTGGCCGCGTAGATCAACACATGCCAGATGGCATCCACGGCCTGCACCGCTGAATCGCGCAGCGAGAAGCCGGTCTGCATGATGCGCTGCGCGATGCGCCCGGCAAAGTCGTTCTGAAAAAACGACAGGCTCTGCTTGAGGACGTAGCGGTGGTTCTGCCAGCGCACCAGGTTGCCCAGGCTCGGGTTGATGACCTGGTGCACGAGGATGTCGTGCAGGCCGTTGAAGAACGGACGCAGCAGCAGCGCCACCACCGCCATCCACATGAGCTCGACGCGGTGGCGCGCGAAGAACTCGGCGGGCGGTGTTGCTTGCGCCAGGTCGACCAAGCGACCGAGAAAGCCGAACAGCGAGACTTCGATCAGCGCGCCAGCCAGCCCCACGCCCAGCAGCAGCGCGAAGACCGGCCACACCTCTCGCAGGAAGTAGGCATAAAAGCGCCAGATCTGGCTGGGTGGCTGGGTGTCGGGGAGGGCGCGGAACGGGTCAATCAGCCGTTCCAGGAAACGCATCAGCATGGGAGTCCAGGGGTGTTCCGCGGCGACCGCCTCGTTCGGGTCGCAGGCGTGCTTGCAAGGGCCGTATCGATGCCATGGGCATGCGGCGGATCAGGAGCATCATACCGCGCTTGCGCATCGCCGATGTCCGTACTCGCGGGAGGGGCGTCCGTGTCGCGGTGCTTGAGTGCGCGCTCGGAACGGCGCGCACTTTCCGTCGCCTTCATCATTTAAGTATTCATAAGCGCACTTTTTCGTCCATGCCTGCGGCTTATCCTCGGGAATACCCCAATTTATCCGAGCTTGTCTATACAACACTATACATACCTAGCATGGCTGAACAGACCGGTTCGAGCCGGCCTTATTGACCCAAGGAGTTCCCGTGAGCAACACCGACCGCTTTCGCGATGTAGAGATCCGCGCCCCGCGCGGCAACCAACTGAACGCCAAGAGCTGGCAGACCGAAGCGCCGCTGCGCATGTTGATGAACAACCTCGACCCGGAAGTGGCGGAGAACCCCAAGGAGCTGGTGGTGTACGGCGGCATCGGCCGCGCCGCGCGCAACTGGGCGTGCTACGACAAGATCGTCGAGACGCTCAAGACGCTGAACGACGATGAGACCCTGCTGGTGCAGTCCGGCAAGCCGGTTGGCGTGTTCAAGACCCATAGCAACGCGCCGCGCGTGCTGATCGCCAATTCCAACCTGGTGCCGCATTGGGCTACGTGGGAACACTTCAACGAGCTCGACGCCAAGGGCCTGGCCATGTACGGCCAGATGACAGCCGGCAGCTGGATCTATATCGGCAGCCAGGGCATCGTGCAGGGCACCTACGAGACCTTCGTGGAAGCCGGGCGCCAGCACTACAACGGCAACCTCAAGGGCCGCTGGGTGCTGACCGCCGGGCTGGGCGGCATGGGTGGCGCGCAACCGCTGGCCGCCACGCTGGCCGGCGCCTGCTCGCTGAACATCGAGTGCCAGCAGGCCAGCATCGATTTCCGCCTGCGCACCCGCTATGTCGACGAACAGGCCACCGACCTTGATGACGCGCTGGCGCGCATCGCCAGGTACACCGCCGAAGGCCGCGCCGTTTCCATCGCGCTGTGCGCCAACGCCGCCGAAGTGTTGCCCGAACTGGTGCGCCGCGGCGTGCGCCCGGACATGGTCACCGACCAGACCAGCGCGCACGATCCGCTCAACGGCTACCTCCCGGTGGGCTGGACCTGGGGCCAGTACCGCGACCGCGCGCAGACCGAGCCGGCTCGTGTGGTCAAGGCCGCCAAGCAGTCGATGGCGCTGCATGTGCAGGCCATGCTGGACTTCCAGAAGATGGGCGTGCCCACCTTCGACTACGGCAACAACATCCGCCAGATGGCCAAGGAAGAGGGCGTGGCGAATGCCTTCGATTTCCCCGGCTTCGTGCCGGCCTACATCCGCCCGCTGTTCTGCCGCGGTGTCGGCCCGTTCCGCTGGGCCGCGCTGTCGGGCGATCCGCAGGACATCTACAAGACCGACGCCAAGGTCAAGGAGCTGATCCCCGACGATGCGCACCTGCACCGCTGGCTGGACATGGCGCGCGAGCGCATCAGCTTCCAGGGCCTGCCGGCGCGTATCTGCTGGGTCGGCCTGGGCCTGCGTGCCAAGCTTGGCCTGGCGTTCAACGAGATGGTGCGCAGTGGCGAGTTGTCGGCACCGGTGGTGATCGGCCGCGACCACCTCGACTCCGGCTCGGTGGCCAGCCCCAACCGTGAAACCGAAAGCATGAAGGATGGCTCCGACGCCGTGTCCGACTGGCCGCTGCTGAACGCGCTGCTCAATACCGCCAGCGGCGCGACCTGGGTCTCGCTGCATCACGGCGGCGGCGTGGGCATGGGCTTCTCGCAGCATTCGGGCGTGGTGATCGTGTGCGACGGCACCGACGAAGCCGCCGCCCGCATCGCCCGCGTGCTGCACAACGATCCCGCGACCGGCGTGATGCGCCATGCGGATGCCGGCTACGACATCGCCATCGACTGTGCACGAGAGCAGGGCCTGAACCTGCCGATGCTCAACCACAAGAAGGAAGCCTGAACGTGAACGCGCTGAACCTCAAACCTGGTCAACTGACCCTGGCGCAGCTGCGCCAGGCCTATCTGCAGCCGCTGCGCGTGAGCCTGGACAGCGAGGCCGCCGAGGCCATCGCCGCCAGCGTGGCCTGCGTTGAGAACATCGTTGCCGAAGGCCGGACCGCCTACGGCATCAACACCGGCTTCGGCCTGCTGGCGCAGACCCGCATCGCCCGCGAGGACCTGGAGAACCTGCAGCGCTCGCTGGTGCTGTCGCATGCCGCCGGTGTGGGCGAACCGCTGGACGACGCCATGGTCCGGCTGATCATGCTGCTCAAGATCAATAGCCTGGCGCGCGGCTTTTCCGGCATCCGCCGCAAGGTGATCGACGCGCTGATCGCCCTGGTCAATGCCGAGGTCTATCCGCATATCCCGCTCAAGGGCTCGGTGGGCGCCTCTGGCGACCTGGCGCCGCTGGCGCATATGTCGCTGGTGCTGCTGGGCGAAAGCCGTGCCCGCTACCAGGGCGAATGGCTGCCGGCGCGCCAGGCGCTGGCACGTGCCGGCCTGGAGCCGCTGACCCTGGCCGCCAAGGAAGGCCTGGCCCTGCTCAACGGCACCCAGGTATCCACCGCCTACGCGCTGCGCGGCCTGTTCGAGGCCGAGGATCTGTTTGCCGCGGCCACGGTCTGCGGCAGCCTCAGCGTCGAGGCCATGCTCGGCTCGCGCGCGCCTTTCGACGCGCGCATTCATGCGGTGCGCGGCCAGCGCGGCCAGATCGATGCGGCCACCACCTATCGCGATCTGCTGACCGATACCAGCGAGCTGGCGCGTTCGCATGCGCAGTGCGACAAGGTGCAGGATCCCTACTCGCTGCGCTGCCAGCCGCAGGTGATGGGCGCTTGCCTGACGCAATTGCGGCAGGCGGCCGAGGTCCTGGAAGTGGAGGCCAACGCGGTCTCGGACAACCCCTTGGTGTTTGCCGCCGAAGGCGACGTGATCTCGGGCGGCAATTTCCATGCCGAACCGGTGGCGATGGCCGCCGACAACCTGGCGCTGGCCATCGCCGAGATCGGCTCGCTGTCCGAGCGCCGCATCTCGCTGATGATGGATCGCCATATGTCGCAGCTGCCGCCTTTCCTGGTGGCCAACGGGGGCGTCAACTCGGGCTTCATGATCGCCCAGGTCACCGCCGCCGCGCTGGCCAGCGACAACAAGGCACTGGCCCATCCGCACAGCGTCGACAGCCTGCCGACCTCGGCCAACCAGGAGGACCACGTGTCGATGGCGCCGAATGCCGGCAAGCGCCTGTGGGCGATGGCCGAGAACGTGCGCGGCATCCTTGCCGTGGAGTGGCTGGGCGCCTGCCAGGGCCTGGACTTCCGCGAAGGCCTGAAGAGCTCGCCCAAGCTGGAGCAGGCACGCAGCCTGCTGCGCGCCGAAGTGCCCTACTACGAGAAGGACCGCTTCTTCGCGCCGGATATCGAGACCGCGAGCCGGTTGCTGGCGGCCGGCACCCTGAACGCGCTGCTGCCCGCGCGGTTGCTGCCCAGCCTCTGAGGCTTGGGCATGACGCCCGGGGGCGGGACGCCTGCCACGCAGCAGGCCGCAGCCCGCGCCCCGGGCGGACAGAAGACAGAATAATGATTCGGAGACAAATAGATGCAAGAGCAGTCGCAAGGCCTGCAGCGTGGCCTCAGCGCCCGTCATATCCGCTTCATGGCGCTCGGATCGGCCATCGGCACGGGACTTTTCTACGGCTCGGCCTCGGCCATCCAGGCCGCGGGACCGGCGGTGCTGCTGGCCTACGTGATCGGTGGCGCCGCGGTCTACATGGTGATGCGTGCGCTGGGCGAGATGGCGGTGCGCAATCCGGTGGCGGGTTCGTTCGGCCAGTACGCCAGCACCGGCCTGGGACCGCTGGCGGGCTTCCTGCTCGGCTGGACCTATGCCTTCGAGATGATCGTCGTTTGCCTGGCGGACGTGACTGCCTTCGGCATTTACATGGGCTTCTGGTTCCCGGACGTGCCGCGCTGGATCTGGGTGCTCGGCATCGTGTTCCTGATCGGCGGCCTCAACCTGCTCAGCGTCAAGGTGTTCGGTGAGCTGGAGTTCTGGCTTTCGCTGCTGAAGGTCGGCGCCATCGTCGCGATGATCGGCGGCGGTGTTGCCATCATGCTGTTCGGCTTCGGCATGGCCGACGGCGGCGTTGCCACCGGCATCCACAACCTCTGGGCGCACGGCGGCTTCATGCCCAACGGCATTGCCGGCGTGATCGCCTCGTTCGCCGTGGTGATGTTCGCCTTTGGCGGCATCGAGATCATCGGCATCACGGCCGGCGAGGCGCGCGACCCGCAGCGCGTGATTCCGCGTGCGATCAACGCGGTGCCCCTGCGCATCCTGCTGTTCTATGTGCTGACGCTGGCGGTGCTGATGTCTCTCTATCCTTGGCACCGCATCGGCAGCGAGGGCAGCCCCTTTGTGCAGATCTTCAGCCGGCTGGGCATTGGCTCGGCCGCCGCATTGCTCAATGTCGTGGTCATCTCCGCCGCGGTATCCGCCATCAATAGCGACATCTTCGGCGCTGGCCGCATGCTGTATGGCATGGCGGTGCAACGGCAGGCGCCACGCATCTTTGCCAGCGTGTCGCGCAAGGGCGTGCCCTGGATGACGGTGGTGGTGATGGCTTTCGCGCTGCTGGCCGGCGTGGTGCTCAACTACGTAATGCCCGAGGACGTGTTCACGCTGATCGCTTCCATCGCCACCTTTGCCACGGTCTGGGTGTGGCTGATGATCTTGCTGTCGCAGGTCGCCTTGCGCAGGCGCATGAGCCGCGCCGAGGTGGCGGCGCTGAAGTTCCCCGTGCCGTTCTGGCCGGTAGCGCCGCTCGCGGCCATCGCCTTCATGCTGTTCATCTTCGGCGTGCTTGGCTGGTTCCCGCAGACCCGCGCAGCGCTGCTGGTGGGCGCGGCGTGGCTGCTGCTGCTGGTGGTGGCGTGGTGGTGCTGGGGACGGCCGCGCGGCCAGCAGGGGGCGCCTGCTTCCTCCTTTGCGGCGGACTGATACATGCGCGGACCCTGCCTCGGCAGGGTCCGCGTTGCCTGGCATCTGCCTAGCCGGATGCCAGGGTAACCGGCAGCGCGCGCCAGCCCGGCGCGCTGCCGTAGTGGCGCGAAGAACACCCTGTCTGGGTTGCGCTCACCGCCCGCTTGCGGGCGGCCAGGATTATTTTGCTTCGGAGTTACATCATGTCCATTGACAACACCATTCCCGGTATCGCAGCCCAGCATGCCGCCACGGCCCAGCCGCTGTCCAGGTTCAAGTCCATCGCTGCCATTACTATCGGCAATGGCCTGGAGTTCTACGACTTCGTGGTCTACAGCTTCTTCGCCACGCTGATCGGCCGCCTGTATTTCCCGGTATCCGATCCCACCGGGCAGTTGCTGTTGTCTTTCGCCACCTTCGGCGTAGGCTTCCTGATGCGCCCGCTGGGCGGCCTGCTGATCGGCATGTATGCCGACCGCGTCGGGCGCAAGCCGGCGGTGGCGCTGACGCTCTGGCTGATGGGCTTGAGCTCGGTGATCTTCGTGGTGACGCCGACGTATGCGCAGATCGGCATGCTCGCGCCGATCATGATCCTGCTCGCGCGCCTGGTGCAAGGCTTTGCCATCGGCGGGGAGATGGGTGCCTCCACGGCACTGCTGCTGGAATATGCCGACGACCGCTCGCGCGGCTTCTACACCAGCTGGCAGCCGTTTAGCCAGGGCCTGGCGGCGCTGTTCGGCGCGCTGGTTGGCTTGCTGCTCAGCAATGTGCTGGAGCAGCAAGCGCTGGAGGCATGGGGCTGGCGCCTGGCCTTCGTGATTGGCATCCTGGTGATCCCGGTGGGCCTGGTGATTCGCCGCCGCCTGGAAGAGACGGCGCCGGCCGCCGGCGAGTCGGAGCGCGGTTCCACGCTGCAGCTGTTGCGCGAGCACGGGCGTGCGCTGGTGGCCAGCATCCTGCTGATGATCGGCGTGGCTTCGTCGACCTATATCGTGGTGTATTACCTGAGCAACTATGCCGTTAGCCAGCTGCACATGCCGCTGTCGCTGGGCATCTGGGCCGCTTGCGTGGCCGCTGCCGTGCAGGTCGTGCTGTCGCCGTTCGCGGGCTGGCTGAGCGACCGGGTGGGGCGGCGCCCGGTGGTGCTGTGGTCGCGCGTGGCCTTGCTGCTGATGATCTATCCCGCTTTCGTGCTGATCAACGCCGAGCCCAGCCTGATGCGCCTGCTGCTGGTGGTGGGCTGCCTTTCGGTGCCGATGTCGATGACGTCGCCCGCGTCGATGGTGCTGGTCAGCGAGGTGCTGCCGCAGCGCATGCGCGCCACCGGCCTGTCGATTGCCTACTGCGTGGCGATTGCCATCTTCGGTGGTTTCGCGCAGTTCTTCTCGACCGAGCTGATCCATCTCACCGCCAATCCCAACGCGCCCGCGTTCTACGTGATCGGCTGCGGCCTGGTCTCGCTGATCGGCCTGGCGATGGTGCCGGAAACCCTGGGCCGCCGCCTGTCATGAGCGAAAGGGATCCGATGGCTGCAGCGCCGGGCAGCATCTGGCGCGGCCGCAGCGATGCGGGCGAGCTGGGCGACACGCGCCGGCTATTCAATGTCGTGCGCGTGCAAGGCGCCGAACGTGTGCCTGGCGCGCCCGTGCTGCTGGGCTTTTGCTGCGACGCCGGCGTGCTGCGCAACCAGGGCCGTCCCGGCGCGGCGGGTGGCCCGCGCGAGATCCGCCGCGCGCTGGCCGGCATCCCGGCCCATGGCCTGGAAGTGTTCCACGATGCGGGCGACGTCGTCTGCCACGATGGCGATCTCGAGACGGCGCAGCAAGCGTTGGCAACAGCGGTCGCGGCCGAACTGGCGCAGGGCGCATTCCCGCTGGTGCTCGGTGGTGGCCACGAGATCGCCTGGGGCACCTGGCAGGGGCTGCGCGCGCATCTCGATGCGCGTGGCGACCACGGCCGCGTGCTGGTGATCAACCTCGATGCGCACTTCGACCTGCGCACCGGTCGTCCCGGCAGTTCGGGCACGCCCTTCGACCAGATCGCGCAGGCCTGCCACGAGCGCGGACAGCGTTTCGAATACGCTTGCCTGGGCGTGAGCCGGCTCGGCAATACCGCCGCGCTGTTCGCGCATGCCAAGGCGCTTGGCGTGCACTACGTCGAGGACGTGCAGATGCAGGAACGGCACCTGGACGCGCGGATTGCCGAGTTGCAGGGGCTGATGGATGCGGTCGATCACGTCTACCTCACGATCGACCTGGACGTGCTGCCGGCGGCAGTGATGCCGGCGGTCTCGGCGCCAGCCCCTTATGGCGTGCCCCTTCCCGTGGTGGAGGAGGTGGTGGCGCAGGTGCGCGCCAGCGGCAAGCTGCGCGTGGCGGACCTGGCGGAGTTCAATCCGCTCTATGACCGTGACACCTGCGGCGCTCGGGCCGCGGCGCGGCTGGCTTACCGGTTGATGGCCTGAGGGCCGTGGTCATCGCCATTGCCATCGCCATTGCCGCAAGGAAAACCCCCGCCGACACTCGGCGGCTCATTCTTGTACAATTGAGTTGTACATTTCGAGCAGGGGGCACGCTATGCAAACCATCCCATTCTCGGAGGCAAGAGCGCATCTCGCTGATGTGCTTCGGGACGCGGAAAGAGGGCAGGAACCGCTGCTGATCTCCCGGCGCGGTGAGCCGGCTGCAGTGTTGATGTCCTGGTCGCAATACCGGCTGCTTGTCGGTTCCACGTCTGGCTTCTTTGGGCGTTTGAGCGAATGGCGCAGCGAGCACGTGCAAGCGGAAGATGAGGTCGACCCTTTCGAGCATGTGCGTCAACCCGGCGACGGGCGTGACTTCACATGGTGAGCGCTGCGAGTTGGCTGCTGGACACCAACATTGTCTCGGAGGCAATGCGGCCAAAGCCGGATGCAGGCGTCATGGCGAATCTGGCCCGATTCGATGGCGAACTGGTTATTCCGGCGCCGGTCTGGCATGAATTACGTTTTGGCTGGCTGCGCATGCCGGATGGCCAGCGCAAGGACGCGGTTGGCCGTTTCGTGCAGGAAGTGGCGGGTAGCCTGCCGGTCTTGCCCTATGACAGCGCCGCGGCACGGATCCATGCCGAGCTACGCAATTCGCGGGAGCGGGCTGGGCTGAGCCTGCCCTTTGTGGATGGACAGATCGCATCCGTCGCGATGGCGCACGGCCTGACCTTGGTGACGCGCAATGTCAGGGGTTTTGCCGGGCTGCCGGGCTTGCGGCTGGTCAACTGGTTCGGGGGCTGAGTTCGGGGGCTGAGCGCGGGCTCCGGCGCCCAGCTCCCTTTTCGGCTTCCGTCTGGCCCCGCCCATGCACGAGCGGGGATTTATTCATGCCTGCTGGTTCGCCAGCTCAGTGAATCACCATCTGCGTGAACGGATGCACATAAGCCTGCAGCGTAATGAACAGCCCGACCAAGATCGCCAGCGCGATCGAGTGGAAAAACACATAGCGCAGGATATCGCCTTCGTGCCCGTACCACTTGGTGGCGGTGGACGCCACCACGATGGACTGCGCATCGATCATCTTGCCCATCACACCGCCCGAGCTGTTGGCCGAGGCCATCAGGATCGGCGATAGGCCCAGCTGCTCGGCCGTGGTTTTCTGCAGGCCGCCAAAAAGCACGTTGGAGGCGGTGTCGGACCCGGTCAGCGCCACGCCCAGCCAGCCCAGCATGGTGCCAAACAGCGGGTAGAGCACGCCGGTGTGAGCAAAGGCCAGGCCCAGCGTGGCATCCAGGCCCGAGTAACGGGTCAGGTAGCCCACGCCGAACATCGCGCAGATGGTCAGCAGCGAATATTTCACCAGCTTGATGGTCTCCCAGTATTCCTTGATGAGGCGCGGCACGGAGTAGCCCATCAGCAGGCCGCCGAGAATGCCGGAGACCAGGATGCCGGTGCCGGCCATCGACAACACGTTGAACGTGAAGACCGCGCCTTCGGCAGTGGCCTTCGGCACCACCGGCGGCACCTTTAACACGGCTTTGTCCAGGCCGGGGATGGGGAATTTCCATTGCCACAGGCCGTCCATCAGCTTCTTGAATTCCGGCACGCCCCAGACAAAGACGAACACGGTCAGGATCACCCAGGGCATCCAGGCCTTGACCACCGAGATGCCGGCGGAGGCGGCGCTGGCGCGGGCTTCGGCGGCTACCGCTTCGGGGTCGTCGACCTTGGAGTCGTCCCTGCGGCCGAGGATGCGCGTGGAGGTCCAGATTTCCTTGGGCTTCCAGACCTTCAGGAACAGCGTCAGGCAGCCCATCGACACCAGCGCGGCAATCACGTCCACCAGCCAGGGGCCGTGGTAATTCGACACCAGGAACTGCGGCACGGCAAAGGTGACGCCGGCCACCAGGATCGCCGGCCAGATCGCCAGCATGCCGCGGAAGCCGGCAAAGGCCCAGATCAGCCAGAACGGCACGAGCACCGAGAAGAAGGGCAGCTGCCGGCCGACCATGGCCGAGAGGTGCAGCAGGTCCAGGCCCGTCACCGCGGACAGGCCGATCAACGGCGCGCCCAGCGCGCCGAAGGCCACCGGCGCGGTATTGGCGATCAGCGCCAGGCCGGATGCCGCCAGTGGCGAAAAACCGAGGCCGATCAGGATGGCGCCGGTGACCGCCACCGGCGTGCCGAAGCCGGCGGCGCCTTCGAAGAAAGCGCCAAAGCTGAAGGCCACCAGCAGCAGTTGCAGGCGCCGGTCTTCGGTGATGCCGGAGATCGAGTTCTGCAGCACCTTGAAGGAGCCGTTGATGGTGGTCAGCCGGTGCAGGAAGATGATGTTCAGCACGATCCAGCCGATCGGGAACAGGCCCGATACGATGCCCAGGCCGGCGGCCTTGCCAGCCATGTCGGCGGGCATGCCGAATACCGCGGAAGCGATGACCACGCCGACCACGAGCGCCAGCCCGGCGGCCAGGTGGGCCTGCAGGTGAAAGAAGGCTAGCGCCGCCAGCAGTACGGCGACGGGAATCCCCGCAGCCAGCGTGGACAATGCCAGGCTGCCTAGCGGGTCATAGACTTGGGTCCACACGATGAGTCCTCCTCGGGTTGGGGCGACAGGTTGCTTTTGTATTAGAGGCCATTTCAAAAAGATTCTGGCGTCGTTGCGCGGCCTTGCCGTACCCCCTTGTACTGTCTGCGGCCGCGCGCCTAGCCAGAACCGCTTCGCTTCATTTTGAAACGGCCTCTTAGGCCCAGGCTGCCGCGTCGTCTTCTTGTCCGGGCGCGCATTGCGAACCTGCCAAGCTGTCAACCGCGCGACCAGCAAACTTCGGATTTTATGGATGGGTTCCTGCCGCGCCGCCCTAAATCCAGTCACCGTCATCGTGAGCAGGATTCATGGATCAGGGTTTGCCTGGGGGCAGGTTGGCGCACTCGCTGCCTTATTGGCAGAGTACTCCAAACCACTCGATACGCAAATGTATGCTGGCCAGGCCCGTGGTGGCAGAATGTGCCGGTCGTCCTTTTACGCCTTGGCGCTGTCGATAAGCCGGCCGACCGGGCATGAAAGGTGGCGTTCCTGTTTCTGGAGGAGCATTGCCATGCTGCACATCCTTCCCGGCGGTCACGTGCTTGCCGCTTTCCTGCTGTCCAGCCTGTTGCTTGCGGTGACGCCGGGGCCGGCGGTGATCTACATCGTTGCGCGCACGCTGTCGCTAGGCCGGCTTGCGGGCCTGGCTTCGGTGACGGCCGTGGTGTTGGGCAACCTGGTCAATGTGCTGGCGGCCGCGCTGGGGCTGGCGGCGCTGTTCGCGGTATCGTCTCTGGCCTTTGCCGTGATGAAGTACGCCGGCGCGGCCTACCTGGTCTACCTGGGGGTGCGGGCGCTGCGCGCGCGACCGGCCGCTGCTGCGCAGGCGGACCCGGCTGCTGGCAGCGCCGGGCTGCGGCGGGTGTTTCGCGATGGCTTCGTGGTGGCCTTGTTCAACCCCAAGACCACATTGTTCTTCGCGGCCTTCCTGCCGCAGTTCATGGATCCCGCCATCGCGGCGCTGCCGCAGAGCGTGGCCCTGGGCGGCACCTTCGTCCTGATCGCCGCCACCACCGATTGCTGCTATGTGCTGGCCGCGGCGGCGTTGTTGCCGCTGCTCGCGCGCGCCAGGGGCGCGCAGGCCGTGGGCCGCTACCTGACGGGCGGCGCGCTGATCGGGCTGGGGGTGCTGGCCGCGGTGTCGGGCGGGCGCAACAGCAGGTAAATCAGCCAGTAAATCGGCCAGTAAATCAGCCAGTAAATCAGCCAGTAAATCAGCAAATAAGGGGGCGGCTCAGACCAGCGGCAACGTCAGGATGGTGCGGGCGGCAGGCCGTGCACGCATGGCCGCTGCCCAGCGCTCAAGGTGCGGGCGGGGCTGGTGTGTGACCGGCAGGCCCAGCCAGCGGTGGGCGGCGCAGGCAACCGGGATGTCGGCCATGGTGAAGCGGTCGCCGCAGATGAACTCACGCTGCGCCAGGGCTTCGTCGAGCCGGGCCGCGAGCGGTTCGGTGCGTTCCAGGGAGCGGGCGATCAGGTCGGGGTCGCGCTGCTCGGCGGGCAGCCGCACCAGGTGGCGGAATGCGTCGACCATGGCCGGGCTGAAGGCGTTGGTCTGCCAGTCCATCCAGCGGTCGGCCAGCGCGCGCGCCTTGACGTTGCCGGGCCACAGGGTGTCCTCGCCGTCGTGCGCGCACAGGTAGCGCACGATGGCGTTGGATTCCCACAGCACAAAAGGCTCGCCGCCCACGTCGGTGCCGCGGAAATCCTCGATCACCGGGATGCTGCGGTCGGGGTTGAGCCGGACATAGGCCTCGGTGTCGAGGTCGCCCTCGCTGACGCCAATGTCGATGCGTTCGTGGTCCAGGTGCAGCTCGCGCGAGCACCAGACCACTTTTTGCACGTTGATCGATGAGAGTCGACCCCAGATACGCAGCACGAAACCCTTCTCCTCAAGGCGTGGGCCGCGCATGCGCAATGCCTGCGCGTTCGCGGCCCGGACTGACAGGCGATGGCCATTATCTTGCCATGAAGCCCGCCAGCCCGGTATCAGTCAGGAGACGTATCCGTGCCACGCGTGTCGCTCAAGCGACGCTCAGGCGGCCTTGGCTTGCGGCGCGTGCTTGGCGATGGCTTCGCGGAACAGCGTGCCGAGGATGGCCACGCCTTGCTCGATGCGCTCCGGCGCCACCGTGACAAAGGCCAGGCGCAGCGCATTGCGGCGCGGGTTGCTGGCGTAGAACGGCGCGCCCGGCACATAGGCCACATTGCGCTTGACCGCTTCTTGCAGGATCTCCATGCTGTCCAGGCCCTCGGGTAGCTCCATCCAGATGAACATGCCGCCTTCCGGCGCGTTCCAGGTCACGCCTTCCGGCATGTGGCGCGCGAGCGAATCCAGCATGGCCTGGCACTGCGCCGCGTAGAGCGTGCGGATGGTGGGGATATGCGAGTCCAGCAAGCCATCGCGCACCACTTCATAGGCAAGGCGCTGGGTGAAGCTGGGCGTATGCAGGTCCGACGCCTGCTTGGCCTGGCACAGCTTGAAGTGCAGCTCGGGCGGGGCGATCACAAAGCCCAGGCGCAGGCCGGGGGCCAGGATCTTGGAGAACGAGCCCATGTAGATCACGCCGTCGGGGTTCATCGACAGCAGGCTCGGCAACTGGTCGCCGCGATAGCTCAGTTCGCCGTAGGGATCATCCTCGACCAGCAGCACGCCGAGCTCGCGGGCGCGGGCCACCAGGGCCTGGCGGCGCTCCAGCGGCATGCGCCGCCCGGTGGGGTTCTGGAAGTTGGGCAGGGCGTAGAGGAAGCGCGCGCCAGCGGTCAGCTCGGGCGTGAGCGATTCCGGCAGCAGGCTCTTGTCGTCGCCCGGCACCGAGACGAACTCGGGCTCGAACAGCGAGAAGGCTTGCAGCGCGCCAAGGTAGCTGGGCGTTTCCACCAGCACCGGGCTGCCCGGGTCGATCAACACCTTGGCGATCAGGTCCAGCGCCTGCTGCGAGCCGGTGGTGATCAGCACGCGCTCCACATCCACGTGATGGCGCTTGGCGATGAATTCGCGCAGCGGCATGTAGCCTTCGGTGGCGGCGTACTGCAGGGCGGCTTGCGGGTTGTCGGCGAAGATCCGGGCCACCGCCTGTTCCATGGCCGCTACCGGGAAGGTGGCCGGCGACGGCAGGCCGCCCGCGAAGGAAATAACTTCCGGACGCTCGGTCACTTTCAGGATTTCGCGGATAGCCGAGCTGGTCAGCTGTTGCGCCCGGCGGGAAATGGCCCAGTTCATGATGTTCTCTTGGTGTGTGGGGAGTCGGGTTGGCTCGACTCAGTCAACGATAAAAAGCCGCGCCCCGGTCGGGGTGGACGAACGGTGCGGCTCGGCCTGGTCGGCGACCTGGTAGCTCGTGCCCGCGCGGAGCACGAAATGCCGGCCGTCTTCCAGCTCGGTATGCAACTCGCCTTCCAGCACAAAAAGGATGTGCCCTTTGGTGCACCAGTGATCGGCGAGATACCCGGCAGAATACTCCACCATGCGAACGCGGATGTCGCCGAACTGGCGGGTGCGCCAGAGGGCTTCCCCGGTGTCGCCGGGGTGGCGGGTCGGGGTGATGTCGGACCAGTCGGTGGTGCCGAAAGGCAGGTTGTCGATGCGCATGGGTGGGCGGTGCCTTCAGTTGGTTGGGCGCAGGGCGGGGGTATCCCCCGGTCCCTGGCCTGACTTCCATTCACTTGGTTCTGCTTTCTTGCTTCACGCCGGCTTACTTCACTTCGACGATCATCTCGATCTCGACGCAGGCGCCCAGCGGGACCTGCGCTACGCCAAAGGCGCTGCGGGCATGCTTGCCGGCTTCGCCGAAGACTTCCGCCAGCAACTCCGAGGCGCCGTTGGTCACCAGGTGCTGCTCGGTGAAGTCTTCCGTGGAGTTGACCAGGCTCATCACCTTGACGATGCGGGTGACGCGGTCCAGGTCGCCGCCCAGGTGGGTGTTCAGCGTGGCCAGCAGGTCCACGGCGATGGCGCGAGCGGCAACCTTGCCGTCTTCGGTGCCAAGGTCCTTGCCCAGCTTGCCTACCCAGGGTTTGCCATCCTTGCGGGCAATGTGGCCCGAAAGGAACACGGTGTTGCCGGTTTGCGCGGCCATGACGTAGGCGGCGGCCGGTGCGCCAGCGGTCGGCAGTGCGATGCCGAGGCGGGCAAGGGTGTCGTGAACGGACATAGGGTCTCCAGTCAGAGGGATCGTGCCGTAGGGGCAGGGTGGGGTTCTTCGGCGGCGGGCGCGGGCATGGGACTCGCGGGGGCGCTGCGCACGGCGGTCCGGCGGCCCAGGGCTACCACGCCGATCACCGCCACCGCAAACGCCAGGGTGACGGCATCAAGCGGTTCGGCCAGCAGCAGGGCGCCGCCCGCCAGCGTGAGGAACGGCTGCAGCAATTGTATCTGCCCGACGCGCGCCACGCCGCCTTTTGCGAGCCCGGCGTACCAGAACAGGAAGCCGATGAACATCGAGAATACGGAAACATAGCCCATGCCGAGCCAGGCGCGCGGCGAGGCGGCTGCGATCTGGCCGGCATGCGCAAGCCCCAGCCAGGCCACCACCGGCAGCAGCAGCGGCAGTGCCACGGCCAGCGCCCAGCTGATGGTTTCCAGCCCGCCAAGCTCGCGCGACAGCTTGCCGCCCTCGGCATAGCCCAGCGCACCCAGCACCATCGCCGCGAACAGCAGCCAGTCGGCATGCTGCAGCCCGCCGGCGCCTTGCCACAGGGCAAAGGCGACCACCAGCGCACTGCCGGCGGCGGCCGACAGCCAGAACGCCGGCGATGGCCGCTCGCGGCCGAACCAGGCGGCGAAGACCGCCGTGGCCAGCGGCAGCAGGCCGGTAATGATGGCGCCGTGGCCGGCCGGCACTTCACGCATGGCCAGTGAGGAAAACAGCGGAAAGCCCACCACCACGCCCAGCGAGGTGACCCCCAGGCGCCACCACTGGCCGCCCCGGGGACGGCGCGCGCGGGCGAACGCGCCGCGCTGCCACAGCAGCACCAGCGCCAGCAGCGCCGCCACCACCGCACGGCCGAGCGCGACGAAGGTGGCGTCCAGCTCGGCCACCGCCATGCGCGTGAAGGGCAAGGTCTGGCTGAACACGGCCACGCCGACTAAGCCGAGCAGCATGCCGCCGCCGTGGGTGTCGGCAGGGGCGCTAGCGATGGGTTGGACAGAGGTGGTTTTGGCAGCCATGGCGTTTGAATTAGTGCAGGGTGGGCCGGCCAGCCAGCGCAATCCACAGCGCCGTGAGTGCCAGCGCCAGGCCCATTGCGCGGTTGAACCAGCGGATGCGGTGGCCAACCTGCAGCCATTGCCGCAGCGTGGCGCCAATCACGCCGTACACGCCATTGCTGACAAAGCCGAACACGCCGAACACCGCGCACACCAGCACGGCCCGATGCACCGGCGACTGCGCGCCTGCCATATAGGAGGCGGCTGTAGCCAGCGCCAGCATCCACGCCTTGATATTGGCGTACTGCAGCACGGCCGACTGCCACACCGACAGCGGGCGCAGCACCTGTTTGTCCGACAGCACGGTACTGCGCGCCAGTTTGAGCGCCAGCCACAGCAGGTAGAGCACGCCGGCGGCATGCACCAGCAGCGCTAGCGCCGGGCTGGCCAGGATCAGCGCGCCCACGCCCGCCGCGCACAGCGCCAGGATGCTGGCAAAGCCGAACGCGACGCCCACGCAGTGCGGCAGCGTGGCGCGCAGGCCAAAGTTGGCGCCGGTGACCGCGGCAATCGTCGTGTTGGGGCCGGGCGTGAAGGCGCCGACTGCCATGAGCGACAGCAGCGCGGCGAACTGGGCGGCCGACAGCCCGGTGAGCAGAGCGGGATCCATCTATCGTCCTGCCGCTCTCACGCTGCGAACTGCACGACCACGCGGCGGTTGGTGCGGCTCTTCTTCTCGATCTTGGTCACCAGCACGGCGCCGATCTCGCCGGTGGCCGCGACATGGGTGCCGCCGCAAGGCTGGCGGTCCACGCCGGGGATGTCGATGATGCGGATGACGCCGCTGCCCGCGGGCGGCGCCGCGCCCACCGTGCGCACCAGCTCGGGCTGCTCGGCGAGTTGCTCGGACGTGATGCGCTCCACCTGCACGCGGCTGTCGGCATCGATCAGCGCATTGAGCTGCTCGGTGAGCACGGCCTTGTCGAGCGTGGATTCCGGCAGGTCGAAGTCGATGCGCGCCGAGTCGGGCGAGATGCCGCAGCCGGTCACTGGCACCGGGATCAGCGAGCCCAGCAGGTGCAGGCAGGTATGCAGCCGCATCAGCCGGTGGCGGCGCTCCCAGTCGATCGTGACGGCCACGATGTCGCCCGCCTCCGGCAGCGCCGTACCCGGCGCCGGGACGTGCAGGATATGGCTGCGGTCCGGGGCGTACACGGTTTCCAGCAGTGCGATGGTCGCGCCGTTGGCCAGCTTGAGCGTGCCGGTATCGCCCGCCTGGCCGCCGCTGCGCGCGTAGCACACGGTCTGGTCGAGCTCGATGCCGTCAGCGTGAACGGCTACCACGGTGGCGGTGCAGCTGCCGAGATAGGCGTCGTCGTCGAAGCGTTTGCGGGTGGCGGACATCAGAGGGGCTCCTTGGCGGTTGTTCTAGTTGTGACAGATTTTTTTTGTCTTGCGGCGTGCGGCTCAGCGCAGCGTGCGCACGCCATCGGGCGTTTCTATCTCCGCGCTCAGTTCCGCGAGCGTGGATGCTTCCGGGACGAACCGGGTGCCGCCCAGCCATTGCAAGGCCTCCGCGAGCCGCGCGGCCTGTGGATGGCGTGCCCGCAGCGAGCGCAGCGCCAGGCCCTGGTTCGGCAGCCGGGACGACGGATGGGTCGAGACATCCCACTGGATCAGCGTGGGGAGGATGCCGTCGCCCGGCGTCGCCGGGCCGTCCGTGCCATCCGCATCGTCAGCCGGCCACGCGGGCAGGCTGCCGTCTTGCGGCACGGTGATGCGCCAGCGCAGGTCGCCACGGGTCATCGGGATGACCGGCGGGATGCGCGTGGGGTACTGCGCCTGCCACAGGGACAGGTCGGTGGGGCGTTCCACCCGCGCGACCCAGTGCATCAGGAAGGGACCATGGCGCAGCCGGGCCTGCACTGCCTCGGTGTCCAGGCCAAACCAGCGCGGCCGCATGGGGGCCGGTGCCTCGGGGTCGATGGCGATGACTTCCAGGTAGATGCCGCCGAACAGGCCGAGCAGGCAATTGTGGGTGCCCATGCCAGGGTGCGCGCCGCCCGGCTGGGGCGTCACGCCGAGCGCGTCGGCGACATGCTGCGCCCCCGCTTCAAGCGTGGGGGCGGCGATCACGAGATGGTCGAGGGCAATTGTCATTGTGTGTTGATGGTAGACAAGGTTGTCGGTACAGTACCGATACAGTTATGCAGAACATTCTCAGTACAGTGGCGGGAGCAAGGCATGAACAGCAGGGAACCGGTTGCGCCAGGGCTCAAGGATAAAGAAGCCGGGGCAGGCAAGCAGGAGGGCGCGGCTTTCCACGCTGGCGAAGAGGCTGGCGAGCAGGTGCGCTCATTGCGCCTGGTCATGCCGCCCCCCACCGAGCGCATGCCCGACCCTGTGCCCTCGGCGCAGATGACGCTGGTGGAGCAGTTGACCGAGTGGGCGCGGCTGCGCATCGACGAGCGGGTCTTCCGCGCCGGCATGCGCATGCCCTCGATTCGCCAGCTTGCGCAGGAAAAGGGCATCTCGCGCTTCACCGTGGTCGAGGCCTATGAGCGGCTGGTGGCGCTGGGCTACCTCGAATCCCGCCGCGGCTCAGGCTTCTACGTGCGCGAGCGCACGCCGCAAGTGGTGCCGGTGGCCCCGGTCTCGACCGGCGCGCGCAACATCGACGTAACCTGGCTGCTGCGCAGCATGTTCCACTCGACCGAGCCGCATAAGTCTCCGGGGATGGGCTTCCTGCCCAACGACTGGCTCGACGGCGACCTGATCGCCAGCGCGCTGCGCGGGCTGGGCCGCCAGCCGGGCAGCCATTTCCTGGCCAGTGGCACGCCGCAGGGCTTCCTGCCTTTGCGCCAGCAACTGCGCAACCGCCTGGCCGAACTGGAGATCGGCGCCACCCCCGAGCAGATCGTGCTTACCTCCGGCATCACCCAGGCGCTCGACCTGATCGCGCGGCTCTACCTGCGCCCCGGCGACGCCGTGCTGGTGGGCGACCCGGCGTGGTTCGTCATGTTCGGCCGCTTCGCCGCCCAGGGCGCGCAGCTGATCGGCATGCCTTACACCGCCGAGGGCCCGGACCTGGAGGCGCTGGAGCGCATCCTGCAGGCGCGCCGCCCGCGCCTGATGGTGATCAACTCGGTGCTGCACAACCCCACCGGCACCTCGCTGTCGGCCGCCAAGGCCTTCCAGCTGCTGCGCCTCGCCGAGCAGTACGACCTGCTGATCGTCGAGGACGACATCTATTGCGACCTGTGCCCGCCAGGTCACTCCGCCACCCGGCTGGCCAGCCTGGACCAGCTGCGCCGGGTGATCTACCTGGGCAGCTTTTCCAAGACGCTGGCCGCCAATCTGCGCGTGGGCTTTATCGCCGCCCATCCGGAGCTGGTCGCCAGCCTGACCGACAGCAAGCTGCTGGCGGGCCTGGCCTCGCCGGAGATCAACGAGCGCGTGCTGTACAAGGTGTTGACCGAAGGCCATTACCGCAAGCACGTGGAGCGCGTGCGCAACCGGCTTGACCGGGCGCGCGACGAGACCCGGCGCACCATTGAGCGGATGGGCCTGTCGCTCTTTGCAGGCCAGCACGCCGGCATGTACCTGTGGGCGGACACCGGGCGCGATACCAACGCCATCGCCGTCGCCGGGCATGAGGAGGGCTACCTGTTCGCCCCCGGCAGCTTGTTCTCGCCGTCGCAGATGCCGTCCGGCTGGATGCGCTTCAATGTGGCTAGCAGCCAGGACCCTGCCATGCTGGCCTTCCTGGCGCGCCAGCTGGAGCGGCGCTAACCGGGGCCTAACCTGGTCCTAGCCGGGCCATGTCTTGAAAACCGGTCGGATGCCCTTATGTCTCGGGTCACCGGCCTGACGCCGGCCCGCAGCCCCCGGCTGCCGGCCCGTCACATTGCCTAGATTCCCAAATCAGCCAAGTTTGCCAAGATTGTTAAGAGGAGAACCATGACCGCACCGCACGAGACGATGAGCTTCCAGGCGGAAGTGAAGCAACTGCTGCACCTGATGATCCACTCGCTGTACAGCAACAAGGAAATTTTCCTGCGCGAGCTGGTTTCGAATGCTTCCGACGCCACTGACAAGCTGCGCTTCGAGGCGATTGCCAACCCGGCCCTGCTCGAGAACGACGCCGACCTGGCGATCCGCATCGAGGCCGACGCCAAGGCCCGCACGCTGAAGATCACCGACAACGGCATCGGCATGAGCCGCGACGAGGCGATCCGCAACCTTGGCACCATCGCCCGCTCGGGCACCAAGGAATTCTTCCAGCAGCTCTCCGGCGACCAGCAGAAGGACGCCGCCCTGATCGGCCAGTTCGGCGTGGGCTTCTATTCGGCGTTCATCGTGGCTGACAAGGTCACCGTGGAAACGCGGCGCGCCGGCCTGCCCGCCAGCGAAGCCGTACGCTGGGAAAGCGCAGGCGATGGCGAGTTCACCGTCGATGCCATCGATCGTGCCGAGCGCGGTTCCACCATCACGCTGCACCTGCGCGAAGGCGAGGACGATTTCCTCTCCGCCTGGAAGATCAAGGGCATCATCCAGAAATATTCCGACCACATCTCGCTGCCGATACGCATGCCCAAGGAAGTCTGGGATGCCGAGACCAGCGCCTACAAGGACACGGGCGAGTGGGAGAGCGTGAACCAGGCCAGCGCCCTGTGGACCCGCTCCAAATCGGACATCACCGAAGAGCAGTACACCGCTTTCTACCAGCACATCGCGCACGACAACGAAGCGCCGCTGGCCTACACCCATAACCGCGTCGAAGGCCGTAGCGAATACACGCAGCTGCTGTACGTGCCGGCGCGTGCGCCGTTCGATATGTGGGACCGCAACCACAAGGCCGGCCTCAAGCTCTATGTGAAGCGCGTCTTCATCATGGACGATGCCGAGCAGTTGCTGCCGGCATACCTGCGCTTCGTCAAGGGCGTGGTGGATTCGGCCGACCTGCCGCTCAACGTCTCGCGCGAACTGCTGCAGGAAAGCCGCGACGTGAAGGCCATCCGCGAAGGCTGCACCAAGCGCGTGCTGTCGATGCTGGAAACGCTGGCGGACAGCGAGGACGAAGCCGAACGCGCCAAGTACACCACCTTCTGGCAGCAGTTCGGCCAGGTGCTCAAGGAAGGCCTGGGCGAAGACGCCGTCAACCTGGAGCGCATCGCCAAGCTGGTGCGCTTTGCCTCCACGCATCAGGACAGCGCCGAGCAGAGCGTGGCGCTGGCTGCCTACGTGGGCCGCATGAAGGAAGGCCAGGACAAGATCTACTACGTCACGGCCGATAGCTGGGCCGCGGCCAAGTCGAGCCCGCACCTGGAAGTGTTCCGCAAGAAGGGCATCGAAGTCCTGCTGCTGACGGACCGCGTGGACGAATGGATGCTGTCCTTCCTGCGCGAGTTCGATGGCAAGGAACTGGTCTCGGTGGCACGCGGCGACCTGGAGCTTGGCGCGCTGGCCGACGCCGACGAGAAGGCCGAGCAGGAAAAGGCCGAAGGCGATTGGAAGGACGTGCTGGAACGCGCCAAGGCTGTGCTGGATGGCAAGGCCAAGGACGTGCGCGTCACGCTGCGCCTGACCGAGTCGGCATCCTGCCTGGTGTCGGACGAAGGCGACATGAGCGGCTACCTGCAACGCCTGCTGAAGCAGGCCGGCCAGAAGGCGCCCGACGCCCAGCCCATCCTGGAGCTGAACCCCGACCACGCGCTGGTGAAAAAGCTGCGCGCGCTGGTGGAGGCCGGTCCCACGGACGACGCCTTCGGCGACCGCGTGCACGTACTGTTCGACCAGGCCCTGCTGGCCGAGGGCGGCACGCTCGAAGACCCCTCGATCTACGTGCAGCGCGTCAACAAGCTGCTGGCGTAAGCGTAGCGGGTTTGCTCCCTCTCCCGCCTGCGGGAGAGGGACCGGGAGAGGGCGGGCGCCGGCAGCAAGCATGATGCATGCAAGCCGCGCAGGCGCCCGTCCTCCCCCGGGGCCAAGTACACTCACCCCATGCCCGTCCCATCTCCCGCATCCCCTCTGGTTCTCCCCCCCGATCTACAGCAAGGCCTTGCACCGGTCATCGATCGGCACATCCGCGTACTGGTGCTGGGCAGCTTTCCCGGCGCGGCGTCGCTGGCGGCGCAGCAGTATTACGCGCATCCACGCAACCAGTTCTGGCCGCTGCTGGGCGCGCTGACCGGCGAGCCCCTGCCTGCTTTGCCTTACGCCGATCGTTTGGCGCGGTTGCTGTCCCACGGCATCGGCGTGTGGGATGTGCTCGGCGCCTGCGTGCGCGAGGGCAGCCTGGACAGCAATATCCGCCATCCGCAGGCCAACGACTTCGTGCGGCTCAAGGCGCTGGCGCCTGCGTTGCGCCGCGTCGGCTTTAACGGCGGTACGTCGGGTCGTTTCGCCGCGCAGTTTGAGGCGGCAGGCTATGAGACTGTGGTGCTGCCCTCATCGAGCCCGGCACATGCGGCGCGCAATTTTGAGCAGAAGCTGGCGTTGTGGCGTGCGCTGCTGAACTAAGCGCTGATATTCGTGCCGGCGGGCAAGCCGTCGGCTGCCGCAGAGGGGCAAATTACCGCAGAGTCGCTCGGGCGTCTATGATCGAAATCTCGATATGCCAACCGGCGCGAAGCCGCGCCGGGCGCCCAAGGCTGTTGTTTTGTTCGCAGTCATTTCAGTGAAGGTTCCCATGCCACGCTCTGACTGGACCCGCGAAGCGATTCGCAAGATCGAAGCCGACTTCAACCGCTGCGCCGATACGCATCTGATTCCGCTGGACCTGCCGGGATATCCGCAAATCCGCTTCTATTTCAAGGATGAATCCAGCCATCCGACCGGCAGCCTGAAACATCGCCTGGCGAGATCGCTGTTTCTCTACGCGCTTTGCAATGGCTGGCTGAACGAAAAAAGCACCGTCGTGGAGGCGTCCAGCGGCTCGACGGCCATCTCCGAAGCCTACTTTGCCAGGCTGCTCGGCTTGCCCTTCGTGGCGGTGATTCCGGCGGGTACCTCAAGGGCGAAAATCGAGGCGATCGAATTCTATGGCGGGCGCTGCCAACTGGTTGCCAATCCGGCGGACATCTATACGGAATCGCACTGCATAGCGGTGGAAACCGGTGGCCATTTCATGGACCAGTTCACCTATGCGGAGCGTGCTACCGACTGGCGCGCCAACAACAATATCGCCGAGTCGATTTTCAAGCAGATGGCTGACGAGGAATACCCGGTTCCGACGTGGCTCGTGGCCAGCGGAGGCACCGGTGGCACCGTCGCAACATTGGGCCGCTACGTTGCCTACAGCCGGCATAGAACCCGCATTCTTTGCGCCGACCCGGAGAACTCCGTATTTTTTGACTATTTCAAAAGCATGCTGGCGGGCCAGCCGGACAGCAGCCTGAGCCTGGACGTCGGCTCGCGGATCGAGGGCATCGGCCGCCCGCGTGTCGAGCGCTCCTTTATTCCGACGTGCATCGATGCGATGCTCAAGGTACCCGATGCCTTGTCCTTTGCCGCGATGCGCTATCTGGCCGCGCGCTTCGGCCGTCGCGTGGGCGGCTCGACAGGCACCAACTTCGTCGGTGTGCTGTACCTGGCCGAGCGGATGGCGGCGGCGGGCGAGCAGGGCGCCATCGTCGGCTTGCTGTGTGATAGCGGTGAACGCTATGGCAATACTTACTATGATGATGCATGGTACCGGGCGCAGGGAATTCCCGTCGCGCAGCCCGATGCCCTGATCGCTCGCGCAGTCAACGGCGAACCGCTGCTGACACGGCAGGCTCATGCGGGGAGCGAGGCTGCGGGGCTTGGGGTTCAGGACGCATCCTAGCTGCCGAGATCAACTGCCAGCGATTCCACTCACAACGCCAGCGCAGCCATCTCCCCATAGGCCCGGTTCAGCCAGACCTTGACGCGCTGGCGCTCCAGCATGCCGAGCCCGGTGGCGGCGCGCTCCGGATGATTGACCGCGGCCCAGAAGCTGGTGCTTTGCTGATCGATCTTCTGCATGGTCGTATCGGGCAGGTGGCGTAGCGTCATCACGCTGGCGCCCAGCGCTTCGGCGCGGGCGCGTTCGCCCGAGGCTTCCAGGATCTCGAAGCGATCGCCGCGGACTTCATTGAGGACCAGCACCAGCTTGATGCGGCCGCCGAACTGGTCAAGCCACTGGCGCAGCAGGTCGACCGAGTCGCGGCCCGCATCCATCACGTGCCACCAGGTGAGCGTCAGGCCATGCGCTTCGGCCAGCGCCAGCACGTCGGCGTCGTCCATCCATTTTGCTAGTGCGTGCTGCGTCTGGGCCGCGAGGTCGACCAGGATGCGCCGCTGCGGGTCTTCCACGGCGTGCTCGATAATGGGGTCCAGGCTGTCGTGCTTGTCCAGCACGGCGGGCGCGGCAAAGTCGGCATAGAAGCGCAGCAGGGCGCCGTGCGACTTGTCGGTGTCGAAGCCCAGGAACGGCATGCTCCGGTCGATAAAATGCTGGGCTAGCAGGCGGGCGACGAGCGATTTGCCGACGCCGCCTTTTTCACCACCGATGAAGTGGATGTAGCTCATATCTGCGGATCCTTTGTCGTGGGGGCCAGGTTTGGGGGGAGCGTCTCGGGCCTTGGTAAGGCAAGCCAGGCAGGTATGCCAGGAAGCCAAGCGCAGAACGTAAGCGCAGAACGTAGACGCAAGACAGCCTTACCGTAAAAGGCATTTGTGACAGTAGCAAGTAGCATGCCGCATCGGGCACCCCGGCCGCATCTGTCACAATCACGGCTATGCATGCCGGTGGGAAGCCCGCCGGCCAACGCTTTGCAGGATAGATAGACAATGCCGTATCTAGGAATTGGTTTTCACGTCATCATCGCCGTGTTCTTCGCCGTGCACGCGGTGCGCACCCAGCAGAACATGTACTGGCTGCTGATCCTGTTCGCCTTCCCGGGCCTGGGCAGCGTGGTGTATTTCTTCGCCATCTACCTGCCCGGGCTGCGCCAGACGCGGGGTGCGCGGGCCGCCAAGCGCGCCATTGGCCAGTTGGTCGATCCCAACCGCGCGGTGCGCGAGGCGCGCGACGCGTTCGACCGCGCGCCCACCGTCGATCACCGCATGCGCCTGGGCGCCGCCTTGCTCGAGGCCGGCGAGTCCAAGGCTGCGCTGGAACACTATGAGGCCGCCGCCAGCGGGCCGTTCGCCACCGACCCGGCGCTGCTGCTGGGGTTGGCGCGCGCGCAGTTCGCCACCGGTGGCCATGCCGCTGCCGTGGCGGCGCTGGAGCGCTTGTTCGCCTCCCAGCCCCAGGCCCGCCAGCAAGCGGACCCTGCATTGCTGTACGCTCGCGCGCTGGCCGCGTCGGACGCGCCCGGCACGCGGGCTGCATTCGAGCAGGCGCTGACTTGCGCCAGCGATGCCGCCGCGCGCTGCCTGTTTGCCGACTGGCTGACGGCCCGCGGGGAACCGGCCGACCGCGAGCGCGCCCAGGCGCTGTACGCGGAGATCGTGCACGACGGCAAGCACTGGCCGCGCCACGCCCGCGAGCACAACCGGGAGTGGCTGCAGCGTGCCCAGGGCGCGCTCGGCAAAGCCTGATCCCGGGTCGATCCGAACTGACTTACGTGCGGCCCCGCTGGGCGGCACGCTTACACGCATTCTTCCTGACCACCATGACTCTTCTCAAACGCAAATCGATTGAAGCCGTGGCCTCGCGCCGTCCCGCGCGCGGCGCGCGCAGCCCTGAGGACGGACGCGGCGCACGCAGCGCGCAAGCTGCGCAGCGCGAGGAAAAGCGCATGACCCCGCGCTTCGCGCCGGTGACCTTCTCCGAGATGGACGGTGTGCGCTACCTGCATTTCGGCACCGAATGGGTGCAAGGCGCCATGCGCCTGCGCAAGCCCGATGCCATCGAGCTGGAGTACGCGCAGCAGATGATGGCGTGGCTGTTGTTCCTGTCGCCCTCGGCGCCGGAGTTTCACGTGACGCAGCTGGGCCTGGGCGCGGCTGCGCTCACCAAGTTCTGCCATCGCCAGTTCAGCCGCGCGCGGGTGACGGCGGTGGAGCTCAACCCGGCCGTGATCATTGCGGGCCGCAGCATGTTCGGCCTGCGTGAAGACGACGAGCGCCTTACCGTGCGGGAGCAGGATGCGTGGGATTACGTGATGGATGGCGCGCACACCGGCGCGCTGGATGTGCTGCAGGTGGACCTGTATGACGCCACCGCGCGCGGGCCGGTGCTTGACACCACGGCGTTCTACAAGGCGTGCCGCCGTGTGCTCAAGGCGCCGGGCGTGATGACGATCAACCTGTTCGGCGATCACGACAGTTTCCCGAAGAACATCGTGCGGATCTGCGAAGCGTTTGATAACCGCGTGCTGGTGTTCCCCGAAGTGCACGACGGCAATGTCATTGCGCTTGCCTTCAATGGGCCGGCAATCGATGTGTCGTGGGACGTGCTGGAGATTCGCGCGAAGGTGCTGGAGGATACGACCGGGTTGCCGGCGCGCGAATGGGTGAAGGGTTTGCGCGCGGCGAACGCAAACCAGGAAGACGGCCTGCGGATCTGATTCAAGCTGCCAGGTAGGTGGCGGCGCCGGGTTCAACGCCCAACGCCGCCTCGCGAAACGCCTCTCTGCCTCTCTCTTACTGCTTGTGGAAGAACTGCGCCAGCGACCATTCGTCGGTGCGCGCTTCGTACTTCAGGTCCTTGCGCATGGCCCACATCGCCAGCTGGCTGTGCGAGGGGATGATGGCGTGGTCGGCCAGGGCGAACCTGGCTGCGGCGCGGGCGTTTTCCTCGCGGGCCTTGTCGCTGGTCACCGTGGTCAGCGATTTCTCGATCAGCTGGTCGAGCTGGGTATTGCTGTATTTGCCCCAGTTCCACGTGCCGTATCCCGTCTTGGGGTTCGGCGTGCCGGTGATCGATCGCAGCGCCACGTCGGCCGCTGCCGAGCCCCAGCCCAGCATCTCGAACGCAAAGTCGCCCTGGCGCGCACGGGTGAAGTACGCGGCTACCGGTAGCGTTTCCACCTTGGTCTGGATGCCGATGCGCGTGAGCATGCTGGCGGTGGCCTGTGCCACGGCAGCATCGTTCAGGTAGCGGTTGTTGGTGGCGTGCAGCGTCAGGCCGAACCCATCCGGATAGCCCGCCGCGGCCAGCAGCTTCTTGGCGCCTTCGGGGTCATAGGCCTCTGGCTTGGTGCCGGGGTGGCCGAAGATCTGCGGCGAGACGATCGACGAGGCCGGCACGGCCAGGCCTTCCATGATGCGGCTGACGATGGCGTCGCGGTTCAGCGCGCGGCTGATGGCGGCACGCACGCGTGCGTCCTTGAAGGGGTTCTTGCCCAGCGGCTTGCCGGCCTTGTCGGTGACGTAGGGCGGGTTGTCGCGCGACTGGTCCATCTGCCAGAAGATGGTGCGCCACGAGACCTGCTGCTCGATGCGGAACTTGGGGTTCTGCCTGAGCTTGGCCACGTCCGCGGACGGCACGCTTTCGATCACGTCGACGTCGCCGGACAGCAGCGCCGCGCTGCGCGCGCCGTTGTCCGTGATGATGCGAAAGATCGCGCGATCCCATTCCGTCTTCGGGCCCCAGTAGTCGGGGTTCTTCGCCATCACGATTTCCTGCCCGCGCGCGAAGCGCACGAACTTGAATGGGCCGGTGCCGATCATCGCCTTGCCGGAGTCGAAATCCGCCTGGCTCAGTGTGGCAGCTACCTTCTTCGGCATGATCGGCACGCTGTTCAGGTCGTTGGCCAGGTTGGCGTAGTTCGGCACGCTCATGGTCAGGCGCACGGTCAACGGGTCGGGCGTGTCGATGCGCGCGATCGGCTTGGTGTAGCTGGTGAAGGAACCCGGGCTGTTGGTGAGCTTGTCGGGGCGCTCGAGCGAGGCCTTGACGTCTTCGCTGGTAAACGGCGTGCCGTCATGCCATTTCACGTTGGGGCGCAGCTTGATTTCCCAGGTGATGGCGTTGACCGGTTTCCACGACAGCGCCAGGCCGGGGATGTAGCGGGCATTCTTGTCGAGGAACACCAGCGACTCGAAGATATGCAGCGCGATGGCGTTGTTGGGGCCGGAGTTGTTCCACTGCGGGTCCATCGAGGTCACGTCGGCGGACAAGCCGATGCGCAGGTCTTCGGCCTGCGCCGCACCGGCGGGCAACAGCATCAGCGCGGCACTGCCGAGCGCGAGCGCGGCACCGGCTTGCAGCAGCGCGCGGCGCGGCATCATGGCGGCGAGGCTGGAGGTGTGGCGTGTGCGGCGTGTGGCGGTCATCGGGATGCGCTCCTCGTACGGGCCGTCGCCAGGATGGGATGGCGGCGGCGGGTTCTCAGATGGGGTGGCGGGTCACGCTTGGGCGGCCCGCTGGTTCACCCCGGTTGCCCGCATTGTGCCGTCAAAACGACATCTGCGTGCGACATCGACGTCATATCCTTATGCTCGCAGCAGTGGATGGCATTTGTCCACGCCCGTCGCCAGCGCCGCATGCCCCGGCGATCCCGCAGCGCTCGGCAGCCGGGTAGAATCCCGCCCATGTTTGCCAACTCCCGCACCATCACCTCGGCCCAGGCCGATGTCCACGACCACCTCGAGGCGCGCCTTGCCCGCCACCTGGCCGAGCCCTTTCGCAAGCCGATCGGCGAGCCGAGCCGGCGCGCGCTGGATCTTGCGTTGCAGCAATGGCAGCAGGCCGGAGCGGCCCCGCTGATCCTGGACGCCGGTTGCGGCGTGGGGGAGAGCACCTTGCGCCTGGCCACGGCGTTCCCCGGGCATTTCGTGATCGGCGTGGATCAGTCGGAGAAACGGCTGACCGGGGGCAAGGACTGGTGGGATGGCCCGATGCCGGCCAATTTTGCCTGGGCGCGCGCGGACCTGGTCGACGTCTGGCGGATGCTGCAGTCGGATCACATCGCGGTGGATCGCCATTACGTGCTGTATCCCAATCCCTGGCCCAAGATCGGCCACCTGGGGCGGCGCTGGCAAGGCCATGCGGTGTTCCCGGCGCTGGCTGCGTGCGGCACGTACCTGGAGTGCCGCAGCAACTGGCAGGTCTACATCGACGAGTTTGCCCAGGCCCTGGCGCTGGTCGGCCGGCCAGCGCAGGTCGAGCTGTGGCAGCCGGCCGAGGCCATCACGCCGTTCGAGCGCAAGTACGCGGCCTCCGGTCATGCGCTGTGGCGCTGCGTCAGCCCGGCGGCCGCCGGCTGAAGGAAAAACGGCCCGCGCAAGGCGGGCCGTTGGTCGGGCAGGGCGAAGCGACGCAGCTCAGTGGAACAGCGGCTGCTGCGTGGGCGCGTCTTCCGGCAACTCGGCGTGGACGATCTCGCCAGAGCGGTCGGCGTAAAGCGGCGTGCCGCAGTCTTCGCAATACTCGGGGTCGAACAGCGCGGCGTGGCGGAAGATGTCTTCCACCCCGGCGTTGCGCAGTTCCTCGCAGATCTGCTCCAGCGGGTTGTCCTTCTCGCTGGCATCGATCTCGCCGGACTCGCGGCCATACACCGGCCAGACGATGCCGTAGATCACATCCTTCTCGCCGCGCATGGTGAAGCCCACGCGGTATTCCTCGACTTCTTCCTCGCCGAATGCCGCCACCACGGCCGCCATCTGGCCGGCCGGCACGTCCAGCGTGCCGCACAGGTAGTTGACGGCAGCGCGCACGGTCAGCGGGCGGATGCTCTTGTCGGATTCGCGGCAGGACAGGAAGAAGGCGTCGGGTAGCAGCAGGTCGAACTCACAGCCGGGCATTAGCAGCGCGATCGACGGCTGCACCTGGGTGCGCCATTGCTCCAGGCAGACGCTGCGCTCGGCATGGTGCTCCTTGGCGTCTTCCTGCCAGCGGAACAGGGCCTGCTCGTGCGGTGCCACCACCACGGCCAGCAGGTAGCGCGGATCGGCCAGGATCGGCGCGGTTTCCGGCAGGTCGCGCAGGTCGACCTTGGGCGTGGTACCGGCCATGGCGGCCGATACCAGCTTGTAGGTCAGGGCAAAGGTGTCGCTGTGCGTGCGCGGCAGCTGGTCGATGCTGTACAGGTAGGGCGACAGCGCCATCTTGGTGTTGGCCGCCAGCACATGCGCCTGCATGTGCACAGCCAGCGTCTGCGACAGCTCGGGCTTGAGCGCGCCGGACGGGATGGCGTAGCGGGTGTGGGCCAGGATGGGCGCGGCGATCAGCAGGGCGTCGTAGCTGACGCCGTCGATTTCGACGGTAGCCGATTCGGCGAGGGTCTCGGCTTGCTCGGCGAGCACGTCGGAGGCGTCGGCGTTGTGCTTGAACAGGTGTTCGAGCGCTGCGTCGAGCGCGGATTGGCTGCCGTTCTTCAGGAGCCGGCCCAGGCGTTGCGAAAGACGCCGCTCCCAGTAGCCATCCTCCATGCGGCTGCCCGAGGCATCGAGCGCAAGCGCATCGGCCACCAGACGCTCGGCGTCAGGCGAAAGACGTTGGGAAGCCTTGGGGCGAAAACCTGCCATAAGTCGAAATCATCCGTTTTTCGGTAAAACGGTATTCTACTCGCTGCGTTGACAAAAAAAGCCGCCTGGGGGCCGGGCGGCTGTATTGCATTGCGTCAGGCAGCGCCGCGCAGCGGCGGAACCGACCGGGTTTTACTTCTGCGCGGGCGCTTGCGCAGCCTCCGGCGCGTGGGTTTCCACGCCGTGCTGCTCGCCGCCCATCGAGATGTCGCCGCCCTTTGACAGCATATACAGTGCCGCGCCGGCAATGACGACGAATGCGATGAAAATCTTTGCCATGATGTCTCCTGTGCGTTTCAGGCGGGGTTGGCCGGCATGGCTGTCCCGCGCAAGGCGTTTTCTTTGTGGATGACGGGCAGTTTGGCAGGGCAGCCTTGCGTGGAACTTACACCGGCCAACACTTGGGGCAAGCCCGGTACAAGCGGCGGCTGATGCGCTTTGGGGCCAGCGCAGATGGCGCCCCAAAGAAAAACGCCACTGGCCATGGCCTCCGAAAGAGGCGCAGAGCCAGCGGCGTCACCCCTTGGCCCCGAAGGGCCAGGGTTGCTCCGGTCAGGCAGCCAGCAGCTGACGCAGCACGAACGGCAGGATGCCGCCGTGGTTGTAGTAGTCGACCTCGATCGGGGTGTCGATGCGCAGCAGCACCGGCACGCGCTGCACGTCGCCATTGGCGCGCTTGATCACCAGCGTCACGTCCTGCTGCGGCTTCAGTTCGCCTTCGATGCCTTCGATGTCGAAGGTCTCGTCGCCGATGATGCCGAGCGTCTGCACGCTGTCGCTGCCCTTGAACTGCAGGGGCAGCACACCCATGCCGACCAGGTTGGAGCGGTGGATGCGCTCGAAGCTGCGCGTGATCACGGCCTTCACGCCGAGCAGCTGGGTGCCCTTGGCCGCCCAGTCGCGCGACGAGCCCGTGCCGTACTCTTCGCCGCCGAACACCACGGTGGGCGTGTCCTCGGCGATGTACTTCATGGCGGCGTCGTAGATCGACAGTTCTTCGCCGGACGGCTGGTGCAGCGTCACGCCGCCTTCCACGCGGGAGCCGTCGGCCTTGACGGGCAGCATCAGGTTCTTGATGCGCACATTGGCAAAGGTGCCGCGCATCATGACCTCATGGTTGCCGCGGCGCGAGCCGTAGCTGTTGAAGTCCGCCTTGAGCACGCCGTTGGCCAGCAGGTACTTGCCCGCGGGCGACGATTCCTTGATGGAGCCGGCCGGCGAGATGTGGTCGGTGGTCACGGAGTCGCCGAAGACGCCCAGCGCGCGCGCATTGCGCACGCTCGACTGCGTGGCGGCCGGCTCCATGCCGAAGCCGTCGAAGAAGGGTGGCTCGGCGATATAGGTGGACTTCGGCCAGTCGTAGACCTGGCCCTTGGTGCCCTTGACCTTGGCCCACAGCTTGCTCGGCTTCTTGACCTGCTCGTAGTTGATCTTGAACACCTTCGAGTCCATCGCGAACTTCATCAGCGCGTGGATTTCTTCCGAGGTCGGCCAGATGTCGCCCAGGTAGATCTCGCGGCCGCCCTTGCCCGTGCCCACCGGCTCGGTCATCAGGTCGCGCGTGACGTTGCCGGCGATGGCGTAGGCCACCACCAGCGGCGGCGAGGCCAGGAAGTTGGCGCGGATGTTCGGGTGGATGCGTGCTTCGAAGTTGCGGTTGCCCGACAGCACGGCGGCGGCCACCAGGTCGTTCTTGGTGATGACCTCGTTCAGTTCCGGCGTCAGGTCGCCGGCGTTGCCGATGCAGGTGGTGCAGCCGTAGGCGGTCACGCCGAAGCCCAGCTTTTCCAGATACGGCAGCAGGCCGGCGGCTTGCAGGTATTCCGTTACCACGCGGCTGCCAGGGGCCAGCGACGTCTTGATGTGCGGCGCCACCTTGAGGCCGGCTTCCACCGCCTTCTTGGCCAGCAGGCCGGCGGCCAGCAGCACGCTCGGGTTGGAGGTATTGGTGCAGGACGTGATGGCGGCGATCAGCACGTCGCCGCTCTTCACATCGAGGCCGTCTGTCGTGGTGTAGGTCCGGTCCAGGTCGGCGATGTCCTTGTTGAAGCCGTTCTCGGCGGTCGGCTTGGCGAACAGCGAGGCAAAGGTGGACTTGACGTTGCCGATCTCGATACGGTCCTGCGGGCGCTTGGGGCCGGCCAGCGAGGGGGCCACGGTGCCCAGGTCCAGCGTGACCACATTGGTGTAGTCGATTTCGCCTGCCTTGGGCACGCCGAACATCTTCTGGGCACGGAAATAGCCCTCGAAGGCGGCAATTTCTTCTTCGGTGCGGCCGGTGCCCTTGAAGTAGTCAATGGTTTTCTCGTCGACCGGGAAGAAGCCCATGGTGGCGCCGTACTCCGGTGCCATGTTGCCGATGGTGGCGCGGTCCGGCAGTGCCAGGCTGGCCGTGCCTTCGCCGAAGAACTCGACGAACTTGCCGACGACCTTCTCGCGGCGCAGCATTTCGGTGATGGTGAGCACCAGGTCGGTTGCCGTCACGCCTTCGCGCAGGCGGCCCTTCAGTTCCACGCCGACCACGTCGGGCGTCAGGAAATAGACCGGCTGGCCCAGCATGCCGGCTTCCGCCTCGATGCCGCCCACGCCCCAGCCCACCACGCCGATGCCGTTGATCATGGTGGTGTGGCTGTCGGTGCCGACCAGGGTGTCGGGGTAGTACACGCCGTCCTTCTTGTGCACGCCGCGGGCCAGGTACTCCAGGTTCACCTGGTGCACAATGCCGAAGCCCGGCTGCACCACGCCAAAGGTATCGAAGGCCTGCATGCCCCATTTCATGAACTGGTAGCGCTCGTTGTTGCGCTGGAACTCCAGTTTCATGTTCAGGTCCAGTGCGTTCTTCTCGCGGAAGTGGTCAATCTGCACCGAGTGGTCGACCACCAGGTCCACGGGAACCAGCGGCTCGATCTTCTTGGGGTTCTTGCCCATCTTCTCGGCCACGTTGCGCATGGCGGCCAGGTCGGCCAGCAAGGGCACACCGGTGAAATCCTGCAGCACCACGCGTGCCACCACGAAGGGGATCTCGTCGACACGCTCGGCGACGGGTTTCCAGTGGGCGAGCTGCCTGACGTGCTCCTCGGTGACCTTCTTGCCGTCGCAGTTGCGCAGCACGGATTCCAGTACGACGCGAATCGATACCGGCAGGCGCTCGACCGCCACGCCTAGTGCCTTGCCCAGTTGCGGCAGGGAGTAGAACTGGCCCTTGCTCGACGGGCCGATCTTGAATTCTTTCAGAGTCTTATTGAGATTGTGGGGCATTGCCTTACTCCAATCGAAGGATGGTGCGGACTTGCTTGGACTCGTAAATCGTAAATCGTAAATCGTCTATTGCCGCCGGCTGCCGGAGAAGCAGGGTTGCCGCGCGGCGCGCGGCGCGGTTTTGCGCGCCGTGTTCATGCCTACTGCCCTTCTTGCTGATTGATCTTGCAGGACTGCTTTGCTGCCCAATCGCTAAACCAAGGTACGTGCCGCGTGGATTTTAGGCCAAGGCGTCTGCCGCCGTCAGCCCCCGTTGGCTTTGGCGCGCGCAAATCGGCCCTGTTTTTTTGCTCAGGCCGCTCAGATCATTCAGATCACGTACAGGTCGACATACTCATTGACCGGCATGGCCTCCAGGCGCGCCTGGTCCAGCGACACCGCCAGGATCGCTTGCTGCTGCCTGGCCGGAAAACGGCGGGCGAGGTTGGTCTTGAACTTCTCCACCAGCAGTGGGATGCCCTCGTCGCGCCGGCGCTTGTGGCCGAGCGGGTAGTCCACCACGACTTCGGGCAGCACCGTGCCGTCGTCCAGCGTCACGGTCAGCGCATTGGCGATGGAGCGCTTCTCCGGGTCGTGGTAGTCGGCGGTGAACTGCGGATCCTCCACGCACACGATCTTGTCGCGCAGGGCGTCGATGCGCGGGTCCGCCGCTATCTTGTCTTCATAGTCCTCGGCGGTCAGCCGGCCGAACAGCAGCGGTACCGCCACCATGTACTGGATGCAGTGGTCGCGGTCGGCGGGGTTGGCCAGCGGGCCTTTTTTGTCGATGATGCGGATGCAGGCTTCGTGGGTGCGGATGGTGACCTGCCTGATCTGCGCTGCCGTCTTGCCCGCGGCGCACAGCTGGCCGTGCAGGGTCATGGCGGCCTCTACCGCGGTTTGCGAGTGGAATTCGGCCGGGAAGGCGATCTTGAACAGCACGTTCTCCATCACGTAGGTGCCATACGGGCGCTGGAACCTGAAGGGCTGGCCCTTGAACAGTACGTCGTAGAAACCCCAGCCCTTGGCGCTCAGCACCGAGGGATAGCCCATCTCGCCGGTCCGGGCGATCAGCGCCAGGCGCACCGCGCGGCTGGTGGCGTCGCCGGCGGCCCAGCTCTTGCGGCTGCCGGTATTGGGGGCGTGGCGGTAGGTGCGCAGCGCTTGCCCGTCGACCCAGGCAAGGGACACCGCGTTGAGGATTTCGTCACGGGCCAGACCGAGCATCTGGGCAACCACGGCGGCGGAAGCCACCTTGACCAGCACCACGTGGTCCAGGCCCACCTTGTTGAAGGCGTTTTCCAGCGCGATGCAGCCCTGGATCTCATGGGCTTTGATCATGCCGGTGAGCACGTCCTTCATGGTCAACGGCTTGCGCCCGGCGGCCACGTTGTTGCGCGAGAGCCAGTCGGCGGTGGCGAGGATGCCGCCGAGGTTGTCGGACGGGTGGCCCCATTCGGCGGCCAGCCAGGTGTCGTTGAAATCGAGCCAGCGGATCATGGCGCCGATATTGAAGGCGGCCTGGATCGGGTCGAGCTGGAATTGGGTGCCGGGCACCTTGGCGCCGTTGGGGACCACCGTGCCGGGCACGATCGGGCCCAGCAGCTTGGTGCAGGCCGGATACGACAGGGCTTCCAGGCCGCAGCCTAGCGTGTCGATCAGGCAGTTGCGGGCCGTGTCGTAGGCAAGCGCGCTCTTGACCTGATACCTGGTGACGTAGTCGACGATGTCGGCCATGACCGGGTCCGGTTCAGGGCGGACGTTCGAAATAGGCGCGGACATGGGATCCCCTCGGATATTTGTGCTTCCTGGTGCCCATGGGGCCGTAGCCGGACGATGCCAGGTTACGGCCCCTTACTACTGATTACCGCTTACTGCTCTTACTGCTCTTACTGCTCTTACTGCTCTTACTGCTTATAGGTTGGTGCTTACTGCTTGGGCGCGGCCGGTGCCTGGGAGGCATCGGCTGCCGGTGCCGACGGGGCGATCAGCAAGGGGGTGGCTACCGGAGCGCGCAGCGCGCCTGCCTGGGTCGGGGCCGAGCCGCCAGCCTGCATGTCCGCGGTCTGGCACTCGTCGGCCAGGCGCTGGCCGGCGTTCTTGTTGAACAGCATGGCCTTGCTCGGGATCACGACCAGGTCCAGGCCGGAGCGGGCGTCGAAGTAGCGGTCGGCGCCGGTTACGGTGGACAGGCGGGGCAGGCGGTATTCCTTGCCCTCCCAGTTCACGGTGATGACTTCGTCGCGCTGCATGTTGCCACCGATGTACAGGACATGGCCCAGTTCGCACTGCCATTTTTCGCCACTGGGGACGACTGCGGGTGCTGCTGCCGCGGTCTTCTTGGTGTGCTTCGCAGGAGCCTTCTTGGCGGGAGCGGCCTTCTTGGCCGGTTCCTGGGCCATCGCAACACCGGCGGTGGTCAGCGTAAATGCGCCGATGCAGGCGGCGAGGACAAGTTGCTTCATTCTGTGGGTTCCTTCTGGAGTTGGGTCAATGGCGGTGGCTTGCCGGCAAGGCCGGCAGCCATATCCGCCGCTATTCTCTACGATTTGAAAGTCGGGGCGTAGTGCCCCTACCATCCGTTACATAATTCGGTGTAGCCCAGGCCGGGCAAGGGGGCGCCTTCGCTACATGGCAAGGCGGTTTGCGGCCCGCCCAGCCTATTTCCGTTTTCCGATCGGCACGAACTTGAGGTTTTCCGGCCCGGTGTAGTTGGCGCTGGGGCGGATGATCTTGTTGTCGATGCGTTGCTCGATGATATGCGCAGCCCAGCCCGAGGTGCGCGCGATCACGAACAGCGGGGTGAACATGGCGGTGGGCACGCCCATCATGTGATAGCTCACCGCGCTGAACCAGTCCAGGTTGGGGAACATCTTCTTGGCGTCCCACATGGTGGTTTCCAGGCGCTCGGCGATGTCGAACATCTTCATCGAGCCGGCATCCTTGGACAGGCGCCGCGCCACTTCCTTGATCACCTGGTTGCGCGGGTCGCCGGTGGTGTACACCGGGTGGCCGAAGCCGATCACCACTTCCTTGTTCTCCACGCGGCGCGAGATGTCGATATGCGCCTCGTCCGGGCTGTCGTAGCGCTTCTGGATCTCGAACGCCACTTCGTTGGCGCCGCCGTGCTTGGGGCCGCGCAGCGCGCCGATGGCGCCGCAGATCGACGAGTACATGTCCGAGCCCGTGCCGGCGATCACGCGGCCGGCGAAGGTGGAGGCGTTGAACTCGTGCTCGGCGTACAGGTTGAGCGAGGTCTGCATGGCGCGCTCCCACAGCGCGGACGGCTTCTGGCCGTGCAGCAGGTGCAGGAAGTGCGCGCCGATGGTGTCGTCGTCGGTCTCGACTTCGATGCGCCGGCCGTTATGGCTGTAGTGGTACCAGTACAGCAGCATGGAGCCCAGGCTGGCCATCAGGCGGTCGGCGATGTCGCGCGCGCCGGGGGTGTTGTGGTCGTCCTTTTCCGGCAGCACGGTGCCGAGCACGGACACGCCGGTGCGCATCACGTCCATCGGGTGGGCGCTGGCGCTCACCCATTCGAGGGCGGCCTTGACGTTGGCGGGCAGGCCGCGCAGGGCCTTGAGCTTGGCCTTGTAGGCAGCCAGTTCGGCGCGGGTGGGGAGCTTGCCGTGCACCAGCAGGTGGGCGATTTCCTCGAATTCGCAGGTCTCGGCGATGTCGAGGATGTCGTAGCCGCGGTAGTGCAGGTCGTTGCCGGTACGGCCGACCGTGCACAGCGCGGTATTGCCGGCGGTCACGCCCGACAGGGCGACGGATTTCTTGGGCTTCGGGCCGTTCTGCGGGACTGGCTGCTGCTCTGACATCGCGTTTCCTGTCTGGTCTCTTGCCCGAGCCAAGCGCGGGGTCGATCCTGTGGCACACCGTGGTCATCGCCTGGCGCGCGCCAGGCAACGTTCAAGCAAAGAAGCGTTCGAGCACCGTGCCGGGCAAATCAGCACCGGTGGCGTGCGCCCGCTGCAGAAGCGACCAGTAGTACCGGTAGCTGGCCCGGTCGTGCAACTGGCCCTGGTGGCGGATCGGCGCCCAGTTGTTCTCGTAGGCGGCCAGCAGGATCTCGCTGGACGCGCCAATCTCCGTGCCGCTGGGGCGGAAGGCCGCCACGATCGGCTGGATCTGGCTCGGGTGGATGCTCCACTTGCGCAGGTAGCCGAATTCGGCCCGAGCGCGCAGGGCATCGTCTCCGGCGCGGGATGGCTGCTCGATATCGGTGCTGACGTTATGCGAGGGCACCTTGCCGTACCGATGGCAGGCGGCCGAGATCTCCAGCATGGCGCGCCGGATCAGCGGGTGCTCGAACTGCTGCGGCGAGCGCATGGCGTCGCCCGGGATGGCACCGTGGTGGGCGGAAACGAAATCCATCAGCCCGAAGCTGAGGCATTCCACCTGCACGAGGCGGGCGATGTCGAATGCCTGGTCCAATGCGGCATGCGTCTCTATCAGCACATGAATAGGGATGTGCCGTGCGATGCCGGCGGCGCGGGCCGCCTGGTTCACGTGGTCGGTGACGCGCGCGACCTCGACCACATCGGTCACCTTGGGCACCACCACATAGGCCAGCCGGGCGCCGGCGCTGCCCACCAGGATGTCGATGTCCTGGCGCCAACAGGGGTGCGCCGGGTCATGGATGCGCACGCCCACGCGGTTGAAGTGGTTTTGCGGGCTGTTGATGAGGCGTGCGCACAACTCGGCGTGCTCGCGCTCCAGCCCGACGGCGGCGCCGTCTTCGCAGTCGAAGGTGATATCGAAGACGGGCCCAAGCTCTTGCTGCAGGGCAAGCGATTTCAGCATCAGCTTTTCGTTGCCGGCATAGTGGTCGCAGACCGGCAGTTGCGTCGGAATGGCTTCGCCCTGGAACAAGACCTCGGAAGGATGCACTTTATTCAATCGAATAGCGGTTGAGGGAGGAAGGGGCGGGGCGCCAGAATGAAAAAACCGGAGCCTGCGCCGATTCGTGAATCGATGCGAGGCTCCGGTCTAGTCATTGGCGCTGCCTGGATCCTGGATCAGCCGAGCAGGTGCTGCACGCCGGCACGCTCTTCTTCCAGTTCCTTGAGCGTGATATTGATCTTTTCCTGGCTGTAGGCGTCGACTTCGAGGCCCTTGACCATTTCGTACTTGCCGTTGGCGGTGGTCACCGGGAAGCCGAACATGGTGTCTTCGGGGATGCCGTACGAACCGTCCGACGGGATGCCCATGGTGACCCACTTGCCGTTCGAGCCCAGGACCCAGTCATGCACGTGGTCGATGGCAGCGTTGGCGGCCGAAGCTGCCGACGACAGGCCACGGGCTTCGATGATGGCGGCGCCGCGCTTGCCAACGGTCGGCAGGAACACGTCGTTGTTCCAGGCGTGGTCGTTGATCAGGTCCTTGACGCTCTGGCCGTCGACGGTCGCGTAGCGGTAGTCGGCGTACATGGTCGGGCTGTGGTTGCCCCAGACGAACATCTTCTCGATCGACGCGACCGGCTTGCCGGTCTTGGCGGCAATTTGCGACAGGGCACGATTGTGATCCAGACGCAGCATGGCGGTGAAGTTCTCCTTGGGCAGGCTCGGAGCCGACTTCATCGCGATGTAGGCGTTGGTGTTGGCCGGGTTGCCGACCACCAGCACCTTGATGTCGCGGGCGGCGACTTCGTCCAGTGCCTTGCCTTGCACCGTGAAGATCTGTGCGTTGGCTTCGAGCAGGTCCTTGCGTTCCATGCCCTTGCTACGCGGACGGGCACCGACCAGCAGCGCGACGTTGGCGTCCTTGAACGCGACCTTGGGGTCGTCGGTGATCACCACGCCGGCCAGCAGCGGGAATGCGCAATCTTCCAGTTCCATCACCACGCCCTTGACGGCGGCCTGGGCTTGCGGGAGGTCGAGCAATTGGAGGATGACCGGCTGGTCTTTGCCAAGCATGTCGCCATTGGCGATGCGGAACAGCAGGGAGTAGCCGATCTGGCCAGCGGCGCCGGTGACTGCGACGCGCATTGGGGCTTTAGCCATGAGTAATTCTCCAAACAAGAAGAGGGGGAAACTGGTCGGTGTCTGGCCGGAGGGTAGTCCGGACGTCACCGGTTGCGGGTTTGTCGCCACGGCGGCAAGCGGCAATCCGCCGGCGCGCTGCTAGCGGTACCGACTGGAGAGAGCCACAACGGGTCATGGGGTGCGACAAAGCGTAAGTCTACTGCGAAGAGGGGTGCCGTATCCAGAGCGGGTGCAGGCGTGAAACCTGCGGGAGTGTAGGCCTGCCCATTTGTGTTGTCAATTCATATGTCTTATATAAGACATAAGACATTTGATGGCGGGCTGGACGTGCTTCCTCGTTTTGTGGTGAAATTCGCCTATGTCATCCCTGCCCCCGTCCCTCGCCGGCACTGCCGTTGCTGCAGTGCAGGATAACGGCGCCGCTACGTCCGGCGCCGGGACGCAGCCGTCCGCGGCGGCGGCCTCGCCAACATTCAGCCCACTCTACCAGCAGATCAAGGCGCTCATCACGCAGAGCCTGCAGTCCGGTGAATGGAAGCCCGGCGACATGATCCCCAGTGAAATGGACCTGGCGGCCCGCTACAAGGTCAGCCAGGGCACCGTGCGCAAGGCCATCGACGAACTCGCCGCCGAGAACCTGGTGGCGCGCCGCCAGGGCAAGGGCACCTTTGTCACGACGCACCACGAGGATGGCGTGAAGTTCCGCTTCCTGCGTCTGGTGCCGGACGAGGGCGAGCCCCATTATGGGGCCAGCCAGGTGCTGGAATGCAAGCGCCTGCGCGCGCCGGCCGAAATCGCACGCCTTCTCGACATCCGCACCGGCGATGGCGTGGTGCAGATCCGCCGCGTGCTGTTTTTCTCCGGCGAGCCGACCGTGCTGGACGAAATCTGGCTGCTGGGCACCAACTTCAAGGGCCTGACGGCCGAGAAGCTGACCGAATGGAAGGGCCCGATGTATGCGCTGTTCGAGGCCGAGTTCGGCACGCGCATGATCCGGGCGAGCGAAAAAATCCGCGCGGTGGCCGCTGACCAGGCCACCGCGTCGCTGTTGTCCGTGGATGCGGGCACGCCGCTTTTGTCTGTCGAGCGCGTCTCGTTCACCTATGGCGACCGGCCCGTCGAAGTCCGCCGCGGCCTGTATGTAACCACCCGGCACTATTATCAGAACGATTTGAGCTGATACGCCGGAATGCAATCCATGTCGATTATTGCTGTTGCAGCCACGGCAGCCGCCGCTGTTGCGCAAAGCAGGGATGATTACCTCGCGGCATGGTTGCGTGCGATTGTCGGGCACGCCATGTTGGTGCGCGATAGCTGAAAATTATTGGTGCGCCGCGCAACAAAGGCGCTAAAATTATCGGGATTTGCTCCGGCTGCATCCATTTGCATCCAGGGCGCTCAGAAGTTTCGTTTTTTGTTTACCGCAAATGGGGTCTAGCAATGGCTGAAGCCAAACAAGCCAGGCCGGAGTTCAGGAACATCCATGTGACGCAGCTGGCGCGTTACAGGTTGCCCTGGGCCGGCAAGGTGTCCATCCTGCATCGCGCAAGCGGCGCTCTGATGTTCCTCCTCCTTCCTTTCGTCCTGTATCTCTTCGAGCAGAGCGTCACTTCCGAACTGAGCTTCGCAAAGTTCTCGGCGCTTCTGTCCGGCGGCTTCGTCAAGCTGGTTCTGCTGGCTCTGATCTGGGGTTACCTGCACCACTTCTGCGCCGGCATCCGTTTCCTGCTGCTCGACGTGCACGTTGGCGTGACCAAGCCCGCTTCGGCGAAGTCCGCTGTTGCCGTGCTGATCATCAGCCTGTTGCTCACCGCTGTGTTCGGCCTGAAGCTGTTCGGCCTGTTCTGAGGAGAGAGTCAACGTGGCAAATAATAATATCGGTCCCAAGCGTCTGGTCGTCGGTGCGCACTACGGTCTCAAAGACTGGCTCGCGCAGCGCGTCACCGCTGTCATCATGGTGGTCTTCACCATCGTGCTGGCAGTCGCCTTCCTGCTCTCGAACGGCGCTTCCTACGAAGCGTGGGCAGGTCTCTTCTCCAACCAGTGGATGAAGATCATCACGTTCCTCACCATCCTGTCGCTGCTGTATCACGCCTGGATTGGCGTGCGCGACATCTGGATGGACTATGTGAAGCCGATGGCAGTGCGCCTCGTGCTGCAAGTTCTTACGATTCTGTGGCTCGTCGGTTGTGCGGGCTACGCAGCTCAGATTCTCTGGAGGGTGTAATAAATGGTCGCAGTCAAGACAGGATTGCCGCGTCGTCGCTTTGACGTGGTCATCGTCGGGGCGGGCGGCGCTGGGATGCGCGCATCCCTCCAGCTCGCGGAAGCCGGCCTGAATGTCGCCGTGCTCTCCAAGGTTTTCCCGACGCGCTCGCACACCGTGGCGGCGCAGGGTGGCATTGGCGCTTCGCTCGGCAACATGAGCGAGGACAACTGGCACTATCACTTCTACGACACCATCAAGGGTTCCGATTGGCTGGGCGACCAGGACGCAATCGAATTCATGTGCCGTGAAGCCCCCAAGGTCGTCTACGAGCTCGAGCACTTCGGCATGCCGTTCGACCGTAACGCCGACGGCACCATCTACCAACGTCCGTTCGGCGGCCATACGTCGAACTACGGCGAGAAGCCGGTCCAGCGCGCTTGCGCGGCTGCCGACCGTACCGGCCACGCACTGCTGCACACGCTGTACCAGCGTAATGTGCGCGCCAAGACGCATTTCTTCGTCGAGTGGATGGCGCTGGACCTGATCCGCGACGCCGACGGCGACGTGCTGGGCGTGACCGCGCTGGAAATGGAAACCGGCGAGGTCTACATCCTCGAGGCCAAGACCACGCTGTTCGCCACCGGCGGCGCCGGCCGTATCTACGCCGCGTCGACCAATGCCTTCATCAACACCGGTGACGGCCTGGGCATGGCAGCGCGCGCAGGCGTGCCGCTGGAAGACATGGAGTTCTGGCAGTTCCACCCGACCGGCGTGGCCGGCGCGGGCGTGCTGATCACCGAAGGCGTGCGCGGGGAAGGCGGTATCCTGCGTAACAAGGACGGCGAGCGCTTCATGGAGCGCTATGCGCCGACGCTGAAGGATCTGGCGCCGCGCGACTTCGTCTCGCGCTCGATGGACCAGGAAATCAAGGAAGGCCGCGGTTGTGGCCCGAACGGCGACTACGTGCTGCTGGACCTGACGCACGTCGGGGCCGACACCATCATGAAGCGCCTGCCGTCGATCCGCGAGATCGGCGTCAAGTTCGCCAACGTCGACGCGATCAAGGAACCGATCCCGGTGGTGCCGACCATCCATTACCAGATGGGCGGTATCCCGACCAATATCAATGGCCAGGTGGTGGCGCCGAAGAACGGCAACCCCAACGAAGTCATCAACGGTTTCTACGCGATCGGCGAATGCTCCTGCGTGTCGGTGCACGGCGCCAACCGCCTGGGCACCAACTCGCTGCTGGACCTGGTGGTGTTCGGCCGCGCGGCCGGCAACCACATCGCGGCGACCTCGATCAAGCAGAAAGAGCACAAGCCGCTGCCGGCCGATGCTGCCGACCGCGCCATGTCGCGCCTGGCCAAGCTGCAATCGTCGTCGTCGGGCGAATACACCCAGGACGTGGCCAACGACATCCGCAAGAACATGCAGTCGCATGCGGGCGTGTTCCGTACGCAGAAGCTGATGGACGAAGGCGTCGAGCGCATCCTCGAAGTGGCGGAACGTGCTGACAACATCCATCTGAAGGACAAGTCCAAGGTCTTCAACACCGCACTGGTGGAAGCCCTGGAAGTGGCCAACCTGGTGGAAGTGGCCAAGGCCACCATGATTTCGGCAGCTGCCCGCAAGGAATCCCGCGGTGCGCACGCGCACAGCGACTTCCCGAATCGCGACGACGAGAGCTGGCTCAAGCACACGCTGTTCTACAGCGAAGGCAACCGCCTCGACTACAAGCCGGTGAAGATGAACCCGCTGACGGTGGAAAGCGTTCCTCCCAAGGCCCGGACCTTCTAAGCACCGCGTAGGACCCACAGGACCCACAGAAATGAAGCGTATTTTCGAAGTCTACCGCTACGACCCGGACAAGGATGCGGCCCCCCGCATGCAAACGTACGAAGTCGAGCTCGACGGTCATGAGCGCATGCTGCTGGACGCGCTGGTCAAGCTGAAGAAGCTGGACGAAACCATTTCGTTCCGCCGCTCGTGCCGCGAAGGCGTGTGCGGATCGGACGCGATGAACATCAACGGCAAGAACGGTCTGGCCTGCCTGACCAACATGCTCGAGCTGCCGGAACGCATCGTCTTGCGTCCGCTGCCCGGCCTGCCGGTGGTGCGCGACCTGATCGTCGACATGACGCAGTTCTTCAAGCAGTACAACTCGATCAAGCCGTACCTCATCAACGACGAGCCGCCGCCCGAGAAAGAGCGCCTGCAGTCGCCCGAGGAGCGCGACGAGCTGGACGGCCTGTATGAGTGCATCTTGTGCGCAAGCTGCTCGACGTCGTGCCCGTCGTTCTGGTGGAACCCGGATAAGTTCGTCGGCCCGGCCGGCCTGCTGCAAGCCTATCGCTTTATCGCGGACAGCCGCGACCAGGCGACCAGCCAGCGCCTGGACGACCTGAACGACCCGTACCGCCTGTTCCGTTGCCACAGCATCATGAACTGCGTCGACGTTTGCCCGAAGGGGTTGAACCCGACCAAGGCCATCGGCAAGATCAAAGAGCTGATGGTTCGCCGCTCGGTCTGATCCTGCGCGGTTGTTGTAAGCGGCGCGTCAGTCCGGGCTATCAAACTGCATACCCGACCGGCGCGCCGGAAGTAGGTACCTATGACCGAAAGTGTTTCCCCCAGTTTCTCCCACCAGGCCGACCCGCACCGGCGTGCACGACTGCGCTGGCGCGCGCGGCGCGGCCTCCTGGAGAACGACATCATCGTCGAACGTTTTTTCAACCGTTACGAAGAAAGCCTCTCCGACCAGGACGTGGCCTCGCTCTCCGAACTCTTCGAGCTGAGCGACAACGAGTTGATGGACCTGCTTCTTGCGCGCAAGGAGCTGGACGGTGAGCTCGACACGCCCCCGATGCAGCACGTGATTGCCCTGCTGCGTTCGGTCTGAGTTTCGTCAACATTATTAGTCAGCATTAGAAGGAACCGACATGACGCCGTCCGATGTGAAAGCCACGCTATCGTTTTCCGATGGTTCCCCCAGCGTTGAGCTGCCGATTTATACGGGTACCGTTGGCCCCGACGTAATCGATATTCGCAAGCTGTACGGACAAACCGGCAAGTTCACCTATGACCCCGGTTTCATGTCGACGGCTTCGTGCAATTCGAAGATCACCTACATCGACGGGGACAAGGGTGAGCTGCTGTATCGCGGCTACCCGATCGAGCAACTGGCTACCAAGTGCGACCACCTGGAAACCTGTTACCTGCTGCTCAAGGGCGAACTGCCCAATGCCAAGCAGAAGGAAGAATTCGTGGGCGCCGTGATGAACCACACCATGGTTCACGAGCAGATGCAGTTCTTCCTGCGCGGCTTCCGCCGCGATGCCCACCCGATGGCCGTCCTGACGGGCCTGGTGGGCGCCATGAGCGCGTTCTACCACGACGCCATGGACATCGATGATCCGCACCAGCGCGAAATCTCCGCGATCCGCCTGATCGCCAAGATGCCGACCCTGGTCGCCATGGCCTACAAGTACAACATCGGCCAGCCGTACATCTATCCGCAGAACGACCTGTCCTACTCGGGCAACTTCATGCAGATGATGTTCTCCACGCCGTGCGCCCCGTACAAGGTGAACCCGGTGCTCGAGCGCGCGCTCGACCGCATCTTCATCCTGCACGCGGATCACGAGCAGAACGCCTCCACCTCCACGGTGCGCCTGGCTGGCTCCTCGGGTACCAACCCGTTCGCCGCCATCGCCGCCGGCGTGGCTTGCCTGTGGGGCCCGGCCCACGGTGGCGCCAACGAAGCCGCCCTCAAGATGCTTGAGGAAATCGGCAGCGTCGACAACATCACCGAGTTCATCAAGCAGGTCAAGGACAAGAACTCGGGCGTGCGCCTGATGGGCTTTGGCCACCGCGTGTACAAGAACTACGATCCGCGTGCCAAGCTGATGCGCGAAACCTGCTATGAAGTGCTGAACGAACTGGGCCTGCACAACGACCCGCTGTTCAAGCTCGCCATGGAACTGGAAAAGATCGCGCTGGAAGACGAGTACTTCGTCAGCCGCAAGCTGTATCCGAACGTCGACTTCTACTCTGGCATCGTGCAACGCGCACTCGGCATTCCGACGTCGCTGTTCACCTGCATCTTCGCCCTGGCACGCACGCCGGGCTGGATCTCGCAGTGGGAAGAAATGATCACCGATCCGGAATACAAGATCGGCCGTCCGCGCCAGCTGTTCAACGGCGCGGCAAGCCGCAACGTGCCGGATATGGGCACGCGTTAATGCCCCGGTAAGGCGGCGCTGGCAGTGACGGCGCCGTATGCATCACGAAACGCCCCGGCCATGGCCGGGGCGTTTTGTTTTTTGCGCGTGCACGTGCACGGATCTGATCCCCCAGCCAAGACGCGAAATGGCTCGCTGGGGCGGCGCAGCAATACCAAACGCATCGGCCTTGCCAAGGCCTTGTCCTCCAAGCTCGCCGGCACTTGTGCGGCGCAAAAGATTCATTGCGTGAAACGTGGCGATAACGCCAATTTCCGATGATTTGTGCTGTGTTACTACCATTAAGACCCTCATTTGTTGTGCAAATGTGCCATCCGGCGCGGAATTTGACCCTATAATGCGGGCTGCTTTGCCGACAGCAGCCGGGCCACCCTTCCGGACTGCGTTGAGGCGAGCGGGGCAGGCGAATCACCTGCGCAATAGAGAACGCATCAACGTTGTCTTTCCGAACCAAGGTCTTCCGTTGCATGGATTGCACAGGAGGGCTGACACATGCCGGGCCCCGCACACGCTTCATTTCTTGCAGGCCCGTCTTCCGCGTCTCGGGCGTCCTTTTCAGGTTTTAGCTCGCGGGTGTTGTTCGATTGCGCAGGTCATGCCGTCTCAGCCCATGACCCAACCATAATCGAGGAGCTCCTGAATGACGCTGTCCCGTCTTACGTCCATCTCCCTGGCCACGGCCCTGTGCGCTTTCGGCGCCGCTGCCAACGCTGAAACCGTCAAGATTGCCATTGCCGGCCCCATGAGCGGCTCCGTTGCCCAGTACGGCGACATGGTCAAGGCTGGTGCGCTGACTGCCATCGAGCAGATCAATGCCGCCGGCGGCGCGGGCGGCAACAAGTTCGAAGTGGTGATGATGGACGACGCCTGCGAACCGAAGCAGGCCGTGGCAGTAGCCAACAAGATCGTCAGCCAGAAGATCCATTACGTGATCGGCCACGTGTGCTCGGGCTCGACCATCCCGGCTTCGGACATCTACGAGAACGAAGGCATCGTCATGGTGACGCCGTCGGCCACCGCGCCGCAGCTGACCGAAAACAAGAAGCGCAAGTTCATCTTCCGCACCATCGGCCGCGACGACCAGCAAGGCCCGGCTGCTGCCCAGTACATCATCACCAAGATCAAGCCCAAGAAGGTCGCGATCCTGCACGACAAGCAGTCGTACGGCCAGGGCATTGCCTCGTCGGTGAAGAAGGACCTGGAAGCCGCCAAGATCCCCGTGGCTGTGTTCGAAGGCGTGAACGCTGGCGATTCGGACTACTCCGCCGTCATTACCAAGCTCAAGTCGCAAGGCGTGGACTTCGTCTACTTCGGCGGCTATCACCCGGAAATGGGCCTGCTGCTGCGCCAGGCGCGCGAGCAGGGCGTCAAGGCGACCTTCATGGGTCCTGAAGGCGTGGGCAACAAGGACGTGACGGCCATCGCCGGCGCGTCTTCGGAAGGCATGCTGGTCACGTTGCCGGCCGACTTCTCCGCCGATCCGTCCAACGCCGCGCTGGTCAAGGCCTTCGCCGACAAGAAGCGTGACGCCAACGGTCCGTTCCAGATGCCGGCCTACGCCGCGGTCCAGATCATCGGCGACGCCATCGCCGGCGCCAAGAGCACCGATCCGACCAAGGTTGCCGCGTACATGCACAAGAACGCCTTCCAGACTCCGATCGGCAAGGTCGAGTATGACGCGCAGGGCGACCTGAAGTCGTTCAAGTTCGTTGTGTTTACCTGGCACAAGGACGCCACCAAGACCGCTGCCAACTAAGCCGCACATTGGCTTTGCGCGCCCCGCTCATGGCTTGAGCGGGGCGTTTTGGTATCGGGGTCCGGTTGCCCGGCCGGCGCGGTTTATCCGCCGCGCCCGGGGCCTGGGCATATCCGGCATTACGGAGCCGGCCCGGCGCTTGCGCACCTCCTGCAACGCCGGCGTCTCCAGCTTCAAAGTTATGGGGCTTCCCGCATGAACGAGTTCCTTCCACAGTTTACCCAGCAACTGGTCAATGGCCTGACGCTGGGTGCGATCTATGCGCTGATCGCCATTGGCTACACCATGGTCTATGGCATCATCGGCATGATCAATTTTGCCCACGGCGAGATCTACATGATCGGCGCCTACGTGGGCCTGGTGACGCTCACCGCCATCGGCGCGAGCGCGGGCTATCCGCTGCCGCTGGTGCTGGGCGCCGCCTTGCTGGTGTCCGTCCTGGTCACCGGTTTGTATGGTTTTGCCGTGGAGCGCGTGGCCTACCGGCCCCTGCGCGGCGGTCCGCGGCTGGTGCCGCTGATCTCCGCCATCGGCATGTCGATCTTCCTGCAGAACTACGTGCAGATCGGGCAGGGCGCGCGCGACGTGTCTGTGCCCGTGCTGATCTCCGGCGCCATCGAGTTTCAGATGGGCAGTGACTTCACCGTGACCATGCCGTATTCGCGCCTGCTGATCGTGGGCGTGACGCTGGTGCTGATGATCGCGCTGACGCTATTTATTGGCCACTCGCGCATGGGCCGCGCCTGCCGTGCCTGTGCCGAAGACATGCGCATGGCCAACCTGCTCGGCATCGACACTAACCGCGTGATCTCCTTCACCTTCGTGCTGGGCGCGATGCTGGCGGCGGTGGGCGGCGTGCTGATCGGCCTGACCATCGGCAAGCTCAACCCGTATATCGGCTTCGTGGCCGGCATCAAGGCCTTCACCGCGGCCGTACTGGGCGGCATCGGCAGCATCCCGGGCGCCATGCTCGGCGGCGTGCTGCTGGGCTTGGCCGAGACCTTTGCCTCCGGCTATATGCCGGCCGAGTACAAGGACGTGGTGGCGTTCGGCCTGCTGGTGCTGATCCTGCTGTTCCGCCCGACCGGGCTGCTGGGCAAGCCTGACGTTGAAAAGGTGTGAGGACGCTATGACACAAGCTATTTCTACGCCAATCAGTTTGGCGCAGGGCGCGCCGGCAGGGCAGACCCTGAAGAACGCCATCGTCGCGGCAGTGATGACGGCCATCCTGACCATTCCCGTGCTGGGGCTGCAGCTGAAGCTCGACGGCTACAAGGTCGTGCTCGAGCCGCACTGGCAGCCGGTGTGGCTGGCGGTGGGCGCGGTCTTCCTGTTCCAGCTCTTCAAGCCGCTGTTCCAGCGCGCTACGGCCGGCGTCAAGGTGCCGAGCCTGCCCGCGCTGGGCGCGACCCAGCAGCGCAAGGTGATCTGGCTGCTGCTGGCGGTGGGCCTGGTGTTCCCGTTCTTTGGCTCGCGCGGCGCGGTGGACGTGGCCACGCTGGCACTGATCTACGTGATCCTGGGCCTCGGCCTGAATATCGTGGTGGGCTATGCCGGCCTGCTCGACCTGGGCTACGTCGGCTTCTACGCGGTCGGCGGCTACACCTACGCGCTGCTCAACCAATATTTCGGGCTGACCTTCTGGGAGTGCCTGCCGATCGCCGCCGGCATGTCGGCGCTGTTCGGCTTCGTGCTGGGCTTTCCGGTGCTGAGGCTGCGCGGCGACTACCTGGCCATCGTCACGCTGGGCTTCGGCGAGATCATCCGCCTGCTGCTCAACAACCTGACCAGCCTCACCGGTGGACCGGATGGCGTGTCGGGCATCCCGAAGCCGACCGTGTTCGGCATCGAGATGGCGCGCAGTTCTAGCGTGGAAGGCGTCATGACCTTTCATGAGTTGCTGGGCTGGGACTACAGCGGCGAGCACATGGTGATCTTCCTCTACCTGCTGGCGCTGCTGCTGGTGGGCTTCACGCTGTTCGTCACCAGCCGGCTGATCCGCATGCCGATGGGCCGCGCATGGGAAGCCCTGCGCGAGGATGAAATCGCCTGCCGGTCGCTGGGCTTGAACCCGACCCGCATCAAGCTGTCGGCGTTCACGCTGGGCGCGGCCTTCGCCGGCCTGGGCGGCGCGTTCTTCGCCGCGCGCCAGGGCCTGGTCAATCCCGAATCGTTCACCTTTATCGAGTCCGCGCTGATCCTGGCGGTGGTGGTGCTGGGCGGCATGGGCTCGCAGCTGGGCGTGATCCTGGCCGCTATCCTGCTGACCGCGCTGCCGGAAATGGCGCGCGGCTTCGCCGAGTACCGCATGCTGATTTTCGGCCTGGTGATGGTGCTGATGATGATGTGGCGTCCGCAGGGCCTGCTGCCCGCGAGCCGCCCCCATGTGGAGTTGCCGCAATGAGCCAAGTTCAATCAGCGGAACTGCTGAAAGTCTCCGGCCTGCAGATGCGCTTCGGCGGCCTGCTGGCGGTCGACGGCATCGATTTCGATGTGCGCCGCGATGAGGTCTTCGCCATCATCGGCCCCAACGGCGCGGGCAAGACCACGGTGTTCAATTGCGTGGGCGGCTTTTATAAGCCCACCGCCGGCGAGGTCATGCTGGACGGGCATTCGATCGCCCGCCTGCCGAGCCACCAGGTGGCGCGCCGTGGCCTGGTGCGCACGTTCCAGAACATCCGCTTGTTCAAGCAACTGACGGTGGTCGAGAACCTGCTGGTGGCGCAACACCTGCAGGTACGCTCCGGGCTGCTGCGCGGGCTGTTTGCCACGCCGGCCTACCGCCGTGCCGAGCGCGAGGCGCTGGAGCGTGCCGCGCTGTGGCTCGAGCGCATGGGGCTGCGTGGCGTGGCCAACCGCGAGGCGGGCACGCTGTCGTATGGCCACCAGCGCCGGCTGGAAATCGCGCGCTGCATGATCACCAATCCGCGCCTGCTGATGCTTGACGAGCCGGCTGCCGGCCTCAACCCGCAGGAAAAGGTCGAGCTGTCGCAGCTGATCGACCAGTTGCGGCGCGAGCACAAGATCTCGGTGCTGCTGATCGAGCACGACATGAGTCTGGTGATGGGCGTGTCCGACCGCATCCTGGTGATGGAACACGGCCGCCCGATCCTGGTCGGCAAACCGGCCGAAGTGCGCAACGACCCGCGCGTGATCAAGGCTTACCTGGGAGAGGACTGATGCTGAAGCTGGAACAAGTCCATACCCATTACGGCGCGATCGAAGCGCTGTCTGGCGTATCGATTGAGGTGAACAAGGGCGAGATCGTCACGCTGATCGGCAGCAACGGCGCTGGCAAGACCACGCTGATGATGACCGTGTGCGGCTCGCCGCGCGCGTCGAGCGGGCGCGTGATGTTTGAAGGGCAGGACATCACGCGCCGTCCCACGCACGAGATCATGCGCCTCGGCATGGCGATCTCGCCGGAGGGGCGGCGCGTGTTTCCCAGCCTGACGGTGCTGGACAACCTGAAGATGGGCGCCTTCTTCGGCAAGCGCGACGAGATCGAGGCGGGCGTCGAGCACGTCTATAAGCTCTTCCCACGGCTCAAGCAGCGCTCCACGCAACGCGCCGGCACCATGTCCGGCGGCGAGCAGCAGATGCTGGCCATCGGCCGCGCACTGATGAGCCGGCCCCGCCTGCTGTTGCTGGACGAGCCGACGCTCGGCCTGGCACCGCTGGTGATCGCACAGATCTTCGACATCATCCGGACCATTCGTGACGAGGGCGTCACAGTGTTCCTGGTCGAGCAGAACGCCAACAAGGCGCTGGGCGTGGCGGATCGCGGCTATGTGCTGGAGACGGGGCGCGTGGTGCTGGCGGACACCGGCGCCAATCTGCTGGCCAACGACCGCATCAAGAGCGCTTACCTGGGCGGTTGAGCCCAGTTTTTCTCCCGCTCACCCGCCTGGCGGGCGAGCGGGAGAAGACCCTCGCCATTCCCCCTTTTCGCCATCGGCGAAATCCCCCTTTCGCCAATCACATTACATTTCCGCCGCCGCGCAGGCCGGCCACGGCCCGGTCGCGCGCTATCGCTGTGGCATAATCGATTGTGAAGTCAAGCATCGCAGCAAGCCGCATTTCGTTGCCCGCGTTCCTGCGAAAAATCCCCCAAACTACCGCGCGACGCCGCCAACCGTGCTGTACCAAACGGTCCCGGCCCGCCCCCCCTGCATCATGGCCAAGACGCTTTACGACAAACTTTGGGATGACCACACCGTGCACGTCGAGGATGACGGCACCACGATGCTGTACATCGATCGCCATCTGCTGCACGAAGTCACCAGCCCGCAGGCGTTCGAAGGCCTGAAGCTGGCGCAGCGCCCGGTCTGGCGCATCAGCGCCAACCTGGCGGTGTCGGACCACAACGTGCCGACCACGGATCGTAGCCAGGGCATTGCCGATCCGGTGTCGAAGCTGCAGGTGGATACGCTGGATAACAACTGCGACGCGTACGGCATCACCCAGTTCAAGATGAACGACCTGCGCCAGGGCATCGTGCACGTGATCGGGCCGGAGCAGGGCGCTACGCTGCCGGGCATGACGGTGGTCTGCGGCGATTCGCATACCAGCACGCACGGCGCGTTTGGCGCGCTGGCGCACGGCATCGGCACCTCCGAGGTGGAGCACGTGCTGGCCACGCAGACGTTGCTGGGCAAGAAGGCCAAGAACATGCTGGTGCGCGTGGAAGGCAAGCTGCCGCGCGGATGCACCGCCAAGGACATCGTGCTGGCGGTGATCGGCAAGATCGGCACCGCGGGCGGCACCGGCTACACCATCGAGTTCGCCGGCTCGGCCATTCGCGACCTGAGCATGGAAGGGCGCATGACGGTGTGCAACATGGCCATCGAGGCGGGCGCGCGCGCTGGCCTGGTGGCGGTGGACGATGTCACGCTCGAGTACGTCAAGGGCCGCCCGTTCTCGCCGCAGGGCGTGGAGTGGGAGCAGGCCGTGGGCTACTGGCGCACGCTGCATTCGGACGCCGGTGCGCATTTCGACCAGGTGGTCGAGCTGCGCGCGGAAGAGGTCCGTCCGCAGGTGACCTGGGGCACCTCGCCCGAGATGGTGGTCAGCATCGAGGACCGCGTGCCGGATCCCGAGAAGGAAAAGGACCCGAACAAGCGCAACGCCATGGAGCGCGCGCTCGAGTACATGGGCCTGCAGCCCAACGTGCCAGTGGACAGCATCAAGATCGACAAGGTCTTTATCGGTTCCTGCACCAATTCCCGCATCGAAGACATGCGTGCCGCTGCGTGGGTCGTGCAAAAACTGGGACGGCGCGTGGCTTCCAACGTGAAGCTGGCGATGGTGGTGCCGGGCTCGGGCCTGGTCAAGGAGCAGGCCGAGCGTGAAGGGCTGGACAAGGTCTTCAAGGCCGCGGGTTTTGAGTGGCGCGAGCCGGGCTGCTCGATGTGCCTGGCCATGAATGCCGACCGCCTGGAGGCGGGCGAGCGCTGCGCGTCGACTTCGAACCGCAACTTCGAAGGGCGCCAGGGCGCCGGTGGCCGGACTCACCTGGTGAGCCCGGCGATGGCCGCCGCGGCTGCCATCGAAGGCCACTTCGTCGATATCCGCCAGCTCAGCTAATTCGCGCAGGCTCATCATGAAACAAGCCCTGATTGTGTTGCTCGCATGCCTGGGCATGCTGCAACTGGCCGGCTGCCATACGATGGCCGGCCTTGGCAAGGACACACAGGCCGCAGGCCGCTCGCTCGAAAGCGCGGCAAAGAAGTAAGGAACCGACCATGGACAAGTTCACTGTACACAGCGGGCTCACGGTGCCGCTGGACCGCGAGAACGTCGACACCGACGCCATCATCCCCAAGCAATTCCTCAAGTCGATCAAGCGCACCGGCTTTGGCCCGAACCTGTTCGACGAATGGCGCTACAAGGATGTGGGCCAGCCCGGGCAAGACAACAGCCTCCGCCCGCTGAACCCGGACTTCGTGCTCAACCAGCCGCGCTACCAGGGCGGCTCGATCCTGCTGGCCCGCCGCAACTTCGGCTGCGGCAGCTCGCGCGAGCACGCTCCCTGGGCGCTGACGCAATATGGCTTTCGCGCCGTGATCGCGCCGAGCTTTGCCGACATCTTCTTCAACAACTGCTACAAGAACGGCCTGCTGCCGGTGGTGCTGACCGAGTTGCAGGTCGACCACATCTTCAACGAGACCAATGCGTTCAACGGCTACAAGCTGACCATCGATCTCGATAAGCAACTGGTGGTCACGCCGGGCGGCAACAGCTACCCGTTCGACATCGCGCCGTTCCGCAAGTACTGCATGCTCAACGGCTTTGACGATATCGGCCTGTCCCTGCGCCATGCCGACAAGATCAAGGCGTATGAGGCCGAGCGCGTGGCCAGGATGCCGTGGTTGAACAACCGCGTGGTCGGCTGAGGCCGGCTGGTACGCTGAGACGCTGAGACAAAACAAGGAAGACAAAGCATGAAAATCGCAGTCCTGCCGGGTGACGGCATCGGTCCCGAGATCATCGCGGAGGCCGTCAAGGTCCTGAACGCGCTCGACGAAAAATTCGAGATGGAAACCGCCCCGGTGGGCGGCGCCGGCTACGAGGCCAGCGGCCATCCGCTGCCCGACGCCACGCTCAAGCTGGCCCAGGAAGCCGACGCCATCCTGTTCGGCGCCGTGGGCGACTGGAAGTACGACAAGCTGGATCGCCCGCTGCGTCCCGAGCAGGCCATCCTCGGCCTGCGCAAGCACCTGCAGCTGTTCGCCAACTTCCGTCCGGCGATCTGCTATCCGGAACTGACTGGTGCGTCCAGCCTGAAGCCCGAGCTGGTGGCCGGCCTGGACATCCTGATCGTGCGCGAGCTGAACGGCGACATCTACTTTGGCCAGCCGCGCGGCATGCGCGAAGCCCCGGACGGTCCTTTCAAGGGCGCACGCGAAGGCTTCGATACCATGCGCTACAGCGAGCCGGAAATCCGCCGCATCGCCCACGTGGCCTTCCAGGCCGCGGCCAAGCGCGGCAAGAGGCTGTGCAGCGTGGACAAGGCCAACGTGCTCGAGACTTTCCAGTTCTGGAAGGACGTCGTGATCGACGTGCACAAGGAATACCCGGAAGTCGAGCTGTCGCACATGTACGTGGACAACGCGGCCATGCAGCTGGTCAAGGCGCCCAAGAGCTTCGACGTGATCGTCACCGGCAATATGTTCGGCGACATCCTGTCGGACGAGGCTGCCATGCTGACGGGTTCGATCGGCATGCTGCCGTCGGCTTCGCTGGACGCCAACAACAAGGGCCTGTACGAACCGTCGCACGGCTCCGCTCCGGACATCGCGGGCAAGGGCGTGGCCAATCCGCTGGCCACCATCCTGTCGGCGGCGATGATGCTGCGCTTCTCGCTGAACCGCGCCGAACAGGCCGACCGCATCGAGAACGCCGTCAAGAAGGTGCTGGCCCAGGGCTATCGCACCGGCGACATCCTGACGCCGGGCTGCAAGCAAGTCGGCACGCGTGAAATGGGCGAGGCCGTGCTCGCGGCCCTGTAAGCCGCATTAAAGTTAAAAAGGCGCCGCATGCGGCGCCTTTTCTTTCATTTGTCCCCGATTTCCCCCGTGTGGCAGCGCCACAAAATCGTGTAGACTTCGCGAATGGTCCGAATCTTCCAGTCCCCCTCGACTGCCATCGCCGCCCCGGTTGCTACCCGCAGCCCGGTTGGCCTGGGTTCGCACGGCCACCCGCTTACCGCAACGACGATTAAAACCATTACTACCAAAACGATCGGCTAGATCGTTCGTCGTGCCTGCTCGTCTTCCCCGCGCAGTCACGTCGGGCGAGGAAAGCGCGGGGAAGTTCAAATCACATCCGAGGTTAGTCATGATTGTAGGTCTCGTCGGCTGGCGAGGAATGGTCGGCAGCGTCCTGATGCAACGCATGCAGGAAGAGCGCGATTTCGACCATATCGAGCCCGTATTCTTCAGCACGTCCAACGCTGGCGGCCAGGCTCCGGCCATGGCCAAGAATGAAACCAAGCTCAAGGATGCGAACGACATCGAAGCGCTGAAGAAGTGCGACGTTGTCCTCACCGCCCAGGGCGGTGACTACACCAACGAGATTTTCCCGCAGCTGCGCGCAGCTGGCTGGAAGGGCTACTGGATCGACGCGGCTTCCTCGCTGCGGATGAAGGACGATGCCATCATCGTGCTGGATCCGGTCAACCTTGGTGTCATCAAGGACGCGCTCACGAAGGGCGTCAAGAATTTCATCGGCGGCAACTGCACGGTCAGCTGCATGATGATGGGCCTGGGCGGCCTGTTCCAGCACGACCTGATCGACTGGATGACGTCCATGACCTACCAGGCTGCCTCGGGCGGTGGCGCGCAGCACATGCGCGAGCTGCTGACGCAGTTCGGCACGCTCAACGCGTCGGTCAAGTCGCTGCTGGATAACCCGGCATCGGCCATCCTGGAAATCGACCGCACCATCCTTGCAACCCAGCACGGCCTGTCCGCGGACGAAACCAAGCAGTTCGGCGTGCCGCTCGCTGGCAACCTGATTCCCTGGATCGACAAGGACCTGGGCAACGGCGTGTCGAAGGAAGAATGGAAGGCCGGCGCCGAGACCAACAAGATCCTGGGTCGCGGCGAAGGCTTCCTGGGCGCGACCGGCGCTGCGCCGATCGCCGTGGACGGCCTGTGCGTGCGCATTGGCGCCATGCGCTGCCATTCGCAGGCGCTGACCATCAAGCTGCGCCGCGACGTGCCGCTCGATGAGATCGAAGCCATGCTGGCCGAAAACAACCAGTGGGCCAAGGTGGTGCCGAATACCCGTGAGGCCAGCATGACCGACCTCACGCCGGCCGCCGTGACCGGCACCCTGACCATTCCGGTGGGACGCCTGCGCAAGATGCAGATGGGCGGAGAATACCTCTCGGCCTTCACCGTCGGCGACCAGCTGCTGTGGGGCGCCGCCGAGCCCCTGCGTCGTATGCTGCGCATCCTGATCGAAGCCTGAGCCAGGGACTTGCTCCCAAGCAGCGCTTGAGTCATGTCTTGGTCCATGTCTTGAGGCTCCGCGCAAGGCCTCCGTGGTTCCGTTGCAGCAAGGCAACAGAAACCACGGGCTTTGATAACAACGCCGCGCCTGTGCGCGGCGTTGTCACGCCCAGCCGCCTATTTTTCCCGGTGTTGCGTCACAATACAGGCGGCATATGCCGGGCTGCGGGGCGGTCATCCGCACGTCCGTACAAGTTGGCGCGGGGCTCAGTCGGGACGCTAACTTGCTGCGCTAAACCATTGATGTTAAGTTAATTTCACTACTAGAACACAACGGAGCACAAGGTGAGTGTGAGCCAACATCGCCGGAAAGATGCGCCTACCGCCCGCCAGCGCTGGTCAACGCTGGCCTTCACGGCACTCGGTTTGCTGCTCGCGCAGCCGGCCGCGTATGCCGCGGGGTTTGGGCAATTGCGGGTACAGTCGAATCTGGGTCAGCCGCTGCAAGCGGAAATCGATATTAGCGGCGTCAGTGCGGAAGAAGCGGACGGCCTGGCCGTCAAGCTGGCGTCGCCCGATGCATATGCCAAGGCCGGCCTGACATATCTGCCTGCGGTCAGCAGCCTGCGGCTGCAGGTCGAGCGCCGCCCCAATGGGAGCTATGTGGCACGGGTCCGGTCAACCCAGCCGCTCAGCGAGCCCTTTGTCGACATCCTGGTCGACATGACATGGGCGAGCGGCAAGGTGTCGCGCGCGTATACCTTCCTGCTGGATCCGGCAGGAGCCAAGCCTTCCAACCAGACATTCTCGCCAACCACCGTAGTGCAGGCGGGCACGCCCGACGAATCGGGCGCCACCAGCCCGGCGGCGCCCGCGCCAAGCGCCGCGCCCGTGCCCGCGCCGTCGGTGCAGGCTCCGCCTCCCGTGGCGGCCAGCCCGGCGCCACGGCCCCAGGCCAAGGCTCCAGCGCCGCGTGCGCACCGCGCCGCCACGCAGGCTTCGGCGGACGGTGCTGCCGCGGCTGGCGGCACCTACACCGTGCAGCGAGGCGACAACCTCTCCGCCATTGCCGGCGAGGCGTCCCAGGGACAGGATTCGGTATCGCTGGACCAGATGCTGGTCGCGCTTTATCGCAACAATCCGAACGCCTTCGTTGGCGGCAATATGAACCGCCTAAAGGCGGGCGCCGTGCTCAAGGTGCCTAGCCAGCAAGAAGCGCAATCGGTCACGCCCCGCGCGGCACGCCGCGAAGTGGTGGCGCGCACGCAGGGCTTCGACGCTTACCGCAGCCGCCTGGCTACGGCGGCGGCGGGGCGCTCGGTCGAGGCCGGCAGTGGCCGCGAACAGTCGGGCAACGTCACCGCGCGCGTGCAGGAACAGGCCGCCCCGGCCGCCGGCCCACGCGACGAGCTCAAGCTCAGCAAGCCCGATCGTGCCAGCCAAGCTGCTGCCGCTGCGGCAACCGAAGCCACTATCGCCAAGGAGCGCCAACTCAAGGAGGCCGAGGCACGCCTCGCGCAGCTTGAGAAGAACGTGACCGACATGCAGCGGCTGGTCGAGCTGAAGAACGCCGAGATCGCCAAGCTGGCCCAGGTACAGAAGGGGGCGGGCAAGGACTCGGCCGCCGCACCTGCAGCTCCCGCCGCCGCACCTGCCGTGGTTCCGGCTGAGGCCGCTAAGGCCGACGCTGCCGCGCCGGCCCCGGCCCCGGCCCCGGCAACGGCAACGGCCAGCGCTGGCACCAGCGCGGCCACGGCCGCCGCGGCAGCGGCGCCGCTCGCAGCATCCCCGGCGTCCGCGCCTGCGGCCACCGCTGACGCCAGTAGTGCTGGCACGAATGCCGCGGACGCCACCGTTGCGGCTGCCGCCAGGCCTGCTGCCGCTTCCGCGCCTGCCGCCAAGCGCCCGCCGGTCGTGACGCAGCCCGCGCCGGTGGCCCAGCCGTCCTTCATCGAAGACCTGCTTGCCAATCCGATGCTGCTGCCAGGCGGCGGACTCTTGATTGCCCTGCTGGGCGGCTACGCGATCTATCGCCGGCGCCAGCAACAGAAGACCAGCGACAGCGCGGCCTTCGGGGACAGCATCCTGTCGCAGGAAAGCACCGTCATGGCCGGCGGCAATTCGCTGTTCGGCACCGCGGGCGGGCAGAGCGTGGACACCTCGCAGCACAGCGTGTTCGGAGCGGATTTCCGCATTGGCAACAATGCCGCGGAAGCCAACGAGGTCGATCCGATCGCCGAGGCCGATGTCTATATCGCCTACGGGCGCGATGTGCAGGCCGAGGAAATCCTGCGCGAAGCCTTGCAGCAAAACCCTGAGCGCCAGGCGATCCGCCTCAAGCTCATGGAGATTTACAACACTCGTCAGGATGTGGAAGGTTTTCGCGTGATTGCAGAAGAAATGTTCGCCCAGACTGGAGGACACGGGGCGGAGTGGACACAGGCAGCGGAGATGGGGCGTAGCCTCGATCCGAACAATGCCTTGTACTTGAATGTGGCGCCCGATGTCGCGTCGGTTGACACCACTACCTTGCCGGCCGATCAGTGGCGCACCCACGATCCGTCGCAAGACCTGGCGGCGGCACCGCGTGAAACCCCGCTGGCGGACCTGGCAGACTTCGCGCTGCCGCTGGATGGGTTCCCCGCGCCGGCAGCCGGTGCGCCGATCACCGCGCCCGAGTCCGCCTCGCGCGTGTTCGGCAATGGCGAGGCGGCGCCTTCGGCGCTAGCCGCGCGCCTGGACGATGGCCTTGGCCTGGATCTGCCCGAGGCCGATGCCATCGGTGCTCATGACGGTCATGACGACATCCCGGCGCTGGATACGCCTACGCGTAGCCGTCCGCTCGACTTCGACATGTCCGGCATCTCGCTGGACCTCAGTCCGGCGGGCCATGCCGACGCGCGTGCCGACAGCCCGGCGCAAGTGCATGACGAGGCACGTTCCTCGTTCGGCTCGTCCCTGCCGGCGCCGACCATGCTGCGCGACGGCAAGCTGTCCGAGCCGATCGATCTGTCCCGCGTGAGTGCGGAAAGCGGGCTCGACACGGCGCGCGGCATCTCGCCGAGCACGTTGTCGGCCGACTCCGCCGATGGTGGCCGCGACATGCAGATCAAGTTCGACCTGGCCCGCGCCTATATCGAGATCGGCGACAAGGAAGGCGCGCGGGAATTGCTGCAGGAAGTGGTGGAGCAGTCGCAGGACCCGCTGCTGACCGAAGCCAAGACTTTGCTGCGGGACGTGGCCTGACAGCCAAGCTGTAGAATGGCGGGCTGTGCGCAAGCGATGCGCCCGGCAGCTCGCCACCAATGCGCCGGGAGCGTGGCTCCCGGCGCATTTGTTTTTTTGCGAGCCGGCAGCCGGGCGATCCTCATCGGCGCCGCGCCGTTTTCGCTAGCTCCCGTTGATCGTCAATTTCCGTCGTCAATTTCCGCCCCATGACCCGCATTGCCCTCGGCCTCCACTATGACGGCGCCGCCTTCTCCGGCTGGCAGTCGCAACCGCACCGCAATACGGTGCAGGACCGGCTCGAGGACGCCATCGCGCAGTTCGCCGGCAGCCGGGTGCCGACCACGGTGGCGGGCCGCACCGATACCGGCGTGCACGCGCTCGGCCAGGTGATCCACATCGACACCGAGCTGACGCGCGAACCGTTTTCCTGGGTGCGCGGCGTCAACGCCTTCCTGCCGCCCAGCATCTCGCTGCAATGGGCCAAGCCGGTGGACGACAGCTTCCATGCGCGTTTCCTGGCCTTCGAGCGCATGTATTACTACGCGCTCTACGTGGGGCCGCACCGTGTGCCGCTGGTGCACGGCAGGGCGGGCTACCTGATGCTTCCGCCAGGCAAGGGCCTGGACGTCGACGCCATGCGCACGGCCGCGGGCTGCCTGCTGGGCGAGCACGATTTCTCGGCCTTTCGCGCCGCCGAGTGCCAGGCGAAGTCGCCGGTCAAGACCATGTACGACATCACCTTGAAGGCCGACGGCGACTGGTTGTTCGTGCGCTTTCGCGCCAGCGCCTTCCTGCACCACATGGTGCGTAACCTGATGGGTTGCCTGGTGGCGGTAGGGCGGGGGCGCAACCCGCCGGAGTGGCTGGCCGAAGTGCTGGCAGGGCGCAACCGCGCCAAGGCAGCGCCCACTTTCATGCCCGACGGCCTTTACCTGGCCGGGGTGAAGTATCCTGAGCAGTACCAGATCCCGGTCGCCGAGACGGCCGCCAGCCTGTTTCATGGAGTGTTTGCCAATGACCCAGTTGCCTGAAGCAGGCAGCGCGCCGCGCCGCACCCGCATCAAGATCTGCGGGCTGACGCGCGAGGACGATGTCCGCGCCGCGGTCGATGCCGGCGCCGACGCGATCGGCCTGGTGCTCTATCCGGGCAGCCCGCGCTTTGTCGAGGTGGCACGCGCCGCAGCGCTGGCCGAAGCCGCCGGCCCCTTCGTGTCGGTGGTGGGCCTGTTTGTCAATGCCGAGGCCGATCATATTGCCCATGTGGTGGAGCGTGTGCCGCTTACGCTACTGCAATTCCACGGCGACGAGCGCCCCGAGGACTGCGCCCTGGTGGCCCAGCGCTGCCGGCTGCCGTTTCTGCGTGCGGCACGCGTGCAGCCGGGCCTCGATTTGGTAGAATTCGCGGATCTGCATCGTGATGCCGCTGCCTTGCTGCTTGATGCCTTCGTCGAAGGCTACGGCGGTGGCGGGCACGTCTTCGACTGGACCCTGATACCCCCGGCATGGCTTCCGCCCACCCACAACCCGACCGCAAGCGCCGCTCCTCGGATCGTTTTGAGTGGTGGGTTGAACGCGCAAAACGTCGCTGGCGCGATTGAGCGCGTGCGGCCCTACGCTGTCGATGTAAGCAGCGGCGTGGAGGCTGCCAAAGGCGTGAAAGACCACGCCAGGATTGCCGCCTTCGTGCGCGCGGTGCGCAGCGCGGATGCCGGGTGAGTCAAGTCGCCGTCCAGGCGCTCGGCCTCCCGCATATCCCCCGCAAACCGCACCTGCCCCGCGCACGACCCTAACGTCATCGGGCCCCTGCCAGAACGGCAAGGGCCCTGTTCAGAAGAGCTGACTCATGTACGACCTGCCCGATTCCCGTGGCCATTTCGGCCCCTATGGTGGTTCCTTTGTATCCGAGACCCTGGTGCACGCGCTGGACGAACTGCGCGAAGCCTATGCGCACTTCCAGAAGGATCCTGAGTTCGACGCGGAGTACCGCCGCGAGCTGAAGCATTTCGTCGGCCGCCCCTCGCCGATCTATCACGCACAGCGCTGGAGCGAGATGCTCGGCGGCGCGCAGATCTATCTGAAGCGCGAAGACCTCAACCACACCGGCGCCCACAAGATCAATAACGTGATCGGCCAGGCACTGCTGGCCAAGCGCATGGGCAAGCCGCGCGTGATCGCCGAGACCGGCGCCGGCCAGCACGGCGTGGCCACCGCGACCATCGCCGCGCGTTTCGGCATGGAGTGCGTGGTCTACATGGGCTCGGAAGACGTCAAGCGCCAGGCTGCCAACGTCTACCGCATGAAGCTGCTGGGTGCCACCGTGGTGCCGGTCGAAAGCGGCTCCAAGACCCTCAAGGACGCGCTCAATGAAGCCATGCGCGACTGGGTCACCAACGTCGAGAACACCTTCTACATCATCGGCACCGTGGCCGGCCCGCATCCTTACCCGATGATGGTGCGCGACTTCCAGTGCGTGATCGGCGAAGAGGCCAAGGTGCAGATGCCGGAGATGACGGGCCGCCAGCCCGATGCCGTGATCGCCTGCGTGGGTGGTGGCTCCAATGCCATGGGCATCTTCTATCCGTACATCGAGCACAAGGATGTGCGCCTGATCGGCGTGGAAGCCGCTGGCGACGGCCTGGAAACCGGCCGCCACGCCGCCGCGCTGATCGGCGGCACGCCGGGCGTGCTGCATGGCAACCGCACCTACCTGCTGCAGGACGCCAACGGCCAGATCATCGAGACCCATTCGATCTCCGCCGGCCTGGACTATCCCGGCGTCGGCCCCGAGCACGCATGGCTCAAGGATATCGGCCGCGCCGAGTATGTCCCGATCACCGATGAGGAAGCGCTGAAGGCTTTCCACGACTGTTGCCGCATCGAAGGGATCATCCCGGCGCTGGAGTCCAGCCACGCCATCGCCTACGCGTGCAAGCTCGCGCCCACGCTGCCCAAGGACAAGCTGCTGCTGGTGAACCTGTCCGGCCGTGGCGACAAGGACATGCATACCGTGGCCGAGCGTTCGGGGCTGACCCTCTGATGCGCGACTTTCTCCCGCCGGGCGCCGCTGAAGGCGGCGCCCCGTCCGCGCCCATCGCCGCACCGCAACTGACGCTTTACCAGGAAGACGTGCTGGAGGGCATCAAGCGCATAGCCGACGGCTCCATCGACCTGATCGTGGCTGATCCGCCCTATGGCCTGGGCAAGGACTACGGCAATGACTCCGATCGCCTGTCCGGGGACGCCTACCTGGAATGGTCCGCGAGCTGGATCGATGCGGTGGTGCCCAAGCTGGCGCCGCGCGCCTCGCTCTATCTGTTCTGCACCTGGCAATACTCGCCGGAGCTGTTCGTGATGCTCAAGCAGCGCCTGACCATGATCAACGAGATCATCTGGGACCGGCGCGTGCCTAGCATGGGCGGCACCACGCGCAAGTATTCCTCGGTGCACGACAACATCGGCTTTTTTGCCCGGGCCCGCGACTACTACTTCGACCTCGACCCGGTGCGCGTGCCGTACGACGCCGAGACCAAGAAGGCGCGCAGCCGTCCGCGCTTCGAGGGCAAGAAGTGGCTGGAGGTTGGCTATAACCCTAAGGACCTGTGGAGCGTGCCGCGCATCCACCGGCAGGATCCGGAGCGCGCCAATCACCCGACCCAGAAGCCGTTGCATATCGTGCAACGCATGGTGCTGGCCAGCTGCCCGCCGGGCGGGCTGGTGCTCGATCCGTTCACCGGCAGCGGCACCACCGCCGTAGCCTGCGCGTTGCACGGGCGCCGCTTCGTCGGCTTCGAGATGAATCCCGACTATGTCGACGTGGCGCGCGCGCGCGTCGCGGCATGCATTACGACGCCGCAGGCCGCGCCCGCTACCCTGAACATCGCAGCCGCGAACGATGAGCCCCTGCTGGCTGCTTCGTCCACGCCGCTGCCCACTCTCGCTCAATGACCATGTCCCGAATCAAAACGACTTTCGCGGCGCTGGCCGCGCAGAACAAGAAGGGCCTGATTCCGTTCATCACCGCTGGTGACCCCGAGCCCGGCCTGACCGTCGCGCTGATGCACGCGCTGGTGGCGGGCGGGGCCGACGTGATCGAGCTTGGCGTGCCGTTTTCCGACCCGATGGCCGACGGCCCGGTGATTCAGCGTGCCTCCGAGCGCGCGCTTGCGCAGGGCGTGACGCTGACCAAGGTGCTGGCCTGGGTGGCCGAGTTCCGCCAGACCAACGCGGCGACACCCGTGGTGCTGATGGGCTACGCCAACCCGATCGAGCGCATGGGCGAGGAAACCTTCGCCAAGGCCGCGCGCGCCGCCGGTGTCGATGGCGTGCTGGTGGTCGACTATCCGCCCGAGGAGTGCGAGTCCTTCGCCGCGCAGATGCGTGCCAACGAGATGGACCCGATCTTCCTGCTGGCACCGACTTCCACCGACGATCGCATCGAAGCCGTGGCCAAGCTGGCCAGCGGCTACCTGTACTACGTGTCGCTCAAAGGCGTAACCGGTTCGGCCACCATCGACCTCGACAGCGTGGCCGAGCGCATTCCGCTGATCAAGCGCCATGCCAACCTGCCGGTGGGCGTGGGCTTCGGCATCCGCGACGCGCAGACCGCGCGCACGATCGGCAGCGTGGCCGACGCCGTGGTGATCGGCAGCCGCCTGGTGCAATTGCTGGAAGATGCGCCGCGCGACCAGGCGGTACAATCGCTGCGGTCGTTCATCGCGGAAATCCGCCAGGCGCTGGATGCCTGAATGTGATTGAAGTGCCGCTGCCCGTGTCGACGCACGGGCGGTGAATGCAGCAAAAAACACGGATTTTGACGGCCGTTGTGCCGCAACAGGCGCATCGCCCCGGCGGAACGGGGACTGCGGACCGCAGGCATGGTAAATTCGCGGCCTGACATGTTCCGCACATGTGCCGAAAGGAGCCTTTCATGAGCTGGTTGGATAAACTCCTCCCTCCCAAGATTCAACAGACCGACCCCTCCACCCGCAAGGGCATTCCGGAAGGGCTGTGGGTCAAATGCCCGTCGTGCGAGTCGGTGTTGTACCGGACCGACGTCGAGGCCAACCTCCACGTCTGCCCCAAGTGCGACCACCATATGCGCATCCGCGCCCGCGCCCGCCTCGACGGGCTGCTGGACGCCGAAGGCCGCTATGAAATCGGCCAGGAAATCCTGCCGGTCGACGCACTGAAGTTCAAGGACACCAAGAAGTACCCGGACCGCATCAAGGCCGCCATGGACGACACCGGCGAGACCGATGCCATGGTCGTGATCGGCGGCGCCATTCACACCATTCCGGTCGTGGTGAGCTGCTTCGAGTTCGAATTCATGGGCGGCTCCATGGGCTCGGTGGTGGGCGAGCGCTTCGTGCGTGGCGCCCAGGCGGCGCTGGAGCAGAAGGTGCCGTTCATCTGCATTACCGCCACGGGCGGCGCACGCATGCAGGAAAGCCTGCTGTCGCTGCTGCAGATGGCCAAGACCACGTCCATGCTGAACCAGCTGTCGAATGCCAAGCTGCCGTTCATCAGCGTGTTGACCGATCCCACCATGGGTGGTGTTTCGGCCAGCTTTGCGTTCCTGGGCGATGTGGTGATTGCTGAGCCCAAGGCGCTGATCGGCTTTGCCGGTCCCCGCGTGATCGAGCAGACCGTGCGCGAGAAGCTGCCTGAGGGCTTCCAGCGGGCTGAATTCCTGTTGCAGAAGGGTGCGATCGATATGATTGTCGATCGTCGCAAGCTGCGGGATGAGTTGGCGCAGTTGCTGGCTTTGCTGCAGAAGCAGCCGGCGGATGCGGTGGCATAAGGGTTGGGTTGGTTGATGGTGATTAGGCGCGGACTGGGATGTTCGCGCTTTTTCGCTTTATGGGGTGGGGGCTTGGCTGCAACTGCAAAATCAGCTTCAGCTACAACCGCTTAACTTCAAGGGCAACTGCAGTTTCACCTCCCCTGCGGGGAGGCGACCTACTTTCTTGTCTCGCCAAGAAAGTAGGCAAAGAAGCGACC